>NZ_FOEB01000018.1:0-136715 GCF_900110515.1 Methylobacterium sp. ap11 | reverse complement strand
CATAGCTGATCACAATAGTAACGGAGGCTCACGACCGACCGGCGTTTCCACCTGATCGTGTGAGCACCGAAACGTCGGACCAGCATCATCCTACTCACGACCAGACCCGAAGATCCGATCCGCAGGGACGACGCCGTCCACGCTTCTCTTTCTCGTATGAACTTGTCAAAGAGCCGATCCGGTCAGAGCCGGATCTCGACCTTCTCGGAAACGGAAAGCAGCGCCGGGTTGCCCTGGCCCTTGCTCGCTCGTCTCTGGGGAGGTGCGGCGCGGCGGCCAGTTCGTCGGCGCCCCGTCGGTGAGCGGCTGTCTAAGGGTAGCCGGCTCCCCTGTCAACACGGAGCGCGAACGGGCCTGCGTGGAGCAAAGCCTCTCGCCGGTCTTCTGATGGTCCGAGGTGGGGGGCGACGAGACGTACTTCGGTTCCGGGCGAGTCGCCGGTTTTTCGTGCAAGCCTCGTACCCCAATATGAGCCAGCCGAGGATAGAGACCTGGGCTCCCGCTTCTCCTACAGTGTGGCGACGGAGGCAGGAGACCGACGGCGAATGCGCAACGCCCTTCCGCCCATCGCGGTGATCGGCGCCGGGTTCAGCGGAACCATGGCCGCCATCCACCTGAGCCGGTTGATGCCGGAGCGCCCGGTTCTTCTCTGCGAGAAGTCTGGCGCCTTCGCCCGTGGCCTCGCCTATGCAACGGGGTGCAGCGATCACCTGCTCAACGTGCGCGCCACCAACATGAGCGCGTTTCCGGACTTGCCCGATCACTTCTCCCGCTGGCTCGAGAGCTGCCCCCTCGACAGCGTTGCCTTGACGCGCTCGACGCCGGCCGGCCTGTTCGCCGCTCGCGGCCTGTATGGCCGCTATCTCACCGAGCTCTTGCTCGCGGCCTTGGCCGAGCCGGGGCCGGCGCCGCACCTGATGCTGGAGCACGACGAGGTGGTGGACCTCGCGCCCGAGGAGGAGGGGTTCTACCTGACCCTTGCGGCGGGGCGACGCCGCTATGTCGCCGGCGCCATCCTGGCTTGCGGCAACCTGCGCGCCCCGGGCAACCCGCGGAGCCGCTACGCGGTCGACCCGTGGAATGCCGAGCCGCTCGATGATCTGCGGCCGGATCTGCCGTTGTTGATCGTTGGGACCGGGCTCACCATGGTGGATGCCGTCGCGGCCTTGCGACAGCGGGGATTCGCAGGGCCGATCCTGGCCGTGTCGCGGCGCGGCCTGCTGCCCCAGGTCCATGCGCCGACCGCCCCGTGGACGGCGCCCGACGTGCCGGCGGCGGCGCGGCGCTCGCTCGTCGCGTTGCTGCGCTGCGTGCGGGCCGAGGTGCGACGGGCCGAAGCCGCCGGGGCCGACTGGCGCAGCGTGATCGATTCCCTGCGCGGTGCCAGCATCGAGCTGTGGCGCGGCCTGCCGCTCGGCGAGCAGCACCGCTTCCTGCGCCATCTGCGCGCATTCTGGGACGTGCACCGCCACCGGATGGCGCCGCCAGCGGCCGAGATCATCGCGCGAGAGCGCATCGGCGGCGGTCTGACCGTGCTCCGGGCCCGGGTGACCGGCATCGAGGATCGGGCGGGGTACGCCCTGGTCACATTGCGCGAGCGCGGCGTGGCCGCGCCGCGGGTCATCGAGGTCCAGCGGATCATCGACGCGTCCGGGGTCGGGCGCGTCGCGGATACCGACGATCTGCTGCTACGCCGCCTGATGGCCCGGGGCCTGATCCGTCCGGACGCCCTGGGCTTGGGCCTCGCCGTCTCCGACAACCTTGCGGTCCTCGATCAGCGTGGCGAGTCCGGACGCCGGCTCTGGACCCTCGGGCCGCTGTTGCGCGGTACAATGTGGGAATGCACGGCGGTGCCGGATATCCGCGGTCAGGCGGCGGAACTCGCCCGGACTGTGGTGTCACGGCTGCGGGACGCCTCGCCCTGTGCGGCGCGGGAGACGGCGTGATGCGGGGCGAGAACCTGTTTTGTGCGGCGGGGGGCTTGCCGGAGAAAGACGCCTAGGGCGGTAGTTCCATAATCATCCTTATGCGAGCGCCCTGAAGATGCGTGGCCGCGGAAAGCCGCGTTCTCGGACAGGGACGGCCCCGCTGCCCAGAGCATCTCGGCATACCGATCGGGCTCGCTGGTCAAACACTGCAGGAGGCGAATCTGTCAGGGATGCCTAGCGTTGATTGCCGGTCACGCTCGACGGATAGCCGAACCGTCGGTGGGCGTCCGCCAGGCGAGTGGGAATGACGCATTGTTGACGCCACATCCTTCGCCACAAGCATAAACCGAACTTAACCAACTATCGAACCCGAGAACGGCCATTGTGCTTTTTATGCGGGGATGATACCTTGCGTCAATCAAACGACACCTATTGGACTAGTCGATATGTCGGTCTATGATATCCCGCTTGTATCTCGTTTCGGGGTTTTCCGGTGATCGCTGGCGCCGCAGGTGGGCGCGCTGGCTGAGCCAGCGCACAGGTATGCGCTCAAACCTTTCGCAGGCTGATCGGCGATGGACGGCGAGATTTGGCTGCCGCAGCGCGTAGCTGGAGGTCACAGGTTCTATGCCAAGCTTGGGCTGGGCATGAGGCGCGATGAACACCGACGATGGAACGAGGATAGGATGCCCATGTGCGGCAGGACCGGGACTGCGCACGCCGCAGCCGCGGCGGAGTACCTCGAAGCGGTCGCGGGCGATGGCCCGACGGATCGGATGAGCCATGATCGGAATCGGCGATGACGGCCGCCGTTGATTCCGCCCTCCTCGCCCCCGCGGCGACCGCAAGACCCGACGCGCTCCTCGCATTCGTCCTGATGGCGAAGTTCCTGGGCGTGCCGGCCGATCCGAACCAGATCGCCCATGATCACGGCACGCCCGACGGCCGCTACCGGCTTGAGGATCTCGCGCGGATCGCCAAGCGTCTAGCGATCGTCGCCCGGATCAAGTCCACCGGGTTCGCCGCGCTGCCCCGGGTGCCGCTGCCGGCGCTGGCCGAGACGCGCGACGGCGGGGCGGTCATCCTGCTCAAGGTCGATCCCCAGGCCGACGGGACCCGTTATCTCGTTCAGAGCGCCGGCGGCGAGCGGCCCGAGGTCTGGACGCAGGAGGCCTTCGCGGCCCACTTCTCCGGGCGTCTCCTGATGATGACGACCCGTGAGCTGATGACGGGAATCGCCCGGCCCTTCGACGTCAGCTGGTTCATCCCGGCGCTCGTGAAGTACCGCAGCCCCCTACGCGACGTGCTGATCGGCTCGTTCTTCCTCCAGCTGATGGGCTTGGTCTCGCCGATCTTCTTCCAACTGGTGATCGACAAGGTGCTGGTGCACCAGTCGCTGACCACGCTCGACGTGCTGGCGATCGGGCTGACCGCCGTTCTGACCTTCGAGACCGGCCTCTCGGCCCTGCGCAATTGGCTGTTCGCGCACACCACCAACCGCGTCGACAGCGAGCTGTCGGCCCGGCTGTTTCGCCACCTCCTCAACCTGCCGCTCTCTTACTTCGAGGCGTGCCGAGTCGGCGACAGCGTCGCGCGGGTGCGCGAGCTCGAGCGGATCCGCGAGTTCTTGACCTCGAACGCCGTCACGGTCGTGATCGACCTGTTCTTCACGGTCGTCTTCTTCGCGGTGATGTATGTCTACAGCCCGCTGCTGACCCTGGTCGTCACCCTGTCTATTCCGCTCTACGTCGCGATCTCGGTGGTGGTGACTGCACCGCTGCGGGCGCGCCTCGACGAGAAGTTCCGGCGCGGCGCCGAAAACCAGGCCTTCCTGGTCGAGAGCGTGACCGGCATCGGAACCCTGAAGGCGATGGCCGTCGAGCCGCAGATGCGCGCCCGCTGGGAGAAGCAGTTCGCCGGCTACACCAAGACCGGCTTCGAGGTCGCGACGCTCGCGAACTGGGGCAGCCACCTGATCCAGCTGGTTTCGAAGCTGACCACCGTAGCGATCCTGTATTTCGGCGCCCGGTCGGTGATCGCCGGCGAGCTGTCGGTCGGAGCGCTCGTCGCTTTCAACATGCTGTCGGGGCGGGTGGCGCAGCCGATCTTGCGGCTGTCGCAGCTCTGGCAGGATTTCCAGCAGGTGCGGATCTCGGTCGACCGGCTCGGCGACGTGCTCAACGCGCCGGCCGAGCCCGAGCACAATCCCGGACGCGCGAGCTTGCCGCCGATCGAAGGCGCGGTGACCTTCGACCGGGTGCGCTTCCGCTACCGGCCCGACGCACCGGAAGCCCTGCGGGGCGTCTCCCTGGCGATCGAGCCCGGCGAGACGATCGGCATCGTCGGCCCTTCGGGCTCCGGCAAGTCGACCCTGACGAAGCTGGTCCAGCGCCTCTACGTGCCCGAGCAGGGCCGGGTGATGATCGACGGGGTCGACCTGACCCTCGTCGACCCGGCCTGGCTGCGCCGGCAGATCGGCGTCGTGCTGCAGGAAAACATCCTGTTCAACCGCTCGGTGCGTGAGAACATCGCCCTGGCCGACACCACCCTGCCGATGGAGAGGGTGATCGCCGCCGCCCGGCTCGCCGGCGCCCACGAGTTCATCCTCGCCCTCCCCCACGGGTACGACACGGTGATCGACGAGCGTGGCGCCAACCTGTCCGGCGGCCAGCGCCAGCGCGTCGCGATTGCCCGGGCGCTGATCGGCGACCCGCGCATCCTGATCCTCGACGAGGCAACGAGCGCCCTCGACGCGGAGAGCGAGGCGGTCATCCAGGCCAACCTCGCGGGCATCGCCCTGGGGCGCACGGTCATCATCATCGCCCACCGCCTCTCCGCCGTGCGCGGGTGCCGTCGGATCGTCACGGTCGAGGCCGGCGGGATCACGGAATCCGGCGACCACGACACGCTGATCCGGGCCGGCGGCCGTTACGCCCAGCTCTACGCCAAGCAGATGGGACACGGCGCATGACCGCCCGGGTGGCCGATCGCAGTCCGGGCCCGTCCCGGCACTGGGCAGTGCTGCGGGCTTCCTGGGCGGCGCAGGACGAGGCCGAGCGCGCCCGCCGCCGGCTCTCCGACCACGAGTTCCTGCCCGCCGCCCTCGAAATCATGGAGCGGCCGCCGAGCCCCGGCCTGCGGGCGCTCATCTGGATGATCTGCACGTTTTTCGCCGCAGCCCTGCTGTGGTCGGTGCTCGGCACCGTCGACGTCGTGGCGGTCGCGGCCGGCAAGGTCATCCCGTCGAGCAAGGTCAAGGTGATCCAGCCGATGGAGATCGGCGCGGTGCGGGCGATCCACGTCGCCAACGGCCAGCACGTCGCCGAGGGAGACCTTCTGGTCCAGCTCGATTCGACGCTGGCCACCGCCGACGAGGCCCAGGCGCGCCAGGCGCTGCTGGCCGCCCGGGTCACCGAGGCGCGCAGCACCGCGCTCCTCGCCTATCTCGACGGTAAGCCCACCGGCTTCGTCCCGCCCGAAGGCCTGCCGGCCGCGACCGAAGCGGGCGAGGCGCAGTTCCTGCGCGCCAGCATCGCCGAGCACGAGGCCCAGGCCGCGAGCCTGCGCCAGCAGGCCGCCCAGCGCGCCGCCGAGCTCACCTCGGCCCAGGCCGAGGTCACCAAGCTGCGGCGCACCCTGCCGCTCATCGACGAGCAGCTCGAGGCCCGCCGGCACCTCACCAACCAGGGCAGCTTCGCACGGCTCAAGCTCCTCGAATACGAGCAGCTGCGCATCGAGCACACGCAGAACATCGAGGTCCAGACCGCCAATGCCGAGCGGGCCCGTGCCGCGATCACCGCGATCGAGGCCGAGAGCCGACGTCTGCACGAAGCCCTGGCGAAGACCGCCGTCACCGAGCTGCTGCAGGCCCGCGACAAGGCCCAGGCCGCCGCCGAAGATCTGCGCAAGGCGGTGCGCCGGCGCGAGCTTCTGCAGCTGCGCGCACCGGTGGCCGGGACGGTGCAGCAGCTCGCGGTGGCGACGATCGGCGGCGTGGTGCAGCCGGCGCAACCGCTGATGATCATCGTGCCCGACGGCGCCGAGATCGAGGTCGAGGCCCACCTCCTCAACAAGGATGTCGGCTTCGTGCGCGAGGGCCAGCCGGTCCGGGTCAAGATCGAGGCTTTTCCGTTCACCGAGCATGGCCTCGTCCCGGGCATCGTCGAGGGCATCAGCCGCGACGCCATCGACCTGTCCCAGCCCGCCGCCGCCCCACGCGACGACAAGGGCCGGCCGCTCCAGCCCGGCCTCGTCTACGCCGCCCGCATCCGCCTGCTCCGGACCAGCATCCGGGTCCGCGGCCGCGACCAGGATCTCGGCCCCGGCCTTTCGGTCCAGGCCGAGATCAAGACCGGTGAGCGGCGGATCATCCAGTACCTCCTGTCGCCGATCACCCGGTCCCTGGACGAGGCGGGGCGGGAGCGGTGAGGCGACCCGAGATCCGGGGACGACCTCTGGATCTCGGGCTCGCGGCGATCCGCGGTCCGTTCAGCGCGGCAGCACGACGGCGCGCGGGCCGCCCTCCTGCGCGCCGTCGAAGAGCAGCAGCACGCGCTGCCCGTCCGGTCCAGGATCGAGGGGCAGCAGCGCCTCCGGCTCCACAATCCTCCCGTGGCCGGGCAGATCGAGCCGCCTGAGCGGGCGCCGACCGGCCGTCCTGGGACAAGATGGTGCACTCTCCGTCCGCGACCGCATCGTCCTGCGGGTCGTGCATCGGACCGGCCAGGACGAGGAACCCGTCCGGCACCGCCGCGAGGTCGCGCACCCCTCGTTTCCCGCCGGCGCTGTCGCGGCCGAGGGCGATCCCGGCAAGCGTGCCCGCCGCCCGCCTGCCGCCGAACAGGCTCTCGGGTGGAACCCGACACGAATGCGGCGCGGGCATCCGCCGGCACCGGGCCGCGCAGGCCGGCATGGAGCAAGGTCGCCGCGGACCGCGATGCCCTCGACTGGTGATACGAGATCCGGAAGATGACTTCCGGATCTCGTATCACCAGCTAGCGCGGCGCCTGAGCGAAGCCGCTTTCCGCATCGCGAAGCGATCAATCGGAAAGCGTATCAGTCCTCCCTCCTCGAGTGCCTCGTCGTGGAAGGGGGCCGGTTGCGGGATCTCGGCGAGGATGCGCCCGAGGGCATTGGTCCCGGTGACCTCCGGCGCGCCGGCGACATCGCCGCGCTCCAGCTCGACGGTCTTCGGATCGACAAGGATCGGGACAGGTGCCGGGTCGCCCGGGCACGGGCCGCGAGCGTCCTCTCGTTCTTGCCGGCCTATGGCCGCGAGCGGCCATGCAAGCCGACGACGTAGACCGCGCCGTCCGCATAAGTGACGCCCTCCGCATCGAGCTCCAGGGGCCTGCCCTTGTGGCACGCCTCGAACGGCCGGATGAAGCGTCGCGCGATCAGGCTGCCGTCCGGCAGGATTGCAAACTGCGCGCCCTGCAGCACGTCGTCGGCCACGAGGCAGATCCGGGGGAAGCCGGGCTCCGCAGCGCGCGGAGATCGGCCGGGTGCCGCAGGAGTCGGTTTCCTTTCGGCACGACGTCGGCCCGAGCGACCGGTCACTCCGCCTGCTCGATGGGATTGCCTCCCGGGCAGCGTCCGATCACGGTGAGGCGGACGCTGCTCCGGATCATCGACCTTCATCGATCCTGCCGCGTTTTCTGCGGCCACCCGGTACCCGCGTCGTCGAGAAACGCTCCGGCCGTCACGCGAAGTAGTCCATCGGCCGGATCTGGTCCGTCCGCCGCCAGGCCTGATCCGCCTCCCCGCTGCGCGTGCCGAAGGACGACATGTCCTGGCGCATCAGGGCGAGCAGCCGCGCCGCATCGTCGCCCTCCGGAATCGCGCCGGCGGCAGCGGCCGGCGCGGTGGTGGTGGGCCAGCCGGCGAACGGAGCCGGAGCCGCGTCCCGGAGCCGCGCGAGCGCATCGGCGGTCGTCGCGGCCAGGTCGGTCCTGACCGGGTCCGGCCGGGACAGCGCGGTGAGCGCCGCGTCGGCGAGGTCCATGCGGCGTCCATCGGTGCGGATGTACGACCCGTGGTGGACGATCACCGTGCTGCCGAACGCCCAGTCCCGGTCGGTGGCGGCACCCGAGAGGTCGATCGCCCGGACCTCGGCTTGCGCCAGCGTCAGGATCTCCCCGTCCTGCTGGTGCCCGTCGCCGTCCCGATCCTGCCACAGGCGCAGGTCGCCGAAGCGGGCGTCGCTCGCCGAGAGCAGGCCGTCGCCGTCGCCGTCGAGGGCGCGCAGCCCCTCGAGGTCGGAGCGCGCGCCCGCGACCTCATCGACGAAGCTGATCTCGTCGATGCCGCTGACGGCGCCGTCGCCGTTCCGGTCGAGGACCAGGAACGCCTCCGTCGGCCCGATCCAGCTCGTGGCCTCGGGCGTACCGTCGCCGTCGATATCGAAGCGCGCCGCCGACTGGCCGGCATTCCGGGTCTCGATGCCGGCCCCGTCGAGGTCGAGGACGATAGGTGCCGCGACGGAGACTGTCTCGCCGTTGCGGAAGACCAGGCGCTCGACGCTCGACACGGTATCGGTCCCGTCGTTGCCGTGGGTGCCGGGCTGCAGGTCGACGACCCGCACGGTGCCGTCCACGGTAGCGATCCGATAGCTCGACCGGATACCGTTGTAGTGCGCCGTGTCGAAGCCGGCCCCGCCGACGATCGTGTCGTTGCCGGACATGCCCCAGAACAGGTCGTCGCCGTCGTTGCCGGTAAGCGTGTCGTTGCCGCCGCCGCCGGCCAGGCGATCGGCACGGTCGCCGCCGGTGATCCGGTCGCTGCCGGCCCCGCCGAACAGGCTGTTGGCGGCCCCGTCGCTTCCGGTCATCGTGTCGGCGCCCCCCGTGCCCCGGCGCCAGCCCGCGAAGGCGTCCGAGACGGCGAGCTGCACGGTGGCGGCGGCGGTGAGCGTCCCGTCGCCCACCGTGTAGGAGAACCGGTCGGCACCCTCGTAGCCGAAATCGGGCGTGTAGCGGATGCCGCCGTCCGGCCCGAGCGCGACGAGGCCGTTGCGGGCCTCGCCGACGGCGACGACCGCGAGCGCGTCGCCGTCCGGGTCGCGGTCGTTGGCCAGGAGATCCGCCGCGGCGATCGTCCGGGTGTCGCCGCGGATCACCGCGAACGGCCCGTCATTCGCTGCGACCGGCCGGTCGTTCACCAGCGTCAC
This sequence comes from Methylobacterium sp. ap11, assembly GCF_900110515.1. NCBI lineage: Bacteria > Pseudomonadati > Pseudomonadota > Alphaproteobacteria > Hyphomicrobiales > Methylobacteriaceae > Methylobacterium > Methylobacterium sp. ap11. Next base: position 127,619 of record NZ_FOEB01000018.1, on the reverse strand, counting down.
CGTCAGGCGGAAGACGTCGCTCGTGCTGAGCGTACCGTCGCGCGCCGTCACCCGGATATCGAGGGCACCGGCATAGTCGGCCGGCGGCGCGCCGGTGAACCGCGTGCCCGAGAACCGGAGCCAGGACGGCAGGGCTGTCCCGTCGGCCAGCGTCGCCGCGTAGGTCAGGGTCGAGTCGACGTCGGTGAAGCTCCCGGCCGGGATCGTCACCGATACGGCAGAATCCTCCGGCGAGGTCGCGTCCGGGAGCGGGCGGGCCAGGACCGGCGCGTCGTTGACCGGCGTGATCGTCAGGCGGAAGACGTCGCTCGTCGTCAGGGCCCCGTCGCTCGCCGTGACCCGGATATCGAGGGCGCCGGCATAGTCCGCCGGCGGGGTACCCGCGAAGGTCGCGCCGTCGAAGGCCAGCCAGGACGGCAGGGCCGCGCCGCTCGACAGCCGTGCAGTCAGGGTCAGCCGGTTGCCGTCCGGATCGCGGAAGCTCCCCGCCGGGATCGCCACCGAAACGAGGGAATCTTCCGGGGAGGTCGCGTCGGGAAGCCGCCGGACCAGGCTCGGCCCCCGGTTGGTCGCCGAGACGGTCAGGCGGAAGACGTCGCTCGCCGTCACCCGGAGGTCGAGCGCGCCGGTGAAGGTCGCCGGCGGCCGGCCGGAAAAGGTCGTGCCGTCGAAGGCGAGCCAGGACGGCAAGGCCGATCCGTCGGCGAGACGCGCCGTGAGGGCGAGCGCATCGCCGTCGACGTCGCCGAAGGAGCCAGCCGGCACGGCAATCGAGATGGCGGCGCCGCGGGGCGAGACCACGTCGGGAAGCGCGGTCGCCACGACCGGTGCGTCGTTGACCGGCGCGACGGTGAGCCGGAACACGCCGCTCGCCGCCAGCGCCCCGTCGCTCGCCACGATCTCGATCGCGAGCGTGCCGGTGAAGTTTGCCGGCGGCGTGCCGGTCAGGCACCCGTCGCGCAGCGAGAGCCACGTCGGGAGGTCGCTCCCGTCGGCGAGGCGCGCGCCGAACGTCAGGGCGTCGCCCTCGATGTCGGCAAAGCGGTCGGCCGGGATCGGGATCGACACCGCCGTGTCCTCGCGGACGGTCACGTCGGCCAGGGGCGAGACGAGGACCGGCGCGTCGTTGACCGGCACGATGGTGAGCCGGAAGGTGCCGTCCGCCGCCAACGTGCCGTCGCTCGCCGTCACCCGGATGTCGAGGGCGCCGGAGACGTCGGCCGGCGGCGTCCCCGTGAAGGTCGTGCCGTCGAAGACGAGCCAGGACGGCAGGGCGGAGCCGTCGGCGAGCCGTGCCGACAGGCCGAGCGCGTCGCCGTCGGGGTCGGTGAAGTGGTCCGCCGCGACCTCGATCCGGATGGGTCCGTCCTCCGGCACGCGCACGTCCGGCAGCGCCGTGGCGAGGACCGGTGCGGCGTTGCCGGGTACGATGGTGAGACGGAAGACGTCGGTCGCGGTCAGCGCTCCATCGCTCGCCTGCACGACGATGTCGAGATCGCCGCCATACGCGCGCGGCGGAGTACCCGTGAAGGTCGCGCCGTCGAAGGCAAGCCAGGACGGCAGGGCGGACCCGTCGGCGAGCCGTGCCGAAAGGCTGAGCGCGTCGCCGTCGGCGTCGCCGAAGGCCTTCCGGTCGAGGGCGAGCGCGAGCACCTCGCCGCCGAGGCCGACGTGATCCGGCAGCGGGCGCAGCAGGACCGGCGTGTCGGCGACCGGGGCGATCGAGACCAGGAGCTCGCGCTTGGCGCTCGCCGATGCGTCGGAGGCCGAGACCTCGAGCGCCACGGTGCCGTTGAAATCCACCGGGGGATCGCCGCTCAGGGTCCGGGTCCGGGGGTCGAAGGAGAGCCAGGACGGCAGGGCACCGCCGCCCTTGCCCCGAACCTCCAAGAGGAGCGCGTCGCCGTCGACGTCGGTGACGAACCCTGCCGGCAGGGCCGCGCTGAAGCGCCGGTCCTCGATGCCCTTCAGCACCGGCAGCGCGGCGATGACCGGCGCATCGTTGACAGGGCTCACCGTCACGGCGACCCTGGCGGCCGCCGCGAGGCCGGTGCTGTCCTCGATCGCGTAGTCGAACCACCCCTCCCCGTTGAAGTCGGCGTCGGGATCGACGCGCAGCTGGCCGAAACCGAGATCGGCGACGGAAACCCCGGCGCTGCCGATGATCCGGGTGAACACGATCGCCTCGCCATCGGCGTCGGCGTCGTTGGCGAGGAGCTGGCTCGCGAACAGCGTGAGCGGCGTGTCCTCGCGCAGCGCTAGGGCGTCGGGTCGGGCGACCGGCGCGTCCGCGACCGGCAGCACCCGGATCGTCACGGTCGTCTCGACCGGGAAGTCCTGCTCGTTCTTGACCGCGTAGACGAGGACGAGGTCGCCGTTGAAATCGGCGCGCGGGGTGACCCGATAGGTGCCGTCGGCGCGCCGCTCGGCGCCCTCGAGCCCGACGAAGGTCAGGACCGAGCCCTCGGGCACGACGTCGTTCGCCATCAGGGCGGCGGGATCGATGTCGATGAACCGGTCCTCGAGCATCTCGAAGCCGGTATCCGAGACCGGGATCGGCAGCGGTGCGTCGGGCGCCACGAGCAGCGTCGCGTAGCCGACGCTCGAGGCGCCGTGCACGTCGGCGACCCGGTAGTGGAAGCCGGCATCGCCGACATAGCCGGCCTTCGGGGTGAACACCGCGGTCGCGCCGTCGCGCACCACGCTGCCCTGGTCGCCGTCGAACACCTCGACGATCGCGAACCCGTCGCCCTCGACATCGCGGTCGTTGGCGAGGAGGACCGCGAGGTCGAGGGTCAGGGTCCGGTCCCGCGTGGTGCGGAACACGCCCCTCGGATCGTTGGCGGTGCCGGCGCCGTCGGGGTTGGCGATCGGCGCGTCGTTGACCGGCGCGACCGTGAAGGTGACCACGCCCGTCGAGAGACGGCGCCCGTCGCCGATCGTGTAGGCGAAGCGGACGGGGCCGACGACGTTCTCCTCGGGCACGAACTGCCAGCGCCCGTCGGTCAGTTCGACGATGCGCCCGCCCTCGGCCTTGCGCGACAGCGATTGGAACGTGAGCGCGTCCCCATCGGGGTCGCCGTCGTTGGCGAGGAGCTGCGCCGTGGTGAAGGTGAACGGCACGTCCTCCTGCACTGCGAAACCGTCGGCCTGCGCGACCGGGGCGCGGTTGGTCGAGGCCACCGCCACCCGGACCCGGCCGGTGCTCGATCCATGGCGGTCGTCGGTGACGACGTACTCGAAGGCCGCCTCGCCGTCGAAGTCGCGCTCCGGCGTGAACAGGATGCGGGCGCCGTCGAAGGCGACGCTGCCGTGCCGGGCGTTGGCGACCCCGACGAACCGGATCGGGTCGCCGTCGACGTCGGTGTCGTTGGCGAGCAGCGCCCGCGGATCGATGACGAGGGGCGTGTCCTCGCGGGCCGCCACGTCGTCCGCCACGGCGGTGGGCGGGTCGAACAGGGCCGCGACGCGGACGACCGCCGTGCCCGTCGACGCCCCCTCCCGGTCGTCGGTGACGACGTAGGTGAAGCGGTCCTCGCCCGAGTAGTCCGGGGCCGGGGCGTAGACGGCCCGCGCCCCGGCATAGCCGTCGAAGCGGTGGACGGCCGTGCGGCTCGTCGCGAGGCCGTCGAAGGTCCGGGTGAGGCGGATCGCGAGGCTGTCCAGGAAGGCGAGCGGCACCTCGCCCGAGATCGTGCCGGTCGACCCGTCGACGGCCAGCCAGGACGGGAGCGGCGTACCGTCGGCCAGGCTCGCCGTGAAGCTCGCGCCCGGTCGCGGCGCGAGGTCGTCGGGCGCCGCCAGCACGGCGCGGGCGAGTTCGAGCCGAACGCGGCCGTTCGCCGGCTGCCCGAGGGCGAGGACACGCAGGCGGTCGCGGTCGCGGTCGAAGTCGTTGCGCAGCAGGTCGGTCACCGCGAAGCGGGTGCTCTCGCCCTCGCGGCCCGCGAAGGCGTCGGCGACCGCATCCGGACGCTCGCGCGCCGGCGCGACGTCGTAGAAGACGAGGGCGGGCTTCTGCGACGCCCCGCCCTTCTCGTCTACCGCGTCGTAGCTCAGGACGATGGTGCCGTCGAAATCCTGCGGCAGGCCGAGCCGGAGCTCGCCCGGTGCCGCGACGACGCCGGCCGCGAGCCCGACGAGCTTCACGGTGTCGTCGACCAGGGCCTCGGTGATCACCGACAGGGCGGGCCTCCCCGCCCCGGCCGCGACGTCGAGGCGGACCGGCACGGCGCCGACGAAGGCCGGCGGCGGCGATCCGGAAAAGCCCAGCGTCGCCGGGTCGAAGGCCAGCCACGACGGCAGCGGCGCGCCGCTCTCGCGGGCGGCGGTGATCGGGCCTGCATCCTCCAGGTCGAGGGCGAACAGGCCCTGCGCGGCGAAGTAGGCGTCGCCGGCGAGGATCCGGTTGATCGCCGTGACCTGGCCGTCGAGGTCGCGGGCGGGATCGACGACGAATTCGAGGGTGAAGCCGCGGTCGCTCGCGGCTACGACGCCGTCCGGCAGGACGCGCGGACCGGGCGCGAATACCACCTGAAGGCGCACCCCCGACGCCCCCTCCTCGGGCGGGAAGCCGCTCGGGCCGATCCGCCGGGTCACCGTGTCGAAGGACAGCCAGTCCGGCAGCGGCCGCCCGCCCGCGACGACCGCCGAGACGGTCCCGGCCCGGGTATCGAACAGGGCGATGCGGCTGTCGTAGGCGATGCCGGCCGGCAGGGCGGCGGGATCGAGGACGACCTCGTCCCGGAAGACGATGGGCTCGCCCCCGGCCGGGCCCGGCCGCGTGAAGGTCAGGTGCGCCACGATCGGGCCGGCGGTCCCGGCCGGCGGCGTGCCGGTGAAACGCAGGGCGGCGGCGTCGAAACGCAGCCATCCCGGTAGCGCGGCGCCGTCGGCCAGGGAGGCCGTCACGCGGGTCTGCGCGTCGAGATCGTCGGCGCCGAAGGCGTACGACACCGCGAAGGGGCGCCGGATCTCGTAGCCGTCGAGAACGAGGGCGCGGGCATCGAAGCCCTGCCGGATCATCGTCTCGGTCAGGGAGAGGCGGGTGTTGAACACCCGCCCGTTCGCCGGATCGGTGACCCAGACGTCGACCGCGACCGGCGCGGTGCCGGCTGGCTCGCCGGAGAAGCGCAGGGTCGCGGGATCGAAGCGCAGCCAGGACGGCAGCGCCGAGCCGTCGGCGAGCGCCGCGTCGGCCGTGAAGCCCGCGGACAGGAAGCGGTGGTCGACCCGGCCGAGCACCACGGCGCGCTTGAAGAACAGCACGTCGCCGTCCGGCTCGACATCGTTGCCGAACGCCTCGGCCGGGATGACGACGGACGGGCCGTCCTCGATCCCGCCGACGCGGTCGTTGCGCAACACCGGGCCTTCGTTGCGGGGAAGCACGGTGATCGCCACGCGGGCGGTCGCGGTGCCGCCGCGCCCGTCCGAGACCGTGTAGGCGAAGCCGGCCGCGCCGTTGTAGTCCGCGGTCGGCCGGAACTCGATCCGGCCGTCGTCGCGCAGGCGGACCTTGCCGCCCTCGGCGAAGCGCGAGACGCCAGCGATCACGAGGGTGTCGCCGTTCTCGTCGCTGTCGTTTGCCAGCAGCGTGGCCGGATCGATGACGAGCGCCTGGTCCTCGAGCGTACGCAGGCCGTAATCGTTCCCGGCCCGCGGGGCGTCGTTGAGCGGCCGGACCCGGAAGTCGTAGGTCAGCGTCGCGGCGGCCCCGCGGGCGTCGACGACGTCGTAGGCGAGGCTGGCCTCCCCGAGGGCCAGCGGGGTGAAGGTGATGGTGCCCGACGCCGCGTCGATCATCGCGCGGCCGTTGCGGCCGGGCTCGCCGTCGAGGCCGGCATGCAGGCCCACGAAGGTGATGCCGTCGCCCTCGATGTCGTAGGCGTCGGCCAGGAGGTCGGCGACCGTGAGGACCGCGTCGCGGCCGAGGCGGATCTCGTGGCTCCGGTCGCGGTCCCGCGGCGCGTCGTTGACCGGGGCGATCGCGATCTCGACCCGGGCGGTCGCGGTGGCCCCCGAAGCGTCGCTCAGCGTGTAGACGAATCCCGCCGGCCCGAAATAGTCGGGGCGCAGCCGCAATTCGAGGTAGTCGCCGCTGAGCCGCGCGGTCGCGTTGGTGGCCGCGAAGGCGTAGTCGAGCTCCTTGTAGCGGTCGATCTCGACGCCGGCCCCGTTGGTCAGCGGGCCGATCGCCGCGATGTGCAGGCCCTCGAACTCCCCGTCGACGTCGCTGTCGTTGGCCAGCAGCGTCTCGATGCGGATGCGCAGGATCCGGTCCTCGACCGCGGGGACGAGGGGGTCGTCGACCGCCACAGGCGCATCGTTCACCGGCGCCAGGTCGACCTCGACCCGGGCGCTCGACTCGCGGCCGAACGCATCGCGCACCGTGTAGGTGAAGAAGGCGTCGCCGTTGACGTTCGGCGCGCCCAGGAACGCGATGCGGCCGTCCGGCGTCAAGGCCACGCTGCCGTTCACCGCATCGCCGACGCCCACGAGAGTGAGAGCCCCCGTTTCGCCGTCGGCGTCGTTGCGCATCAGCAGGGCCGGATCGATGACGATCAGCTCGTCCTCGCGGGCGAAGCGCACGACGTCGTCGGCGGCGTTGAAGCGGCCGAGGCGCTGCAAGGTGTCGAGGCGTTCCCGCGTCCACACCGTGCCGTCCGCGAACACGACCTCCTCGAGGCCGGTCTCGCGCCCGAGGAAATGCCCGCGCGCCCGCACCGTGTCGACGAGGAAGCCGTCCTGGCGCTCGAACTCGAGCAGCAGGTCGTCGCCCTCGCGCACCACCGAGACATCCCGCGGCGCGATTCCCGCGGCGAGGACCAGGCGGTCGGTGTCGGCGGCCTTCCCTTCCTCGACGACGAGGTCCTGCCCGTCGTCGAAGCCGAACAGGTAGGTATCCGAGCCGGCGGCGCCCGCGAGGGTATCGTCGCCACGCGAGCCCTGGAAACGCTCGTCGGCGGCCGAACCGGCGAGGCGGTCGGCGTGGAGCGAGCCGAGGAGTCCCTCGATCGCGACGAGGCGGTCGCCCGCGGCCTCGCCGCCGGTGCCGCGGCCCGTCGCGAGATCGACGCTCACGCCTTCGTCGGCGCGGCCGTAATCGGCGGTATCGAAGCCGCCCCGCCCGTCGAGGAGGTCCGCTCCGCGCCCGCCCCGGAGACGGTTGTCGCCCGCATCCCCGCGGATCGTGTCGTCGTGGTAGGAGCCCTGGACGATCTCGATGCCCGAGAAGACGTCGCCGGCGGCGTCTCCGCCGCCCGCCGCGCCGTCCGCCATGTCGACGGCGACGCCCTCGGCCGAGAGCGTGTAGTCGGCGACGTCGATCCCCTCGCCGCCCGCGAGCCGGTCGGCCCCGCGCCCGCCGATCAGGGTGTCGTCGCCCGCCCCCCCGAGCAGCAGGTCGTCGCCGCGCCCGCCCGAGAGGACGTTTCCGCCTGCGTCGCCCTCCAGGGTGTCGGCTGCGTCAGTGCCGGCGAGGTTCTCGATCCCGGCGAGCACGTCGCCCTCGGCGTCGCCGCCGCGCGCGCTTCCGGTCGTGAGCGAGACCGCGATCCCGACCGTACCGAAGGCGTAGTCGGCGGTGTCGCGGCCCGCACCGCCCTCCAGGGTGTCGGCCCCGGCGCCGCCGGCGAGCACGTCGTCGCCCGCGCCACCGACCAGGCTGTCGTCGCCGCCGCGGCCCTCGATGAGGTCGTCGCCCTCGAGGCCCTCGAGGCGGTTGGCCCCGGCATCGCCGCCGAGCTGGTCGGCGAAGCGCGAGCCGGTCAGCGCCTCGATGCCCAGATAGGTGTCGCCCTGCGCGGTGCCGCCCTGGCCGATGCGGGATTCGAGATCGGCGCGGATGCCGATGTCGGAGTTTTCGAAGCTCACCGTGTCGACGCCGTCCCCGCCGTCGATCCGATCGGACCCCCGGCCGCCGTCGATCCAGTCGTCGCCCGCCCCGGCCTCGATCCGGTCGTCGCCGTCGCCGGCCTCGATCCGGTCGTCGCCCGCGCCTGCCCGCACGAGGTCGCTGCCCGCGAAGGCACGGATCGCGTCCGCCCCGGCGCTGCCGGCGACGAGGTCGGGGAGGCTGGAGCCGCGCAGCGTGCCATCATAGGCCGCGCCGACCCGGGCCTTGGCGAGCCCGGTATCGGTCGCCCCGTCTGCGTCGCGGATGCGATACTCGACCGCCACCGCACCGCTGAAGCCCTCGGCGAACCGGACGACCACGAAGGTCTCGCCGGCCCAGGCCACCACCTCGGCCTCCCCGCGCGGGATCCGCTGCCCGAGGGCCAGCGCCTCGGCGTCGTAGACGCCCTCGACGCCGTCGAAGGTCGGACGGGGGCGGCGCGGATCGTCGAGGTCGTCGTCGATCGTGCCGTCGCCGTCGTGGTCGGCCTGCTCGATGTCGAAGTCGTTCGCCAGGAGGTCCGCCGCGCGCAGGACCAGCGGCACGCCGAGGGGCGTGACGAAGCCCTCGTCCTCGCCGACGGTCGGGTCGTCGTTCGTCGGCACGATGACGATGTCGAGGTAGCCGTCGGCCTCTCCGTCGGCGTCGTCGGTGATCCGGTAGACGAGGCCGGAGCTGCGGCTGGCGTCGCGGTTCGGCGTGAAGACCAGGTTGCCGGCGCCGTCGTAGGCGACCGTGCCGTTCAGCTTGCCCCCGGCGTCGCCCCCGTACGTCAGGGCGTCGAGGAACGTCGTCTCGCGCCAGCCGACGAACCGCAGCGGATCGCGGTCGATGTCGCCGTCGTTGGCGAGCAGGGCGGCGATCGGGATGACGACCGGGATGTCCTCGTTGGCGTAGACCACGTCGGGCCGCGCCACCGGGGGGCGTCGCCGACATTCTCGAACCACAGGGTCACGGTGGCGCCGTCGACGGCGCCCTCGCGGTCGGAGACCAGGTAGGCGAAGGTCGCCTCGCCCCAGTAATCGGCGTCCGGGGTGAACACGACGGTGCCGTGGTCGGTGACCCGGACGTCGCCGTGGACGGCGCTCCCGGCGCTCTCGAAGCGGACCGAGAAGCCCTCGGGATCGACATCGTTCTTCAGGAGCTCGGCGATCGCGATCTCGATCGCCTGGTCCTCGCGGCCGCGCAGCATCGGCAGCGACCGGTCGGCGTAGCTGTCGTCGGCGGCGACCGGCAGGTCGTTGACCGCCTGATAGACAAGGGTCGCCCGGGCCCAGGCGACGCCGCCATGCCCGTCCTCGACCCGGTAGTCGAAGGCCGCCTCGCCGTTGAAGTCGCCGTAGGGCGTGAACAGCACGGTGCCGTTCTCGAGGAGTTGCGGGCTCCCGCCGCGCACGCCGCGCACGGCCGTCAGCGTCATCGTCTCGCCATCGTGCTCGACGTCGTTGGCGAGCAGCCGGTCGGCGCCGATGACGATCGGGTTGTCCTCGCGGATCGGCGCCCCGGCATCCGTGGTCTCGAACCGATCGTCCTTCGGCTCCGGCGCGTCGTTGACCGGGGTGACGGTGAACCGCACCTGCCCGGTCGCGGTGGCACCGGTAGCATCGGCGATCGTGTAGGCGAACGTCGCCTCGCCCCAGTAATAGGCGCGCGGGACGACCTGGATCAGCCCGTCCTCGCCGATCGACACCGCGATGTCGGCGCTGGATTGCACCGCCCGGACGGTGAGCGTGTCGCCGTCGATGTCGGCGTCGTTGGCGAGGAGCGCGCGGGGGTCGAGGGTGAAGCGCGTGCCCTCGGCGACCGCTTCCGCCACGTCGGCGCGGGCGACCGGCGCGTCGTTGACCGGCGTCACCCGGATCGCGACCGTCGCCTCGGCACGGCCGCCCTCGGGCGTGTTCGCCGCGTAGACGAATGCGGCGGTACCGTTGAAGTCGGCCGAGGGGGTGAAGGTGATGTTGCCGTCGCTCGCCAGGGCGACCGAGCCGTTCACCGCGCCGTAGACCTGGCCGACGACCATGCGGTCGCCGTCGAGGTCGTTGGCGAGCAGGCGTTCGACCCGGATCGCCAGAGCGGAGTCCTCCGCGACGGCGAAGCCGTCGTCGGCCCGCGCGGTCGCGATCGGGCGCACCCGGACGTCGACGGTGGCGTTGGCGAAGCCGCCGCGCCCGTCCGCGACCGTGTAGGTGATCGAGGTCGGGCCGTAGAACCCGCCGACCGCCCGGTAGCGCAGGTCGCCCCGCTCGTCGAGCGCGACGAGGCCGGTGGCGGCGGTCTCGGCTGCGACGAGGCGCAGGCGGTCGCCGTCGGCGTCGAAATCGTTGCGCAGGAGGTCGGCCGCCCCGATGACGATCTCGTCGCCGGTCCTCACCGAGTAGAAGCCATCGTCGACGGCGACGGGGGCTCGGTTGCCCAGGATCTCGCGCAGGGTGTCCTTGGTCCAGACGACGCCGTCCGCGAAGCTGTAGCGCTCGATGCCCCGTCCGTCGGGCGCGAGCGCGCCGAGCACCGTCAGGCTGTCGGACGGCGCGCCCGTGAAGCGCAGCACCACGGCCTCGGAGCCACGATAGAGCTGCTCGACCTGCGCCCGCGTCGAGGCGAAGTCGCGGATCTCGATCCGATCGGTCCCGGAGGTGCCGGAATCCGTCACGGTGTCGTGCCCGGACCCCGCGCCGAAGCCGTAGAGGTCCCCGCCCTCGAGGCCCGCCAGGAGGTCGTTGCCGGGCCGGGCCGCGAAGACGTCCGCCGCCTCGAAGCCATTGACGGTGTCGTCGCCGGATCCGTCGATGTCGGCGAGTGCCCGCGCCCGCATGGCGTCGCGGTCCCACACCGTGCCGTCGGCGAAGACCAGCGACAGGCTGCCCTGCGTCCCGTTCGAGGGATGCAGGGCGTCGATCAGCACCAGCCGGTCGCCCGCCCCCGCCAGGGTGACGACGAGGTCGTGGCTGTCGGGGCCGGCGCGTAGCGCCGAGACGACGTCGCCGGGCGCGTAGTCGGCGAGGCTCACCCGGTCGGTGCCGGCGCCGACCGCCTCGATGCGGTCGTCGCCGTCGCCGCGCCGGTAGAGGTAGATGTCGTCGCCGCCGGCGCCGCGCAGGAGGTCGGCGCCGCGCCCGCCTGCGAGCGTGTCGGGGCCGTCGGTGCCGATGACGAGGTCGTCGCCCGGTCCCATGCGGCTGGCGAGGACCGCGCGGCGGATGTCGGCGACCGAATAGGACGGTCCGCCGGCGAGGGCCACGGTCTCGATGCCGGCGCCGTTCGACGCCAGCGCGTCGACGACGACGATTTGGTCGGTGGTGCCGGAGAACCGGATCGCCACGTCGTTGCCATCGGCGGTCAGGCGGTGGAAGCCGACCTCGGCGGCGGCGTAGCCGCCGATCTCGAGGCGGTCCGCCCCGGACCCGGACCGGTCGTGGATGACATCGCTGCCGTCGCCGCGGGCGAAGCGGTAGACGTCGTCGCCCGCGCCGCCGGACAGGCTGTCGTTGCCGAGGCCGCCCGTCATCGTGTCGGCACCGGCATCGCCGGTGAGGGCGTCGTCGCCGAAGGTCGGGGCCCGGGCGATGAGGTCGGCGGTCGTCCACACCGTGCCGTCGGCGAAGCGCACGGCCTCGATGCGGCCACTCCCGAGCGCGTTCTCGATCGTGAGGCGCGCGCCTGTCGCCTTGGCGACCAGGGCGAGGTCGGCCCCGTCGCGGCTCTGGACCACGGCGATGTCGGCGGGAGCGAGGCCGGCCGCGAGGACCACAGCGTCGATGCCGCCGGTGTCGAGGACCCGGTCGTGGCCGCCATCGGCGGAGAACAGGTAGGTGTCGTCGCCGGCGCCGCCTTCGAGGCGATCGTGGCCGGCGCCGCCGTCGAGGGTATCGGCGCCCGAGAGCCCGACCAGCAGGTCGTCGCCGGCCCCGCCCGACAGGGCGTCGTCGCCGGCTCCGCCGCGCAGGAGATCGTCGCGGTCGGTCCCGGCGCGGGCGAGCGCGGCGAGGGTCTGCGCCGTCCAGACGGTGCCGTCCGCGAAGGTGACCCGGCGGACGGCCATGTCGGCACCGGCCGGGGCGCCGAGGTCGATGCGGTCGCCGGTCCCGGCGAGCTCGAGGACGAGGGTCTGCGCGCCGTCCACGACCCGCACCTCGCCCGGCAGGATGCCGGCCGCGAAGGCGAGGGTATCGGTCCCGACCCCGTCGCGGATCAGGTCCTGCCCGTCGCCCCGGGCGAACAGGTAGGTATCGTCCCCGGCGCCGCCCGAAAGGGTGTCGTTGCCGGCGCCGCCCGACAGCGTGTCGTCGCCGGGGCCGCCGAGGAGATCGTCGTTCCCGGACCCGCCCGAGAGGCTGCCGCCCGCCCGGCCGCCGGCCGCGAAGAGGCGTACGTCGTCGAGCAGGATTCCCGCCGTCGAGCGGTCGCCGGTCGCCCGGAAGCGCAGGGTGTCGCTGCCACCGCCCGCCGTGAGGATCACGGTCGCCATGCGCGGCTCGGCTTGGTCGGCGGTGAGCGCGGAGACGGTCGCGCCGTTCCACATAACCTCGAGGCCACGTGTCCCGGCTTCCGCCGGCAGGCCGTAATCGAAGTGCAGCACGAGCCGCTCCCCGGCCCGCAGGCCGGGGACGACCTGGCTCACGTCCATGTGGGCGAGGAACGCCTCCATGTCGACGGCGTAGCCGTCGGCGCTCCCATCGGGACGGTAGCGGAAGGCCCGGCCGGCCGCCTCGGTCCAACCCGGGATCGTGCGCAGGCGCAGCGTCCCGCCGGTATCCTCCAGCACCTCGTCCGACGCGTAGGCGGCAAAGCCGCCATTGGTCAGGAGGTTGTCCTCGCGCCGGGTCGGGAGGGCCAGCCGGTCGCCGCCGTCGCCGCCCTTCTGCGCGCGCGCCAGCACGTCGCTCCAGCTCCAGTTCCCATCCGCGAAGGTGATCGTCTCGATGGCGCTGGCGCCGTCGAGCGCGCCGAGAATCCGGATGCGGCCGCCATCCTCGGCGATGCGCAGCTCCACGGCCCGCCCGACCTGGACGACGTTCACCTCGGCGCTGGCGATGCCCGAGAACACGATGCGGTCGGTGCCGCCGAGGTCCGAGAGGGTGTCGCGCCCGTCGCCGCGGGCGAAGCGATAGGTGTCCGTCCCGGTCCCGCCGGCGAGCCGGTCGTCGCCGCGCCCGCCCGCGAACACGTCGATATCGGTCGCGAGGCTGCCGTCGCCGTAGCCGACGAGGACGTCGTCGCCCGCGCCGCCGGCCATGACGTCGCTGCCGCCGCCGCCGACAATCCTGTCGGCTCCCTCCTCGCCCGCGATCTGATCGTCGCCGAGTCCCCCATCGATGAGGTCGCCGTCGGTGCCGCCGGCGAGGCGGTCGTTGCCGGCCAAGCCCCGGATCGTGTCCGCCCCGCCGTTGCCGAAGATGCGGTCGTCGGAGGCGGAGCCGTCGAGGCGGTGGCCGCCGTCGTCGTCGCCGAGGCTGACGGCGTTGTCGACCGTCACCGGGACGCCGTCGAAATTCGCCGCGGTCAGCGCCGTCGCCTCGACGCCCAGGAGGCGCACCAGCACCTCGTCGGGTCCGCTGGCCGCGCGGCGCAGGACGAGCGTGTCGGCGCCCGACTGGCCGAGCCGGATCAGGCCGGCCTCGAACGGGTTGGGATGGGCCATCGCGAGCCGGATGACGTCGCCGCCGGGCCCGGCCCGAAAGTCCGTGATCACGTCGGCGACGATCGCGCCCTCCCCGCCCACGGGCAGGAACGCGTAGATGTCGCGGCCGTCGCCGCCCGTCAGGGTATCGGTCGAGCCGTCGACGGACAGGTCGAGGAAGAGGTCGTCGCCCCCGCCACCGGCGAGGACGTCCGCGCCCTCCCCGCCCCGCAGGACGTCGTCGCCGTCGCCGCCGGTCAGGCTGTCGTCGCCGAGGCCGCCCGCGAGCCACCGCCCGCCGGCCGCGACGTCGTCCACCAGGCGTGCGCGGATCTCGTCCAGGGACAGGACGAGGCCCGAATCCGCGACCTCGACGGAGTCCAGGCGCGCGCCCACTTCGTCGCCGAGACCGCCCAGCACAGTGATGCGGTCGGCACTGTCCGCGAAGCGGATGACGAGGTCGCGGCCGCGGGCGCCGAAGCGGATCCGCTCGAGGGCGTGGCCGGCGATCCGCAAGGTGTCGAACGCGCCGTCGCCCCGCTCGTCGATCGTGTCGGCGCCGTCCCCGGCCGTGAAGAGATAGAGGTCCGCGCCGGCGCCACCCACGAGGGTGTCGCGGCCGCGCCCGCCCGCCAGCCGGTCCGCCCCGCGCCCCCCGCGCAGGACGTCGTCCCCGTCGCCGCCGGCGAGCGCGTCGTCGCCCTCGAGACCGTCGAGGACGTCGTTGCCGGCCCCGCCGTCGATCCGATCCGCACCGGCGCTGCCCGCCGTGACGTCGTCACCGTCGCCGCGGGCATAGGACAGGTTCCTGATGTCCGCCGCGGACCAGGCCGTCCCATCCGCGAAGACGACGCTCTCGATCGCGTTCGCGGCGGCGGAGAGGATGTCGGTGAGCACCAGCTCCTCGCCGGTGTCGCGCAGGCACAGCACCAGGCTCGTCGCGCCACGGATGCTCACGCGCAGGTCGCTCGGCGCGACGCCGGCGCCGATCTCGACGCGGTCGGTCCCGCCGCCCTCCGTGAGCACGTCGTTGCCCGAGCCGCGGCCCCAGCGATAGACGTCGTCTCCGGTCCCACCCGCCAGGGTGTCGTTGCCGGAGCCGCCGTCGAGAAGGTCGGCGCCGGCGGAGCCGGTGAGGACGTCGTCGCCGGCTTCGCCGAGCAGAGTGTCGCGGCCGCCGGCGGCAATCAGCCGATCGTCACCGGCGCCCCCCGCCAGGATCTCGTCGGGGCCGGTGCCCAGGATGACGTCGGCGTCCGCGGTCGCGGTCTTCCACCGCGCCGCGAGGTCGTCGCGGGTCCAGACCGTGCCGTCGGCGAAGGCGATGATCTCGATCGAGGCGGCGTCGGCAATCGTGATCCGGTCGTCGCCGCCGCGGAGGACGAGCGCCAGGGTCGTCGCATCGCCCAGGAGCCGCACGGTCACGTCGGCCGGCGCGATTCCCCTCGCGAAGACGATGCGGTCGGTCCCCGCGGTGTCGGTGATCGTGTCGCGCCCGTCGCCGGGCGAGAAGTGGTAGATGTCGTTGCCCGCGCCGCCCGCGAGCCGGTCGACCCCGCGCCCGCCCGTCAGGGTGTCGTTCCCGGCGCCGCCGTCGAGAACGTCGTTGCCGTCGCGGCCGTCGAGGACGTCTTGGCCGCCGCCGCCCGCGATCGTGTCGTCGCCGCCGGAGCCGCGCAAGGTGTCGTCGCCCTCGAAGCCCGAGAGGAGGTCGTGTCCGACGTCGGCGCTGGCGATCCCCTCGGCCCGGGTGAGCCGGACGTTGTCGAGCGAGGCGCCGTATCCGTCCGACGATCCGATGCCGCGGAAGCCGAGCCGGTTGGTGCCGGCGCTGGCGGTGACCAGCACCGCCCCCGCCCGCATCCGGTTGTCACCCTCGACGACGCTCGCCACGACGGCGCCGTTCCACAGGACCTCGAACGCGCCGGTGGCGCTGGCGGCGCGGTTGGCGGAATCGAAGCGGATCAGCATCGCCTCGCCCTCGGCGAGGCCCTGGACGTCCTGGGCGAGATGCACGTTGCCGCTGCCCCCCGGGCCCGGATCGGCATCGAGGTCGAGCCAGTAGGTCCCGTCGCTCGCCGCGACCCGGTCCACGCCGGAGGCGACGCGCTGGAAGCCGCGGGCGGTGGCGGGCTGGTTGCTATCGAGGCGCGTCCAGCCGGGCAGGCTGGTCGAGGCCTCGCCCCACCACGGCTTGGCGGCGTCGGCCGCCCCCTGCTCGAAGCTGCCGTTGACCAGAAGGTTGTCGCCGACCGGCAGCCACCGGAGGGATCCGGTCCCGTCGATCTCGTCCGGCCCGGCGGTACCGGTCAGGGTATCGCTGCCGGCGGTGCCGACGACGCGCGCGCCGCCGGTCGAGCCGGCGATCGTCGGAGCCTCGACGTAGGTCAGCCGCGACTCGATGTCGGCGGCGCTCCAGACGGTCCCGTTCGCGAAGCGGATCTCGGCGATCACCGCGTCGTGGCCCGAGCGCGAGACCCAGATCCGGTCCTCGCGGCCGGCGACCGACACGGAGAAGCTGCCCCAAAGGTCGGAGGCCCGGGCGCAGATCTCGACCTGCCCCGGGTCGACCGAGGCGTCGAGCACGATAACGTTGCGCTCGCCGGCGGCAGCGGAATCGTAGATCCAGTCCTCGCCGGATCCGGCCGAGAAGACATAGGTGTCGCTGCCGGCCTCGCCGTAGAGCGTGTCGCTCCCCGCGCCGCCGGTGAGCACGTCGTCGCCCTCCAGGCCTTGGAGCGCGTCGTTGCCGCCCCGCCCCTCGATGGTGTCGGCGCCGGCCGAGCCGCGGATCACGTCGTCGGTCGCCCCGCCGATCATCGGGATGCCGCTCTGGTCACCCGATAGCGTCGACGGCGCGACCTCGACCGCCGCCGCTTCGATTTCGGCAGGTGTGACCGTCGTACCGTCGGCGAAACGGATGTCGTAGCGGATCTCGTAGCCCGGCGCGCCGAACCCGTTCCGCAGGGTGATGCGGTCCTCACTCCCGGCGATCCGCAGCACGATGTCGCTCGACGGACCGTACTCATTGCTCGGCCGCTCGACGACGAGGGCGCCCCGGGTGATCGTCGCGTCGAAGACGATGTGGTTGACGATGTCCGCCGCGCCCCACGCCTCGGCGATCGTGTCCTGGCCGAAGCCGGCGGAGAACCGATAGGTGTCGGCGCCCTCGCCGCCTTCCAGCCGGTCGTCGCCGCCGCCGCCCTCCAGGGTGTCCTCTACCCTTGAGCCGCGAAGCGTGTCGTCGCCCCCGCGGCCGGAGAGGTGTGAGGCGCTGTCCGGGATCGCGTCGAGACCGTCCGGTCCCTCCGTGCCGAGGAGTTCGCTGCCCTGGTCGCCATGCCGCTCGACGCCCTCCGGGTCCGCGAGCCTGGCCGACATGTCGGCGTAGGACCAGACCGTGCCGTCGGCGAAGCTGATCGTGTCGAGGTCGTCGAAGCCGATGATCTCGAGGCTGTCCGTGCTGCCCGCGATCGTCAGCACGATGCCGTCCGCGGGGTGCATCCCGCGCGAGGCCAGCCGGACGTCGGCCGCTGCGATCGTGGCGTCGAACGCCACGACGTCGGCGTCCCGCGGGCCGTAGCCGTGCCCATAGGAGGAAGAAGCGACCCGAACCAGGTCCTGGCCGAATCCGGCGGAGAACCGATAGGTGTCGGCGCCCTCGCCGTAGCCGCCGTCGAGCGTATCGTTGCCGCTGCCGCCCTCGAGCGTGTCGTCGCCCCATCCGCCCTGCAGGCTGTCGTTGCCGGCCCCGCCGAGGAGCAATTCGTCGCCCATTCCACCGGTGATGACGTCGTCGAAGGCCGAACCGGCGAGCGTCCCGTCGGCTTCGCTGCCGGCGAGCGCGATGCCGGGCGCCGCCGCGGCCATGGCCCGCAGCTGGTCGCGGGTCCAGGCGGTCCCGTCGGCGAAGCGGACCTCGTCGACACCGTAGGCCCCGTTCAACCAGGCCGCTTCGAGCGTGATCGCGTCGTCGGACACCCGCGAGCGCAGGGTCAGGCCCCAGCCGTCCGGCGAGACCTGGACCGCGATGTCCGCCGCCGTCACGGTCGCGTCGAAGACGATCGCGTCGACCATCCCCTCCTCGCGCCGGTCCCGGATCGAGTCGGTGCCGAAGCCGGCGGAGAAGCGGTAGGTGTCGCCGCCGCTGTCGCCCATGAGCGTGTCGGACCCGGCCCCACCCTCCAGGACGTCGGCGCCGTCGCCGCCGACGAGCAGGTCGGACCCCGCCCCGCCCGTCAGCGTGTCGCGGCCGGCCCAGCCGATCAGGGTGTCTGCCGCCGCGGTTCCCGCGAGGCGGTCGTCGGCGGGCACGCCACGCTGCACCAGGCCACCGGCCGGAACCGCCGCCGCGGCGAGGTCGGCGAGCGTCAGGACCGTCCCGTCGGCGAAGCGGATCCCCGCGACGGCGTCCGCGCCCTCCCGCAGCGCGTCGGGCAGTTCCACGACGTCCGCGGTCCCGCGCAGACCGACGAGCAGCGTATCGGAGAGCTCGCCGGCATCCCACGGCCTGGCGGGCCGCCGCACCACGATGTCGGCGCGGTCGACGGTGGCGTCGAACACGATCCAGTCGCGGCCGGCATCGCCGGGCGAGACGACGTCGTGGCCGAACCCGGCCGAGAGGCGGTAGACGTCGGCACCGGCGCTGCCCTGCAGATCGTCGTTGCCGGTCCCGCCGATCAGGACGTCGTTGCCGGTGCCGCCTTCCAGGGTGTCGTTGCCGGCGCCGCCCTCCAGGGTGTCGTCGCCTCCGCCGCCGTCGAGAGACTCGTCCCGTGCCGAGCCCGCAAGCCTGTCGGCGACGCCGAAATCGGAGGAATCGAGCGCGCGCTCGATGCTGCCGTAGGCGACCGAGCGCGCGATGATCTGCTGGCGGTCGAGGGTGGTGCCGTCGGCGAAGCGGATCCGGGCGATCGCGTCGAGGTCGTTGATGGCGATCCGGTCCTCGGTCCCGGCGAAGCTCAGGCGGGTCCGTCCGTAATCGATCCGTCCGCCCCAGGACATGCGGCTGACCTCGATCACGAGGTCGGCAGCGGAGAGCGAGGCGTCGAACTCGATGGTCGTGTCGGCGTTCGACCAGTCCCATTCCTCGATCGTATCCTGGCCGAACCCGGCGGAGAACCGATAGGCGTCGGCGCCCGCGCCGCCCGCCAGGCTGTCGTTGCCGGTGCCACCAATGAGCACATCGGCCGCGCCGCTGCCTACGAGGGTGTCGTGCCCGCCCCGCCCGTCCAGGGTGATGCCGGCGGCGAAGGCGGAAGCGTCGAGGCGCTCGGCACCCCCGCCGCCCACGATGCCGCCGGACCCGGCCCGGCCGGCGATGGAAAGGCCGCCGGCCTCGGCGGCGATGCGGGCCTGAAGGTCCGCGAAGGTCTTCACGGTGCCGTCGGCGAAGCGCAGCTGCTCGACGCGGTAGTAGGTGTTCGTGAACCCGTTGACGACGCGCAGCCGGTCCGCGGTGCCGAGGAACCTGATCACCAGGTCGTCGCCTGCGGCCGAGAGCGCGAGATCCGTCCAGCCGATGCCGGGGCCGAACGCGATGGCGTCGTTGCCGCCCGAGGCGAAGTCGTAATCCTCGCGCCGGTCTGTGATCGTGTCGTCGCCGTCGCCACGCTCGAACACGTAGACGTCGTCGTCGCCGCCGCCCTTCAGCGCGTCGTTGCCGCGTCCCCCCACCAGGGTATCGTTGCCCCAGTAGCCCGACAGCGTGTCGTCGCCGGCCCCGCCCCGGATGAGGCTCGCGCGGGAATCGTCGAGGAGCGCGTCGTCGCCATCCGCGCCGGTGGTCAGGATGTCGAGGATCGCGTCGTAGCTCGCCGTCGTGCCGTCGGCGAAGCGCAGGGTCTCGATGCGGTAATACGGGTTGCGGAAGCCGTAGACGATGCGGATCCGGTCCTGGCCGTCTCCCACCTTGACGAGGAGGTCGTTGCCCGCGGCCGCGAATCTCAGGTCGGCGAGCGCGATGCCGGGGCCGAACGCGATCGTGTCGTTGCCGCCGGAGGCGAAGTCGTAGTCGTCGCGCCGGTCGGTGATCGTGTCGTCGCCGTCGCCGCGCGAGAAGACGTAGACGTCGTCGTCGCCGCCGCCGAGGAGTGCGTCCCGGCCGCGCCCGCCCACCAGGGTATCGTTGCCCCAGTAGCCCAACAGCGTGTCGTTGCCCGCCTCCCCGGTCAGCAGGCCTGCACCGGAATCGTCGACGAGGCCGTCGTCGCCGGCCCCGCCGGTGGTTAGCCGGCGCATGAGCGCGTCGTAGCTCAACGTCGACCCGTCGGCGAAGCGCAGGGTCTCGATGCGGTAATGCGGATTGCGGAAGCCGTAGACGATGCGGATCCGGTCCTGGCCGTCTCCCACCTTGACGAGGAGGTCGTTGCCCGCGGTGGCGAATCTCAGGTCGGCGAGCGCGATGCCGGGGCCGAACGCGATCGCGTCGTTGCCGCCGGAGGCGAAGTCGTAGTCGTCGCGCCGGTCGGTGATCGTGTCGTCGCCGTCACCGCGCGAGAAGACGTAGACGTCGTCGTCGCCGCCGCCCTTCAGCGCGTCGTTGCCCGGCCCGGCGACGATCCGGTCCGCGCCGGCATGGCCGAGAAGCGTGTCGTTGCCGAAGCCGCCCTGGAGCAGGTCGGCCCCAGTGGTGCCCTCGACGGACCGGTCTGAGACGACACCGAAGCCGGCACCCGCGAAGTTGACGGCCGTGAGGCTCGCCGCCGGGACGTTGGCGAGGCGCAGCAGCAGGCGCGCATCCTCGAGCCGCCGCACGCCCTCCTCGACGAAGTAGACCAGGGTGTCGGCGCCGCTCGCCCGAGCGAGCAGCATGCCCGGCAGCCCCTGCGCGACCGCGACGTTCAGGACGTCGCCGGTGTCGCCGGGGCGGAAGTCTGTGATCGCGTCGACGCCATCGCCCCAGCGGGCGAGCGGCACGAACACGTCGTAGGTGTTGCGTGCGGCCGCTCCCGCGAGCTCGCGCGAGAACAGGCCCGAGCCGATCTGCCCGACAGTCCCAACCGTCGACGGATCGGCGCCCAGGCCCTCCACCGTGGCGACCGAGACGATCTCGACCCGCTGGTCGTTGGTTGCGCCGCCGGTCGCGCCGCCGAAGCCGTACCATACCTTGGACTCGCCGCCGAACAGGGCCGCGACCGGATCGTACACTTTGCTGCCGGCCAGCACGCCGTCGACCCGGTAGGCGAAGGTCTTGCTCGGCGCGTCCCAGGAGATGACGACGTCGTGCCAGGTCCCGTCCTCGAGCTGTTCGAAGTCGCGCCGCGGCTCCGCACTCGCGCTGCCGACATCGCCGTTGACCACGATACGGCTGAAGTCGGTCCACTGGCCGTAGGTGTCGAACAGGATGCCGTAGGAGCCGGGGACCAGGGCGCCCATGTGGGAGACCGAGGGCAGGATCGCGGTCGGCCCGGTCTTCTGAAGCGCGAAGGCGACGCCGTCGGCCCCGCCCTCGGCTGCGCCGAAATACATCCGCGTCGTCCAGACGACGCTCTGAGACAAATCGATCGTGCCCCAGACCGTGCCGGCCTGCCAGCCCTTGTCGGGGGTCAGCTGATAGAGGCCGCCGCCGAGCGAGGAGGCGGAACCGACCGCGGCGAGGTCGTGGACCGGCCGCAGCCGGGTCGGGAAGCGGGCAAGGCCGATCGTCGAGGCCCGCAGGGCGCTGCCGGCGCCCGTTCCGCTGCCGGTGCCGGAGAACGCCGGATCGGCGAAGGGATCGCCGGCGCGGGCGGGCGCGAGGGCCCGCTCGGCAGCCTCCGGCGGCAGGATCCGGGCCGCCAGCATCGCGGCGGACCACTGCGTACCGTCGGCGAAGCGCACGCGGTCGATCGGCGGGGCGCTCGCCGTGGCCTGCCCGCGCAGGGTCAGGCGGTCGTCGCTGCCGACGAGGCGTAGAACGAGGTCGTCGCCGCTGCGCATCACCACGAGGTCGGCCGGCGCGATGCCGGCGCCGAGCCGCAGCGTGTCGGTCGATTCCGTCCAGTCGGCCCCCTCGACGATCGTGTCGCGGCCGGAGCCGCGCCCGAACACGTACGTCGTGTCGCCGCGGCCTCCGGCCAGGAGATCGTCGCCGGCGCCGCCGTCGAGGGTGACGGCGACCGCCGACCGGGCGCCGAAGTCGATCGTGTCGCTCCCCGCGGTCGCCGAGGCGGCGGCCCGCGCCAGGATGTCGGCGAATTCCCAGACGGTCCCGTCGGCGAAGGCGAACCGCTCGACGCTCGTATCGGTCGATCCGCCGGCGCGGAACATGTCCCGGATGGTCAGGCGGTCGTCGCTGCCGGCAAGGCCAATGACGAGGTCGCGCGGCCCGACCGACAGGAACCGGACGTCGCCCGGCTGGATGCCGGCGGAGAAGCTTACCCGATCGGGGCTCGCGCTATCCGCGGTCGCGATATCCGCGATGGTGTCCTGGCCGTCGCCGCGCCCGAACACGTAGGTGTCGGCGGCCTCGCCGCCCTCGAGCCGGTCGTCGCCCCGGCCGCCCGTGATGACGTCCGCCCCGCGTCCGCCCTCGATCCAGTCGTTGCCGGCGCCGCCGACGATCTCGGAGCCGATCCCCGGCTGCGCGAGGTCGGACGGGACGACGACGTGGTCGTCCCGGTCGCTCGGCGCGATCGAGGCCGCCAGCGCCCGATAGCCGAGTCGCCGCCCGTCCGCGAAGGCGATCACGGCGACGACCGGGTCCGGGTCGCCGGCAGGGTCGACCAGCGTGACGCGGTCGTCGGTGCCGCGGATCGTCAGCACCACGTGGCCGTCACGGTCGCGGGTCGCGTCCAGGTCCTCCGGCGCGATGCCGGGCCCGAACAGCAGCGTGCCGCGGCCGTCCGCGTTTCCGGTGCTCTCGATGCGGTCCTGGCCGTCGCCGCGCCCGAAGCGGTAGACGTCGTCGCCGCCGCCGCCGCGGATCACGTCGTCGCCGCGCCCGCCCTCGAAGGTCTCGTCGCCGGAGGTGCCGACCAGGCGGTCGTCCTGAGGGGTTCCGGCCGCGGTGACCATCTCGCGCAGGCGCGCCAGCGTCAGCGCAGTGCCGTCGCCGAACCGGACGGTGTCGATCCCGCTCCAGTCGGCGGTGTAGCGCAGGAGGATCTGGTCGGCCGAGCCGGCGAAGGTGAGCACCAGCTCGGTCCGGGACGGATCGATCTGCGACACCCGCAGCTCGTCGGGCCGGTAGCCGGCGATGGCGAGCACGTCGCGGCCGGCGGCGTCCTCGATGACGTCGCGCCCGTCGCCACGGGCGAAGGTGTAGGTGTCGTCGCCGTCACCCCCGCTCAGCGAATCGTCGCCCGGGCCGCCCGCCAGGGTGTCGGCCCGGCCGCTGCCGGCGACGATGTCGTGGCCCGGGCCGGCCTGGCCGGCGATCGCCGCCCGCATCAGGGCGGCCTCGTCCCAGACGACGCCATCCGCGAAGGCGAAGTCCGGCAGGCGGCCGGAGCCGAGAGCGCCCCGGACGACGATCTGCGCGCCGGTGGCGAAGGCCAGGACGAGATCGCGCGACCCGAGCGAGGCCCGGCGCACCGCGACGTCGGTCGAGGTCGCGCCCTCCAGCAGCACCGTGGCGTTCTCCACGCCGTCGGACATCTCGACCCTGTCGATGCCCTCGCCGGGGCCGACGACGACCCTCGCGCCCTCCGCCAGGATCAGCCGGTCGTGGCCGGCGCCTGGACGCGGGGCCGCGCCCTCCGGCAGCCCGGCGAGGTCGACGAGGTCCTGGCCGGCATTCGGCAGCGCCTCGCGGATCAGGCCGCGCACCTCCGCGATCGACAGGGCGGTGCCGTCCGCGAACTCGAACCGCTCGACCGGCCGGGCGCGCAGGCCCGACAGCACCACGAGACGGTCGTCGCCCCCGAGGCCGGCCTCGACCGCGCCGAAGGCGACCACCAGGTCGTCGCCGACCGCGCGGAACCGCACGACGTCGCGGGTGATCCCCTGCCCGAACATCACCCGGTCGACGCCGCCGGTGTCGATGATGCTGTCGCGGCCGTCGCCGAGGCCGAAGCGGTAGGTGTCGTCGCCGCGTCCGCCCTCGAGCGCGTCCGAGCCGGCCCCGCCCGAGAGCGTGTCGTCGCGGCCGTCGAAGCCGACGAGGTGCTCGTCGGCGTCGGTGCCGGCCAGCATCCGGTCGACGATCGCCTCGATCGACAGGGCGGTGCCATCCGCGAACTCGAACCGCTCGATCCGGCGGTCCGTCAGGCCCTCGACGACCGTCAGCACGTCGACGCCGTTGCCGAGGTCGAGCACGAGGTCGTCGCCGCGGCGGGCGACGCGCAGGTCCTCTCGGCGCACCGAGGCGCCGAACACCACCCGGTCGACGATGCCGGCGCGGTCAGACCGCTCCAGGATCCGGTCGAAGCCGTAGCCGGCCGAGAAGGCGTAGGTGTCGGCGCGCTCGCCGCCGTGCAGGGTGTCGTCGCCCTGGCGCCCGTCGAGCACGTTCTCCCGGTCGACCAGGCCCTCGACCAGGTTGTCGCCGCGGTTGCCGCCGGCGATCTGCAACAGGTCCTCGACGTCGGAGATCCGGATCTGCGAGCCGTCGAAGAAGCGGAACAGCTCGACGCCGTCCTCCGCGTCGCGGAACTGCGCCCGGACGCGAAGGGTGTCGGGCCGCCCCTTCAGCGAGATCAGCAGGTCCTGGCCGTCCTTGGTGAACACGACCGAGTCGCGGGCGATGCCGCCGCCGAACTGCACCACGTCGTCGACCGGGACGCGCACGCCGCGCCGGTCGCTCCAGCCCGCCCGCGCCCGGCGGTCGACGATCACGTCCGCGCCGTAGCCGGCGTCGAACAGGTAGGTGTCGCCGCCATCGCCGCCGGTCAGGGTGTCGTCGCCCGCTCGGCCGTCGAGGCGCTCGGCGAAGTCCGAGCCGGTGATCGCGTCGGCCCCGTCGGTCCCGACGAGGTCGATGTCCTCCGGGTTGACGTCGACGAACGAGACGGTGTGGTCGGAGAAGACCAGGGATTCGACCGCGAAGGCCTGCTGCCCGTCGCGGACGTACTGGTTCTCGAGGACGAAGCGCTGGCCGGTGGCCCGCACGGTGACGACGAGGTCCAGCGCGGTGCGGGAGAATTCGACGTCGCCGGAGGCGATCCCCTCGAACGCCACCCGGTCCTCGCCCGAGGAATCGACGATGGTGTCGCTCCCCTCCCCGGCCGCGACCCGATAGGCGTCGTTGCCGCCGAAACCCACCAGCCGGTCGTCGCCGGCCCCGCCGTCGATCGCGTCCGAGAGCGCGTCGTAGCCGTAGATCGTGTCGTTGCCGACGGTCCGCGCCACGTCGATGACGTGCTGGGCGAGCTTGAACCCGCTCCAGGTGGTGCCGTCGCCGAAGACGATCTCCTCGATCAGGTTGACGAAGCCGAAGATCGGCACCGTGTCGAGGAAGTCCTGCAGCACCACCTCGTCGCCCGTGCCCTTGACGCGCAGGCGCAGGGTGTCGCTCGGACCGTCGCGCAGGAAGTCGAGGTCGGTCCAACGGATCTCGTCGATGAAGGTGAGCCGGTCGTGCGCCGGCGGGTCGAACAGGCCGTTGAGCCCGTTGTCGAGGATCACGTCGCGGCCGTAGCCGCGGCCGAACAGGTAGGTGTCGTCGCCCTCGCGGCCGGACAGGAAGTCGTCGCCGGCGCCGCCGTCGAGCGTGTTCGAGTTCAGCATGCCGAAGATCGCGTCGTCGCCCGCAGTCTTGGCGTTCTTCAGGACCTTCTCGACGATCTGCCCGAAATCGAGGCTGGTGCCGTCGTCGAACAGGAAACGCTCGATCAGGTTCGGGGAGACGTAATCGAGCCCGTCGCTGCTCTCGAGCATCTTCGCGAAGATGCCGACGCCGGTGCGCACGCCGCCGAACTGGCCGACGATCTCGATCGCGTCGCCGGTCTCGCGGCCTTCCGCGTCGAGGATCACGATCTTGAGGTTCTGGCTCTCGCCGTCGCGGATCAGCCGGAGGTTGTCGGCGGTGATGCCGCCCTTGAAGGCGAGGACGTCGATGCCCGCCTTGGCGATGCCGAACGAGAACGCGCCCTGGTCGTCGATGACGTCCTGGCCGTCGCCTCGGGCGAAGACGTAGATGTCGCCGCCCGCGCCACCCGACAGGTAGTCGTTGCCGCGTCCGCCCCACAGCACGTCGGCCGAGCCCGAGCCCATCAGCGCGTCGTTGAACACGCCCGCCGCCCGGGCCTTGTCGACGACCTCCATCGACATCCGGAAGCGGTCCCACACCACCCCGTCGGCGAACACGATCGACGCGACGCCCGAATCCGCCCGGCCGCCGCCGGGCAGCAATCCGTTCAACTCACCCAGGAACTGATCGGCAAGACGCAACGAAAAGTTGTGTCCGCGGGCGTGCAAAACCAGATCCTGCCCGTCGCGCACCGCCTCGACCTCGTCCGACAGGACGTCGGTGAAGCGTAGCTGGTCGGCCTCGCCGTTGTCGCGGTCCTCGACGACGTCGTTGCCCGACTCGCGCCCGACGAAGTAGACGTCGGCGCCGCGCCCGCCGCGCAGGGTCTGGTCGCCCTTCGTCAGGTAGAAATAGTCGATGCCGCCGGTGCCGGCGACCGCGGTCGCCTCGGCCGCATGGGTGACGAGGCGCTCCTCGCTGATGCCGAGCGCGTGGGCGACGCCGCGGATGTCGAGATCGAGACCGACGGTCTCGAAGGCCGGCAGCAGCATCTGCAGCACGAAGGGCTGGTCCACCGCCAGCGTGCTGCCGACGAGGTTGCCCTCGCCCGAGGGGCGGTAATCCGGATAGACCTGGGACAGCACGCCGTGCCAGCCGGTCAGGTAGTCGAGGACCGCGTCGTCCCGGTTGCTCGCCGGTGCCTGGCGGAAGATCGCCTCGAAGAGCGGCGCGAGCTCGCGGTTCGTCGTCGGCCGGTAGCTGTCGGAGGCGACGTCGTAGGCGATGCCGGCGAAGGCGTCCTTGAGGCCGCCCTGCATCGCGAGCCGCACGGCGTAGCGGCGCGAGGTCGCGACGTACTGCTCCATCACCGGCTGCAAGAGCGCGATCATCGCGTCGATGCCCGAGACGTAGGCCGCCGGGTCCGCCGACAGGTTGGCCCGCCCCGTGGGCCCGACCGCGTAGGCGAGGTGCCCGGTGGCCGAATCGAGCCGCGCCGTCAGCATCTCGGGCCGGAAGTCGATGCCCGCGAGCGAGGTCGCGAAGTGCACTTGCGCCGGCGTCAGCATCTCGACCCGGTAGGTCGAGGCATCGGTCGAGCCGACCTCGTCGAGGTGATCGACGTCGATCGC
Organism: Methylobacterium sp. ap11; assembly: GCF_900110515.1. NCBI lineage: Bacteria > Pseudomonadati > Pseudomonadota > Alphaproteobacteria > Hyphomicrobiales > Methylobacteriaceae > Methylobacterium > Methylobacterium sp. ap11. The sequence goes on along the minus strand of NZ_FOEB01000018.1, from coordinate 100,866 downwards.
GTCGTTGCGCAGGTTGAATTCGCGGCTGTCGCCGGTCTTCCACTCGAGCTGCAGCGCCCGGTCGAGGTTGCGCGCCCAGACGTGGAACGTGCCGTCGCGGTCGGTGACCTGCACCGTATAATCGACCGCGATCCCGTCGGTGAACCGCACCCCGATCCGGTCGACCGGCAGGGCGGCGAGCGGGTTGAAGCCCAAGGCCTCGCGCCGCCACTCCGTGCCCGCCGGATGGGCAAGCGCCAGGATCGCCTCGGCGCTGGCGTAGCGGGTGCCGGGGTCGGAGGCGAGGATCCAGCTGCCATCGGCCTGGCGTACGCCGTGATCGAGGATCACCGCGCGGCCGTCCACCACCCGCATCAGGTAGGGCGCCGCCTCGCGGTGGCTGAGCGCCGCGGCGCGCTCGGGAGGCGACCAGGTCTGCTCCAGGCGCCAGCCGGCGCCCTGCGCCAGCACGTCCTCCAGGGTGGCGCGGGCGATCACCGCACCGGCGGCATCGCGCAAGGCGGCGCCCGAGGCGAGCGTCCAGTACCCGCCCGCCGCATCCTCGACGTAGATGCCGCGGTCGAGCAGCACCGGCGCACCGGCGGCGTCGAGGCCGGTCAGCACCGGGGTGAGCTCGCGGGTCTCTTCCTGGCTCGCCCCCCAGGCGCCGAGCAGGTCGCCGACCTGGGCGACGAGGTCGCGCATCCGCGGCGCCGTCATCGCGGCGGCGGTGGCGGCGTCACGCTGTCCGAGCGCGATGTCGTTGGCGGCGGCGACCGCGAGGTCGGTGATCCGGCCGAAGCCCTTGAGGTCGAGGCGGGTTTGGCCCTGCCAGGCGGCGCGGCCGGCCTCGCCGGCATAGCGGGTGTCGGTGTCGTTGGCCGGCAGCACCGCGTCGAAGATGCGGCGGGTGCGGCCATCGGCGAAGGTGACCTGGCCGGCGGCGGTCAGGCGGGTGCCCTGCGGGGTGGTGGCGTCGAGACCTTGCGTGGCCAGGCCGATCTCCCTGATGCCGAGGGCATCCAGCGTCATCAGCTCGCCGACATCGGTCTGTCCGTCGCCGTCGCGGTCGCGCCAGACCTGGAGGGTGGACCAGAGCAGGTCGGCCTTGGTGATGCGGCCGTCCCCGTCGGAATCGAGCGCCGCGAGGTCGGCGAAGCCTGAGCGCCCGACGCCGCCGAACATCTCCGAGATGTCGTCGATGCGGCCGTTGCCGTTGCGGTCGCGGACCAGGAAGCCGTCATCGGCGCCGATCCATCCGGTGCGCTCGGCGAAGAGATCCTGGTCGAGGTCGAAATAGACGCCGGAGGTGGCGAGTTCGGTGGTCTCGATGCCGTCGCCGTCGAGGTCGATGACGAGGGGGTCGGTGCCGGTGGCCCAGGCGGCGCCCTTGGCGAAGCGGGTGGTGGCGGCCGACAGCGTGAGGGCCTGCTCGACGAGGGTGAGGCCGCCGAGCGAGGCCGCCAGCCCCTGACCGATGGCGGTGTGGAGCAGCGGCGCCATGAGGGCGAGAAGGTCGGCGATTGGGTTGGCAGCCTTGAACACCATGTTGAAGGTGCCCCGGCGGTCGAGCCCGGTTTGCAACGCGCCAAGATAGCTGCCGACGAGGTCGAAGTTCTCGACCTTCATCCAGCCCTTGAGGATGCCTTGCTTGTCGAGTTCCTGCTGCGCCTTGTAAGCCTCGCTTGATGTTCCGCCGAAAATGGCGGTAAAAAGTTGGTCAAATGTATTCGTAACATACATGTCGAGATTGCCCCTAGCGTTGGGGCGGAAAATATAAGTCATCCACGGAAAAAGATGGTCGAAGTAGATTGAACGAGCGGGATCGTATTTTCCTCTTTCGTCAAGAGAAATGGCGAGATTAGCCAGTCCGGCCACGGCGCCGACCGCACCAAAATTGATAAGCCCAGCTACGCCGCCTTCAGCGTTTCCACCGGTCAACGTAAGTCCGTAAAACTTGAGAAAATCGTGATGTTGCGCATCTTTGACAACAGTGTTTGGTGAATACCAAATATTGTCGCTATTTTCTACACTATCTTTGATCGTATAAATTTCTGTCTTTTTTGTTCCGTCAGGATTGAGGACGATATTACCTTGTACATCACGAATTAATTTTTCATACGTCCCACTCGAGGTATCACCATAGATGATGCCACCTTTTGAGCGATTGTAGATCCAATCCCGGCCTGCGCCGCCAGCTGTCAGAACGCCTTCGCCGCGAATTGCGAATACGATATCGTTGTCGGCACCGCCATCTAGTCGGAGCACGCGATCGATCAGCGACTTCGGGCTATCCGGAAGATCCGGTAACTCTTTGAGCAAAGGCAAAGATAAATTTACACGTTCTACGTTTTCAATTTTTATTCTATTATTTTCCTGACGCCGCTCCTCCGCAGCCTCATCCATCCATGGCTGCAGAGAATCTCCTGCCTTTACTACTTTTCCATCGATACCGACAACAATATCCTGCCCTTCGTCTCCGTTCGACGACCCAAACCCCACGTGATATATTTCATCCGCGCCGCCGCCGCCTCCTATAGTCGAACCATTTCTACCATAGAACAACTCGCTTCTTTTTGTTCCATTGACTTGATCAGGATAATTTAAATCGGCACCGTCGGCGATATATTTTGTGTCAATACCAGGAATAACGGGCAAACCAAGATCGCTAGCGCCAGCAATCGAGTCTTTTACCCAATTGTATAACACTTCTTCACCAAGCTGCTTGATGAAGTTGGTATTTTCCTGTATAACGTTTGGTATCGCCCCGATATTATCGGGAACATTTTTGATACCTGCAGCATCTTTAGCAATTTTTGCGATTATATTTCCGATTGAAACACCCGCATCAATTACACCCAGGATACCTAATCCAGCTGCGACGAATGGAGCGGCGGCAGTTCCTGCAACTAACGATGTAGCCAGAGCAATACCTGCAAATCCGAGCGCGGCCGCCTGTCCAAATTTTGCGCTTTCGATCCAGAATTGCGCCCACTTCTTATCTTTAGCACCCGCTCTAAAAGCATCATATACGGTATCTGCGTACCCGACACCTAAACCGCCCATCGAGGCTTTGAAGCCTGTGAGCCGATTTTCTCCAAGCTGAGCTGCGATTGACGTCGCTTTCTGACCAATCGTAATAGCACTGCGGTGGATAGCGCGACTCGCTTCCTGGTCAAATTCCGAAAAATGTTCAGGAAGGCTGGATCCATGTTGATTTAGCAGCTCGACAAATTTAGTCTGATTCTGGACTTCAGCCTCCAATTTTTGCAGAGTGGCATTTCTGTCAATTATGCCGATTGCTAACCCTTCAGCCAAGGCGCGATTAAAAAATCCTGGCACGTCTCCGATATTTACTTCTAAATTGCTGGAAAGATCACGATAGAGCAAAATTCCAGCATTACGTATGCTTGCTTCGCCCGTTCTGGACTGTCCAAGCATATTTAACACATCATTATATTGATCTGGGTTAATGCTTCCTCGCGCAATAGCCTCTGCGGCTAGTTTTTCGACCGATGCAAATCGCGCTGGATTATCTGCAAGCTGATGAGTCATCGAACTAGCCGACAGCACTTTAATATGTGCATCGAGACGCTCTCGCACATTTTTTTCTAAAGCAACATCTAATTTATTAAATATACCTGGATCGAAAGCCCCGTCGCGGATTTCAAATGCATTATAAAAAATCTTTGTCAGTCCCCAAAACACCCAGGGGTACACCGGTTGCCCCTTTGATTCTGCCAATTGCAAGGTCATCAGTAAATTTATGCAAATCTATTATGGCATATTTTAAACCGTCTTGGGATATATAAAGCGGATCGGCCGATGACAACTCTGAACGCGCGATCCACGAATCAATCAGCTCGATTTGAAACTGAGTTTTTCCTTCCTGAAATCCGCCAACGTTAGTATCACCTCCGCGGTGGAGAACAGTGCCCCAACCAGATTCGATCAGCGTGGTTTTAAATGGATGGTCATCAGGTATGCTTGCCAATTGATTAATGATGTCTGCGCTCGTGAAAAGCGAACGCCGATTGCCCATCATATCCCTTGTCAGACCAAATTTGTTTAATACTTGGGAACGCTTAGGCGATTCAAATACTTTTTTTGAGTACAGATGTTCGCTTTCAAATTCTCCGAAGAACTGAGGTCCGCTCATCCGCGCCATAATCTATCTCCTTGGCATGTATGCAAGATTGTACGCAGGAAAGCGGCACTCTACGGAGACAAATTGCTCCGCATAACGATTATAAGCTTTGTGGTTTTGCGGTACAGTTTTTTTGGCGCTGCTTTCATATCTCTTCAGGCAGCGATACTGCATGTCGATGTATTATCACCAATATACTTCATGATATATAAGACTTTACAATGCGAAATGGCTTATCTAATTCCGCTTCACTAAGCGCGTCTCCCAGCGACTTACTTAGAAACAGAGATTTGAATAGCATCTTATCGATCCATACGTCTGGGCCGATTGCCGATTGACTCGAAACAGCAATATCACCATCATGTAGGGCTCCTGGTAGAGTCCACCATAATCCTGGAATTGCAGGCTTTCTAAGATTTTTTGACATATCTGGAAGAAATGCATCTTTGACACATCCAAATGTCCAGCAAAAATAATTTCCGTCTAGGCGAGTCTCCCGATCTGTCTGAAACACGCCTTCCCTCACGGGATAAAGCGCACCCTCGCCCAGTGAGAACCCGCTGATTATATCTGCGGCCCTCTCTGAAACTATCCACTGGCCTTTCGCCCAAAACAAATCTGGCATTTTTCTCATTTTTCTCTTTGTGTCATGCAACCATATTTTTTTAGGGCATAAATCTTCTGGGACATGCATTCCTTTGCTACTAAGATCTTCACCTCTAATAGCCATTTCAGTATTTCCTATAGATATATCCGTTTCGACAGGCATTATCAAACGGGTGTCCTGCCGTGCATCGCTCAACCATACATATTCATTCATGATTTTGATTCCTAATCAGCAAAATAGCCAAGATCATTGGCGCGACCCTTATATTTAATAACGAGCCAAGGCTATGGTTCCTACGGAATTCTAATACGCATCCGCTCCAACACCGCCGGATCCACAAGCTGCGCCACGACCGGATGTACCCGCACCGCACGGTCCTGCACCACCTGACGAAAATTCGCCAGAACCGCCGTCGCCACCCGCTGCGACGGCGCGATCACGTCCAGAAGCCACGCCGTCTCCCCGCTCGTCCACTCCTCCGGCTGCAGACGAACCGGGAATACCCGCGCCTGAACCTGCTCGCGGATCTTGGCGTCCACCGCGTCCGACACGCTCGCCCAGATCGCGATCCCCGCCGTCTCCTCCAGGCGCCCCTCCCCGCCCGTCCGCGCGATCGCGATCCGGTCCCGCGTCAGCGGCTCGATCACCAGAGGCAGAAGCTCCGATACCGCGAGGTGCCGGTAGCGCGGCAGGCTCACCAGGGCCAGCACCACCTCGCCGAGGCTCGCCTGCAGCCGGGTGCGGAACGCCGTCACCTGCGCCAGCAGCGCCGGATCGAGCGCCCCGTCCTGACCTGTCTGCGCCGCCGCGCTCGCCTGGATGCCGTCCGCCATGATGCGTCCTCTGCGTCAACCAACTGTCGTGCCGCCGGCCCGGTCCACATGGGAACCGGACCCGCCACCCGTCGGTGCGGCCCGCCTCCGATGAAGCACCGGACCACGAGCCGTCTTCCTCTGCGTCACGTCCCATGCGGGGCGGCACGCGCGAGCCTCTCCGCTCCACGGAATAGCAAAGCTTGCGCAACGTCGAGGATAATGTAGATATCTCTTATTTTTCTTAATCGGTCATTTGCTGACGGATTCGCAATTGGGATGGTCGATAAAAAGGCAACAATTGCTGCTATCAAAGCAGATTTCCAAATACAATTTTGATTTATTATTCGATTAAATTGGTATAAATCGAATCTAACTAATGAATTATCCGATTTTGATCAACAGACTGCCTGGAAAATTCATCGTAGCGCCATTCAAACAGGACAGAAAATTACCTCGCTAGCGGCGCAGATTGTGGTAAATTGACTTACGGGCTTCAAAGATTCTACCGCTGTCTGGGGTACCGGATATATTTATGCCGTCTACGATACATTTAAAAAACTAGGACGCCAAAGTTTGCTGGTAAGCTTGGCTTTCGAGTTCGGCCAAGTAGGCGTCTGCATCCTGGCGGAAGCGGGTGCGGGCGGTCCGGGCCTGCCGGCGCTTGTCGAGCGAGCGACGGAGATCTCGCCAGCACGCATGCTCGACCTGGCCGTGGTCGCTTGCGGATCTGATCTGTGCCCGCGTGCCGAGGCCTGCGATCAGCCGCACCGATCCCCGCAGGACTGCGCTTGGGTGAGGCGGTCTTGCGTCCGGTGGCGCGCCGCTCGTGGTAGCGATATGAACCGAACAGTTGCTCCAGGCCGTCGTCCGAGATCGCGCTGCGGACCGCCGCCGCATAGCCGCGCACCAACTCCGCGTCCGGATCGTCCCGGCCCTCCACGGCCCGCTCGATCGGCCGCACGCCGTGCATGCGCTTCTTCAACTCCTTCTTGGCGTGCCGGTCGGCCTCGAAGATCGGCAGCGCCGCCTCACGCAGGAAGTGGAAGTGACGGAGCTGGTGGGGCACGCCCGGCAGGGCCGTGGCGACCGCCTTGCGGATCGGGTGCTGGCCGTCGCTGATCACCCCCGCCACCGGCAGGCCGGCGGCCGCGACCGCCTCGTGCAGGAGCGGGCGAAAGCCTCGCCCGTGCTCGACAGAAGGCTGCGTGCCATGAGCGCCAGGCCCGAGAGACAGTCGCGCAGCACCCGCGGCACCTCGTGGCCGACGTCGGGCTGGAGCCCGTCGAGCGCCAGGACGATCCGGTCCTGCACGGCCAGGTACGCGCGCAGATGCTGCGGGTCGGCCAGTTGGGCGGCCAGCACCTCGTCGTAGCGGTCGACGACGGTGGTGACGCCGCGCTCGGCGATGGCCACGCCGCGGCCGAGCAGCAGGGCGTGGATCTCCGGGACCGAGCGGTGCTCGCGGTCGCGCAACGCGCCCACCAGCGCCACGACGTCGAGGCCGAACTCGTGCGGGGGCAGCGCGAGGGCGCCCTCGGCCTCAGGGCGGTAGGGCTCGTGGAAGCGGGGGCAGTCCGCCGCTTCGCAGCGGCGGATCTTGAGCCGCAGCCGGACCGTGCCGGTGAGCGTCACCAGCGTACGCCGGTTCTCGCAGCGGATCGGCATGGCTTGGCCGCAGGCAGGACAGGCCCGGCAAACCGGCGTCGGGATCTGCTCGCGATCAGCAACGCGGACCTGAATGCGGGACATGAGTGGCACCGCCCGCCTGCCATCCTAAACCCGCACCCCAAAACACAGCAAATGTTGTCGTCCTGGAAAAAAAACATCTGACGCGCCAGTCCACCCAGGTGGCACGCTCCAAGCTCTCCTGCTTCACCCGGGGCCTGCGCCGGATCGCAAAGCTTATGCAGGCCATGCGGATAACATAAAAACTGATACATGGTCAGATCGCCTCCCGCTCGTCTGTCCCCGTCACTGGAAGCGTGTGACCATCACCGAAGATCGGGCCCACCGCAGCCATGAAACGGGCAACGAGGATCACGACGCGAGCGACTTCGTGAGGCTCAATCGGATACATGATCGGCCCCCACGAGGTGGTCCGTCGCGGCGAAATGGTGTGCGTCATGGCGCCCGATCATCCGCTGAGCGGCCGGGCCACGGTCACCCCGGCGGACCTGGCGCGCCATCCGTTCATCGGCCTGGAGTGCGGCACGCGCCTCGGCGAGGCGGTGCGGGACAGCGTCGCGCGGGCCGGCGTACCGTTCGCCGCGACCGTGGAGGTCCGCTACTGCAACACGGCCTGCGTGCTCGCCGGGGCCGGCGTCGGTATCGCGGTGGCCGATCCGTTCTCGCCCGCGCAGGGCGGCGCGCATCCGGTGGTGGTCCGCGCCTTCGCCGGCGACGCCGGTCGAGGCCTTCATGCTGTGGTCCGAGGCCGAGCCGCTGTCGCGCCTGGCGCAAGCCTTCCTGGCGGAGGTGCGGGCGGCGCGGGTCGGGACGGTGGGCAGCGACTCCGTACCCGGATGATCGGGCTACCCCTGTCCTCGCCCCACGTCCTCTCCTTACCCCGTCCTCTCCTTGCCCCGTCCTTTCCTGGCCCCGTCCTTTCCTGGCCCCGTCCTTTCCTGGCCCCCGTCCTTTCCTCGCCCCCGTCCTTTCCTTGCCCCTTGCCCTTGGCCCCGCCGTTGCATTCCCGGCGGGTCCGTGGCTGATACCGCCGGCATCTCCACGGTCTCGACAAGGAACACCCCTGCGCCATGGCATGGACGGGCTCGTCACGCGCGATCGGTTCGAAGCGATGACCCTTCGACCCCAGACCCCGCTCGACCCGCGCGTCGGCACGCTCCTCGCCGAGATCGCGGCGGAGGCCGGCGCCTTCCGGAGGGACGCACTCGACCTGCGCGAGGCGAACCTGAGCCGCGACCGGCTCGCGCCGCTCGCCGGGGCAGCGGCCTGGTGGGACGCGGACCGCCAGGGCCTGAACCTCGCCGGGGCCGAGATCCCCGGCAGCAACCTCGAACAGGCCGACCTCACCGGCGCCACCCTAAAGCGGGCCCGGCTTCCCGGCGCGCTCGCCCGCTCGGCCGACTTCACCGGGGCCCTGATCGAGGAAGCCGATTTCGGCAAGGCGGACCTCAGCGGCGCCCGCTTCGTCGGCGTGGCCGGCGGACAGGCCGACTTCACCGAGGCGATGCTGGAGGATGCGAGCTTCCGGGATGCCTCGCTGCGCTTCGCCCGCCTGTCCCGCAGCCTGCTCGACGGCGCGGATTTTTCCGGCGCCGACCTCTGGGGGGCCGACTTCACCGGGGCGGATGCCGACTACACCACCTTCCGCGGCGCACGCCTCGACGAGGTGACGCTGTCCGACACCAACCTGACCCACGCCGATTTCGAGGGCGCGAGCCTGACCAAGGCGCGGCTCGTCGGCTCGCGCCTGCGCAACGCCAAGCTCACCGGCGCCAAGCTCGACGGGGCCGACCTGTCGGGGGCCGACCTGGCGGGAGCGACGCTGGTACGGCTCGACCTGACGTCCTGCGCCCTGCGCGGTGCCCGGTTCGCCGGCGCCTGGCTCAACGGCACCCGGTTCCGGGCGGCGCAGATCGGCGAGGCGGTCGGCGAGGAGATCGCCGGCGACTACGAGGCCGCGAAGGCGAGCTACCTCGCCCTGGAGCAGAATTTCGAGAGCATCGGCAGCCGCGACGAGGCCGGCTGGGCCTATCGCCGGCGGCGGCGGATGGGCCGCCTCCATGCCGGCGCGCTGTTCCGGACGTCCTGGCGTGACCGCGACCGCCGCGGCCTGCTGCGCCACGGCTACCGCTGGATCGCCGACCGCTTCGTCGAATGGCTGTGCGACTACGGCGAGAGCCTGTCGCGGCTGTTTCGCGCCTTCGCGATCCTGATCGTGATCTTCGCCGGGCTGTTCGGCCTCACCGGCGGGCTGATCCCGGAGGGCACGAGCGTGGCGACCTACAACGCCCTCGACCTCCTGAGCTACAGCGCCCTCAACATGATGACGGCGAACCCGCCGGAGATCGGCATCAAGCCGGTCGGCCGGGTGACCAACCTGCTGGTCGGCGTGCAGGGCGGGACCGGCATCGTGCTGATGGGGCTGTTCGGCTTCGTGCTCGGCAACCGGCTGCGGCGCTGAGCGGGACGGCGCCCCGGGGCGGCGGGGGCCGGCTCGTCAGCCCCCTGCCCCCATCAGTTTCTCCCGGATCACCTGCATCATCGCCTTGAGTTCCGGCGCGACCCGGTCGCGCGGCTGGGCCGCCGCGATCCGGTGCGCCGCGACGATCCGGCCGGGGCTGCCCGCCAGCACCACCACCCGATCGGCGAGATAGACCGCCTCCTCGATGTCGTGGGTGACGAACAGCACGGTCTGGCCGGAGGCGCGGCAGAGCCGGGACAACTCGTCCTGGAGCGACTCGCGGGTGAGCGCGTCGAGGGCCGAGAACGGCTCGTCCATCAGGAGGACGTGCGGCTCGACCGCGAGCGCGCGGGCGAGCGAGACCCGCTGGCGCTGGCCGCCGGAGAGCTGGAACGGCCAGCGCCCGGCCAGCTCGGCGAGGCCGACCCGCTCGAGGGCGGCGAGCGCCCGCCGGCGGCGCTCGGCCCGGGGCAGGCGCAGCTTCTCGAGCCCGAAGGCGACGTTGTCGAGCACCCGGCGCCAGGGCAGCAGGCGCGAATCCTGGAAGACCAGGGCGACGGCCCGGCGGCCGGGCTCCGGCGCGCTCACCGAGACGGTTCCGGCGCTCGGGCGCACGAGGTCGGCGATGACGCGCAGCAGCGTCGACTTGCCGACGCCGGAGGCGCCGACGATCGCCAGGAACTCGCCGGGCTCGATGTCGAGGTCGAGATTCGACAGCACCGTGGTGCTGGCACCGTCGCGGGTGAAGGTCAGGGCGAGGCCCTGGATCGCGATCAGGCCCGCCATCTCAGCATCCAGCGTTGGAGGGCGGTGAAGCCGGCATCGAACACGCCGTAGAGCAGCGCCATGGTGAGCATGTAGACGACCACGATGTCGGTCGCGAGCAGCGTCGAGGCCTGCATCATCCGCTGGCCGAGGCCCGCGACCCCGAAGATCTCGGCCGCCACCACGGCCATCCAGGCCTGGCCGATGGCGGTGCGCACGCCGACGAGGATGCCCGGCATCGCGGCCGGCCACACCACGGTGACCAGGCGCTCCGGCCCGGAGCGGAAGCCGAAGGCGGCGGCGAGCTCGATCAGGTCGCGGTCGACCCCGCGGATCGCCCCGTGGGCGGCGAAGTAGACGATCCAGAACACGCCGATCGCGACGATGAACAGGGCCGCCTCCGGGCTGACCCCGAACCAGATGATGGCGAACGGCACCCAGGCGAGGCCCGGCACCGGGCGCAGCACCCGCACGATCCAGGCGGTGAGCCCTTCCGCCGTGCGCGACATCCCCGTCAGCGTGCCGGCGGCGATGCCGAGGCCGACCCCGAGCGCGAGGCCGGCCAGGTAGTGGCCGAGGCTGCCGGCGACCGCCGCGAGCCACTGGCCGGAGCGCAGCTCGCGCAGGAAGGCCTCCGGCAGCACCGAGGGCGGCGGCAGGAAGGCCGGGTTGACGAGGCCGAGCCGCGGCACGGCCTCCCACAGGGCGAAGAAGGCCGCGAGCCCGACGAGCGGGAGCAGGGCCGCGGTGGCGCGGGCTCTCACGGGGCCGGTCTCACTTCCCCGCGACGGCACGCTCGTAGAAGCGCGGCTCGAACAGCCCGTCGAGGGGCACCTCGCGGTCGAGCGCGCCGAGCTTCACCTGGTAGCGCTGCATCGCCGCCGTCGCCTCGACGATGGCGCGGGGATCGGCGGCAAAGCGCGTCGCCGGCGAGACGAGGGCGCGGCGGATGGTGGCGGTGTCGACGAGGCCCTTGCCGAGGCTCGCCTCGATGATCGGGGCGACGCGCTCGGGGTCGCGCCCGATGAGGTCGATCGCCCGCACGATGCCGGTCACGATCGCCTGGACGGCGTCGGGCTCACGATCGAGGAGCGCCCGGGTGACCGCCACCACGGTGCCGGGCTGGTTGGGGAACATCTCGCCGCCGAGCGCCATCAGGCGGATCGCCGGGTTGCGGCCGGTGACGATCGAGACCGCGGGCTCGCGCAGGATCCCGCCCTCGACCGCGCCGGCGAGGACCGCCTGCTGGGTGGCGTCAATCCCCATCGACACGATGGTCACATCCTTCGGGTCGGCCTTCGCCACCTCCCACAACCAGTGCTGCAGGGTGGTGTTGGGCACCGAGCCGAGGGGCTGGGTCGCGAGCCGCGCCGGCGTGCCGGCGGAGTCCCGGTAGCGCTTGAATACCTCCGCGGGGGCGACGCCCTTCTCGGCGAAGCGGGCGAGCTTCGGGCCGGCGACGAAGACGTTCTCCTCGACAGAGGTCGCCGCCACGACCTTCACGTCGATGCCCTTCGCGCGGGCGACGCCGAGCGGCGCCACGCCGGCGACGTAGACGTCGAGGGTACCCGAAGCCAGCGCCTGGATCATGTTCGGGCCGGACTCGAAGGTCGTGATACCCAGCGAGAGGCCGGCCTCCTTCAGCCAACCCTCCTTCTCTGCGACGATGATCGGCGCCACCGCGAGGATCGGGATCAGGCCGACGCGCAACGGCGCGCTCCGCGCTTGCGCGAGGACCGGCGTCCCGGAGCCCAGCACGGCCCCGGCCGCGAGGGCCGGGGCGGCCGCGAGGATGCTGCGTCGCGTGAGGGTCATGGCGGGCCGTCTGACAGGAAGGACAGCGCCCGCTTAGGGTATCCTCCTGTCGGAGCGCAAGAATAGCCCGGATATAAGATCGGACACCTCTCGATACGGGGTATAATAGATGGAAATTCTCCTCCGGGGTGTCGAGAGAGAAGAATGTTCGGCGAGTCCCGGGTGCGGCGACACCGCTCGCGCCGACCGGTCTCAGCCGCGCGGTGCGAGCAGGATCACGGCGGCGCCGGCGAGGCAGAGGGCGGCCCCGGCGCAATCGAACCGGTCGGGCCGCTGGCCCTCCGCGGCCCACAGCCAGACGAGCGAGGCCGCGATGTAGATCCCGCCATAGGCCGCGAAGGCGCGGCCCGCCGCCTCCGACTCGGTGAGCGCGAGCAGGAACGCGAAGGCGCCCAGTGCCGCCGCCCCCGGCACGAGCCAGAGCGGCGAGGCGCCGAGCCGCCACCAAGCCCAGACCGAGAAGCATCCGGCGATCTCGGCCAAGGCCGCGGCGGCGTAGAGTAGGAGGGTCGGCATCGCAGGCGGCATGGTGGGCTTGTCCCACGCCATGCCGGCCCGGGGAAGCGATCTTATACGCTTTCCGATTGATTGCTTCGCGATGCGGAAAGCGGCTTCGCTCAGGCGCCGCGCTGGCTGGTGATACGAGATCCGCAAGTCATCTTCCGGATCTCGTATCATACCCTCCCGCCTCGGCGTCGAGGCGTCCGTGGCATCGGCGCCGACGCTCGTTCGGGCTTGCCTTGCACCGTCGAACAGCACCGTTCGACGGCACGGCGGCTTCAGGCCCGCCGCTTCATCAACGCCGCCGCCGCGAGGCCGACGCCCGCCATCACGGCGCCGGTGGTGAGCGGGTGGAGTTTCGCCCGCGTGTAGGTGCTGGTGTGGCGCACCATCCCCGGATGGTCGCCGCGGACATGGCCGTCCTGGCCAGGCCGGTGGAGCGCCCCGTGCGGATCCCGTGGCGGCTCGGATCGCAGTTGCTGGCCGGCCATCACGGCGCCCAGCCGGTCGAAGGTGCCGGGGGCGAACTTCTTGAAACCGGTCATCGCCCGGCCGCCGCCGCCGACAATGATGTCGCGCTGCGGATAGATGGCGGCGTGCAGGATGGCGTGGGCGACCTCGTCCGGGTGGTAGACCGGCGGCGGCAGCTTCGGCTCGCGGTCGAGGTAGTTGCGGGCGTGCTGCGGCAGCGGCGTGTCGATCGCCGAGGGCTTGATCAACGTCACCGAGACGGGGGCCCGGTCCTGTTCCAGTTCCGAGCGCAGGGCGTCGGTGAAGCCCCGAATGGCGTGCTTGCTCGCCGAGTACATGCCCTGGAGCGGTATCGCCATATCGGAGGCGATGCTGCCGAGGTTGATGATCGCCCCGCCGTGCCGGCGCAGGTGCGGTGCCGCCACCAGCGAGCCGTAGACCACGCCCCAGAAGTTGGTCTGGAACAGGCGGTCGTGGTCCTCGTCCGAGACCTCCTCCAGGCGGCCGTAGAGCGAGATGCCGGCATCGTTGACCCAGGTGTCGAAGCCGCCGAAGCGCTGCACCGCCTTGTCGGCGATGGCCTGCACGTCCTCGCGCCGGCCGACATCGGCGACGACGTGGGTCGCCTCCCCGCCCGCCGCCTCGATCTCCTCCTGGATGGTCGCCAGCGCCTCGGCGTTGCGCGCGGCGAGGACGACCCGCGCGCCCGCGCGCGCCGCCATCCGGGCGGTGGCGAGCCCGATGCCGCTGGAGCCGCCGGTGATCACGATCACCTGCCGGTCGAGAGGCTTGTGCGCTCGGCTCATGAAATCCTCCGTACAGGGTGGGGGTATCATGGCCACAACGAAGCCGGGCGCGCTTCGTTCATTCGGGTCGGCGCCCGCGGGTCTTAGGGCTCGGATCTCAGGGCTTGAGCGACAGGCTCAGGGCCTCGCGCAGGTCCCCGGCATCGACCAGGCGCCGCCCCCGCCGCTTGAGGTCGCGCAGCTGGGCCGGGCTCGGGAAGCCGCAATAGGGCAGCACCGGGACGCGCCGCCCCTCGGGCAGCGCGCCCGACCGCTCGGCCTCGACCAGGACGCGCTCGAGCAGCGGCCGCCCGGCTTCGTGCAGCAGCACGGCGGCGCGCGAGGCGGTGACGTCGGGTGGCAGCGCCACGGTTTCCTGCGCCAGGATCCCTCCGGCATCGATCTCCGGCGCGAGGCGGTGCACCGTGACGCCGAATTGCGGCGTCTCATCGAGGAGCGCGTGCAGGGTCGGCACCGGGCCGCGGTGGCGCGGCAGCAGCGAGGGGTGGACGTTGAGCCCGCCCCCCGGCGCCGCTGCCAGGGTCGCGGCGTCGAAGATCTGGTCGAAGTGGAACGACAGGATTAGGTCGGCGCGGTGCTGGCGCAGGTGCCCGGTCGTCTCCGGCCCGTTCACGTCGGTGATGGTGGCGTGCGGCAGGCCGAGGCGCCGGCACAGGGTTCGCAGCGGAGTGGCCTCGGGCACGTCGCGGCTGCCCGCCAGCGCCTGGGTCGCGGGAGCGAGCCCGCGGGCAAGGTCGGGCAGCCCGAAATTGACCGCCAGGTAGGGCAGGAAGCCGGGACCGGAGCGTCCGAGATGGCGCCGGACCTGGCCGGTCAGTCCGCCGGTGCTCGGTCGCTCGGGATCGGACAGGCCGACGAAGGCGATCCGCGCGGCGTTGTCGGCGACGAAGCGGCGCACCGCCCGGGCGTTGGGCAGGGCTTCGAGGGTGAACAGGGCGATCCGCAACCGGGCTTTCTCCGCGACGAGATTTTTTTCTCTAGAGCATTTTCCGACCAAGCGGATGTCGGTCCGGCGAAAAAATGCCCGCGGAATCGAGGATCTCATCAGATAGCCCCGGTTCACCATGGGTACACGACACTGACGAAGGTGGATGCCGGCATGCAGGCGTTCCGAGAAGGCTCGCCCCCTTTCCCGGACGACTGCAGCGAAGCGCGAGGAGATCCGGAATCCAGCGGAAAACGTGCCGCGAAGCGGCTCTTCATCTTTCACCGTTGCAGACGCACGGACGCTTCGCGGCTTGTTGCGCTGGATCCCGGATCTCCTTGCGCTTCGCTGCAATCGTCCGGGAAAGGGGTTGGCCGGCCGTGATCCGTCGCATCTCCGCCGCGAGTCGGTCGCACCACGACGGCTATCCGTCGAGAACCCGAAACCAAGCTGCTCGGCGCGGCCCGCCGCGTTTTGCGGTGCGTAATGCGGAATCGGGACGCTGCGCCGCGGCATGCCCGGCTCGCCCAGGGCGCAATTTCGGCGCAAAACCCGCATAGCGGGAAGGATTGAGATTCCGTGTACGCACCCGCCCTCCGAGGGGGCGAGGCGAGGAGTTGTGATGGGCCGACAGCCTCCCGATCGGGTGATCGTGCGCGAGCGGCGCGCCTGGGCCGACGAGTCCGACGCCTGGAAGCAGGACCGCGCGGTCCGCAAGGGCTATCGCATCCGCTGGGGCTACGTCGGCATCGCCTACGTGGTCGAGGCGCTGGTGATCTGCACCTCGCTCGCCGGCGCGTGGTTCTTCGCCGAGACCTATGCCGACCGCAACGACCAGAGCTTCTGGTTCATGCTGATGGCGCCGATCGTCTACGCGGCGATCGAGCTGTGCCGGGTACCGCTCGGCATCCTGATCCGGGTGCAGCGCGACTGGCTGATCAAGGGCCTGGCGATCGTCGGCATCGTGATGGCGGCGGGCGTGACCACCAAGTCGGTGTCGCAGCTCGGCGAGATGATGTTCCATCCCCGCCTCGCAGAGGCCTCGAAGGCCCGCACCCTGCTCAAGGAGGCCGAGGCCGACCGGGGCACGATCGACAACCGCATCGCCCAGGCCGATGCCCGGGTGGCGCAGTACACGGCGGAGGCCGCCGCGCTCGAGAAGCGCAGCGCCGAGGCCTCGTCGCAGCTCGCCGGCCTGCCGGGGCAGCGCTGCGAGCGGCTGTCGGGCACCAACAGCCGCGGCAAGCGCTACAGCTACATGCGCTGCGTCACCGATCCGCGCACCGCCACCATCGCGGGCAGCCTGAAGAGCGCCGGCGACGAGCGCGCGGTGGTGGCCAGGAACCTGGCGGAGGCCCGCGCCGCCCGGGCGCAGCTCGACCGCGCCGCCGCCGACCGCCGGGTGACCGAGGCCGAGGGCGCCTACCGAGACGCGGTGCGCCGCTCGCAACTGCACTCCTTCACCGCCATGGTGTACGGCGCCGATCCGGTCGACGTCACCGACCAGCAGGTCCACGCCTTCCTGCGCATCTTCGTCTTCGCGCCGGCGCTCTGCGCCGCCTTCGCCTCGACGCTGCTCGCGCTCTGCGCCGTGCAGGTGCGCAAGACCTACCGCGACGAGGACGACCTCGACACGGTGATGCAGGCCGAAGGCATGCCGCTCCTCCTCAACCAGATGGCCGAGAGCGCGACCCAGATCCAGGACGCGCAGCGGGCGATGCGCGAGGCCGCGGTGGCGTCCGGCGCCGCCATCCCGCTCGACCAGCGCCGCTCGCCCACCGTTCCCCAGGCCGGCACGCCCCCCGCTCCCCCGGCGCGCGACGACGACCGCATCGAGAGACCGAGACCGTGAGCTACCTCGCACCGGGCACGCCGGAGAACGTCGCGCTCGCCCAGCACGTCAACGGGCGCCTGCGGGCGGAGGCGCGGATCTCCAACGCCCGCGCCTTCCTCTTTCGCGCGATCGGGTTCGGCGCCTTCGTCGGGCTGGCCGGCGCCGGGCTGGGCGCCGCCTTCTACGGCTACGCGACGATGAACGAGGTCGGAAACGCGTCGGACACGCTCGCCAAGGCCCTGACCCAGGCCCTCGAGACAACGACCCTCAAGACGAGCGGCGAGGTCCGGCTCGCCGACAACACCCTCAAGATCGAGGGCGGCCTGCCGGTACCGGCCTCCAAGGGCCTGCCCGACGTGTCCTCGCTCACCGGCAACCAGGGCAAGTCGGAGGCGCCGGCCAATGCCGCGGTGCGCACCAGCTTCACGGTGTTCAAGACCGTTCCGTTCCTCGACGGCACGATCGTGACCGGCTGGAACTTCAAGGGCGACGAGCAGAAGCCCGAGCAGCAATACTGCTACCTGACACGGCCGCAGACCTTCGGCGACGGCACCACCTCGCAGCAGATCACCGTGGCGATGGACGGCAAGGTGCTGCCGCAGCCGGCGAAGTCCGAGATCAACTTCGCCACCATCGCCCGCAGCTGCATCTGGTTCGACCCCTCGAAGCTCTGAAGAGGTGAGGCAGGGCCCGCCCGGGCTCCCCTCACCCGCCCCAGACCTGCCCCGGGCGCAGCGCCAGGAACGCGTCCGCCGGGAACTCCGCCGCCGCGAGGGCCCGGCCCAGCGCCTCGGCGGGCTCGCCCGGGCCCTCGTTGGTCAGGCGGAACGTGCCCCAATGGTGGCCGAGCGCCTGCTCGGCCCCGACCTCGCGGAACACCCGCACCGCCTCCTCGGGGTTCATGTGCTGGGGCTGCATGAACCAGCGCGGCTCGTAGGCGCCGATCGGCAGGGTCGCGAGGCGCGGCGCGCCGAAGCGCTCCCGCACCGGACGGAAGATCGCCCCGTCACCGTAGCCGGTATCGCCGACATGGTAGAGCACGCCCCGCGGCGTGGTGAGCACGAAGGCGCACCAGAGCGCCATGCGCCGGTCGTTCACGCCCCGGGCCGACCAGTGATAGGCCGGCACCAGATGGACCACGATCCCGCCGCCGAGATCGACCGATCCGCCCCAGTCCCGGGCCTCCACCGGGATCGTGGCGTCGTAGCTGCGGATGATCGCGTCGTTGCCGAGGGGGGCCACGAAGGTTGGGGCGTGCTCGGCCCAGAGCCGGGCCAGGACCGGCCCGTCGAGATGGTCGTAGTGGTTGTGGGTGATCAGCACCGCGTCGATCGGCGGGAGCGCCGAGAAGGCGATGCCCGGCGGATTGACGCGCTTGGGGCCGGTGAAGCCCACCGGGCTCGCGCGCCGCGCGTAGACCGGATCGACCAGGATGTTGCGGCCCGCGACCTGGATCAGCAGGCTGGCGTGGCCGATATGCACGACCCGCAATCCCTCGACCCGCTCCGGCGGCGCGTCCTGCGGGAACGGGCTCGGGACCCGGGCCGGCCAGGCCTCCCGCCCACCGCCGAGCTGCCAGCGCGCCACCTCGCCGACGCCCTTGTCCTGCGGCTGTCCCGGCGAGAAGAACCGTACCCCGTCGAAATGATCGCTCGCCGGCCCCTTGTAATAGGGGTTGCGGTTGCGCCGGTGCGCGGCGTAGCCGACGCCGCCGAGCGTCATCACCGTCATGGCGCTGGCGAACTTGAGGAAGCCACGGTTCTTCATGCCTGCGGAGATGCCCGGTCGCGGGCCGAGGTCAAGATGCGCTCCCGCGGACCCTTCGCCGCGCCCGAACCGCATTGCACAAATCCGGCGAACGGTTACATTCATCCCATCAGCAACAACAGGAAGGAGGTGATCCAGTGTCTCATTGTCATCAGCCGCGGTCGTCTGCGCGCCGGACCTGGATCGTCGCCTCCGGCTTCACGGCCTGAGCGCACGACGAGCTATCCGGGATCGGTAATGATCCTGCGGAATTGCTGATGCAATTCTGATCGATCGGTCGGACCGCGGTTCGGCAATGGAAGGGCTGCCCTGGCGACGGGGTGGCCCTTCGCATGTTGGGGCGGGTGGTCGCATGTTCGGTCAGGTGACCGTCCCGGCAAGCGCGGTCACGCTGCACCCTGCCGAGCAGGCAGGCCGTGCGGCGATCCGACGACGCGCATCGGCGCCACGTCGAGGCGGCCTTAGCGCCTCCCCGTGACGACAATGGTTCGATCGGATCGGGAGATCCTTACGCGGTCCGCTCCAGCAGCATCGCCTCCGCTTCCTTGAGCTGCCGCTGCAGGGCGGCGTTCTCGGCTTCGAGCTCGTGGATGCGGGCGAGCAGCGCGGCCATCGACGGCTCCGCGGCGGCCGGCGCCGGGGCGCGGACCGGCTCGTCGGCGAAGGTCACCCCGATGCTGTCGTCCTTGCGCCAGCGCAGGGTCGCCTTGTGGGTGCGGTCCTTGGCGGGGATGAACAGATCGAAGCCGCCTGGCAGCGTCGCGGTCTGGCTCAGCATCAGCCTCGCTCCGGAGCCCGACAGGTCCCGGACCAGGCAATCCATGCTGGAATTGCCGTTGTTGAAGATGATGCGTCCCTTCAGGAACGTCCGCAGGCGGGTCTCCCTGCGCAGCTCGGACATGTCGGACATCACGGCCAGCCCCGTTCGGCCTCGCGGGTTTCGGTTCGCGGCCATGATGCCTCGCGGACCTTTAAGGAATGTTCGCCGCGATCCGCGAGTCCCCGTCCCTGACGGCGCACCCGATCTCAGCCGTGCCCGCCGCCCATGCTCTGGAACAGGTAGAAGCCGTTGAAGCGCACCGCGGTCGCAGCCGCCGCGCCGTCGAAGCCGACCGGCCGAGGCGTGCTGCCGTCGAGCTTGCCGCCGAAGGCCCAGCGCGCCTCGGTGACGAAGGCCGGCACGGCGTAATCCTCCGGCACCGCACAGACCAAGCCGTCGAGGCTCTTCAGGCAGAACAGGTTGTAGCTTCGCATCGGATCGCCTCCGCTCGCAGGTGCTGCCCTCGCAGGTGCTACCATGGCGTCCATCCGGTAAGGCCCGATTGGGCCGAGACTATGTCGCGCCGTCCCGCATGGCGATACCGCAATCTCGACCGTTCCGCCAAGTGCGGTCCGGCACAGAGCCGTGCAATCACGAAAACGTGCGACCCGGGAACCGTGGGACGACACGGGAAACAATGCGAAAAGCAGGGATATGACGGGGGCGTGCGCGGTCTTATCGCTCCATCAACTCGGACAAATTCCAGTTGTGCAGGATCCGGTCGACGGTCGCGACCTCGAGCTGCCGACCGAAGCGCTGCCCGTAGAGAGTCATCATCGCGTCGTGGGTCTCGTCGGACGAGGAGCACACCCCGTCGGCGGCGAGCACGATGCGGTCGCGGCGGTCGAAGGCCCCGAGCACGCTCGCCGGTACGCAGATGTCGGTCTCGCCGCAGGTGATCACCAGGGTCTCGGCCCGGCGCGCCTGCACCGCGCTCTTCAGCCCCGGCTCCATCCGGGGCGTGTTCGAGTCAGTCTCTTCTGCGAAGAGGTTCGGCATGTCGACGCAGACAGGCACGGCCCGCTTATCGAGCGGGCCGTTCGGCAGGGCGTCGGTCTGCGTGGGAATGGTGGCCATCGCGGTCGGGCTCCCGTGAGGGGGCTCCTCACGGCCCCGGGGCCCGACCGGCTCCGATACTCCTATGGGGTTTCTGGTCTAGTCGTGCGGGACGTTGCGCTCCAGCTCGTCGAGCCAGATCCGGGCGTTGCCGTCGGAGGGCGCGCGCCAGTCGCCGCGGGGCGAGAGGGCGCCGCCCGCCGCCACCTTCGGCCCGTTCGGCAGGGCCGAGCGCTTGAACTGGCTGAAGCCGAAGAAGCGGCGCAGGAACACCACGAGCCAGGCCCGGATCTCCGGCAGGGCGTACGCCCCCCGCTTCGCCTCCGGGAAGCCGGGCGGCCAGGGCCCGCGGCCGGCATCCTCCCAGGCCATCAGCGCCAGGAAGGCGATCTTCGAGGGGCGGTAGCCGTAGCGCAGCGTGTAGAACAGCGTGAAGTCCTGCAGCGCGTAGGGGCCGATCTTCGATTCGGTGCTCTGGATCGTCTCGCCCTCCCGCACCGGCACCAGCTCGGGCGAGATCTCGGTGGCCAGGATGGCGTCCAGGGTGGCGCCGACCTCGGCCTCGAACCGGCCCGAGGCGATGACCCAGCGGATGAGGTGCTGGATCAGGGTCTTGGGCACCCCGGCATTGACCGCGTAGTGGGACATCTGGTCCCCGACGCCGTAGGTGCACCAGCCGAGCGCCAGCTCCGACAGGTCGCCGGTGCCGATCACGATGGCGTCGTGCTGGTTGGCGAGCCGAAAGAGGTAATCGGTGCGCAGGCCCGCCTGCACGTTCTCGAAGGTGACGTCGTAGACCTCCTCGCCCCGCCCGAACGGGTGGCCCATGTCGGCGAGCATCTGGCGGGCGGCCGGGCGGATGTCGAGCTCGGCCGCGCGGGTGCCGAGCGCCGCCATCAGCCGGTGGGCGTTGCCCTTGGTCTCGTCCGAGGTCGCGAAGCCCGGCATGGTGTAGGTGAGGATGTCGGTGCGCGGCAGGCCGAGCTCGTCGAAGGCCCGGGCGGCGACGATCAGCGCGTGGGTCGAATCGAGGCCGCCCGAGATGCCGATCACCACCCGCCGGGTGCCGATCGCCCGCAGGCGCTGGACGAGGCCGGCGACCTGGATCGTGTAGCCCTCGTAGCAATCCTGGGCGAGGCGGGCGGGATCGGCCGGCACGAAGGGGAAGCGCTCGACCGTGCGGCGCAGGCCCAGATCCGCCTCCGGCGGCGCCACCCGGAACGGCACCCGGCGGAAGGCCGGCGCGGCGCCCAGGACCTGCCGGGCGTTGTCGTCGAAGCTGCCCATCTGGGCCCGCTCCTGGACCAGCCGGTCGAGGTCGATGTCGGCGCTCGTCACCTGCGGCTCGGCCGGGAAGCGCGGGCCCTCGGCGATCGCCTCGCCGTCCTCGTAGATCGCGGTCTGCCCGTCCCAGGACAAATCGGTGGTCGATTCGCCCGGGCCCGCCGCGGCGTAGATGTAGGCGGCAAGGCAGCGCGAGGAGGCCGAGCGGCAGAGCAGCGCCCGGTTGTCGGCCCGCCCGATGGTGATCGGGCTGCCCGAGAGGTTGGCCAGTACCGTGGCGCCACCGAGCGCGGCCAGCGCCGAGGGCGGCACCGGGATCCACATGTCCTCGCAGACCTCGACCCCGAGGACGAGGCCCGGCAGGTCCTCGGCCGGAAACAGCAGGTCGGTGCCGAACGGCGCCTCCAGGGCGCCGACGCGGATCGTCTCGCCGGTCACCCCGGCGCCGGAGGCGAAGTGGCGCTTCTCGTAGAATTCGCGGTAGTTCGGCAGGTAGCTCTTCGGCACCACCCCGAGCAACCGGCCGCGATGGATCACCGCGGCCGCGTTGTAGATCCGGTTGCGATGGCGCAGGGGGGCGCCGACGACGAGGACCGGCATCAGCGCGCGGCTCGCCGCGACCAGGCCGGCGAGCGCCGCCTCGACCCGTTCGCGCAGCGTCTCCTGCAGCAGCAGGTCCTCGAGCGCGTAGCCCGACAGGCACAGCTCGGGAAACACCGCCACCGCCGTGCCGTCCGCGTCGCAGCGCTGCGCCAGCCGCAGGATCTCGGCCGCGTTGGCGTCCGGGTCGGCGATGTGGGTGCGGCCGACGCAGGCCGCGACCCGGGCGAAACCGTGCCGGTAGAGGGATCGGAACATCGTGCGGGCAGCCCCTTCTCGCCGGAAATGCGCCCGTTCCTTAACGCGCCGGCCCGCGGCCCGGTACCCGGGGTCCCGTGCCTAATCCGGCGTTAACGATGCCGTGGCTAACTGGGCCCATGCGATGCGGCCGCGGGCCGCCCACACTCAAATCGGCATCATGAGACAATCGGGACGGCCACCCTTCTCCGACTCCTCGCCGCGTGCGCCCCAGCGGGTGCGCGACCATCTGCGCCCGTCCGAGCACCGGGGACGCCCCCTCGGCGTCCTGGCGCAGACCGTGATGAACCTGCGGGCGATCCTCGCCCGCCGTTTCGCGCCGCCGGCCCCGCCGGCCCAGCGCGACTACACCCTGAGCCGCCGCGCCACCCCGAGCTGGATGGCCGACGCGCTGGTGCGGCCGACGCCGCCCGAGCCCGGCCCGGTTCCGGCCGCCCCGCCCGAGCCCTGGACCCAGAGCCCGTTCGCCCCGCCGGCCCATCCCGCGCCCCGGCCGGCGCGGGCGGCGGCGTCCTTCGCGCCGCAAATCGAAGCTTTTTCGCCCGAATCTTTTTCGCAAGAGGCTTTTTCTCCCGAGCCCTGGGTCCCGACGCCCGCCCCCGTCCCGACCGAGGCGCCGCGACCCGTCGCGCCCCGTCCGGTGCAGGTCCGCGAGCGGGAGGCCCACGGCTACGGCCCCGCGGCGTCTCCCGGGGCGCCGGCCCGGTCCACCGCTCCGCCGCGGGCCGCCGATGCCTTCGTGCCGCCGGCCGCGCCCGCGCCGGTCGAGTCCTTCCTTCCCGACGAGCCGGAGGGCCTGGCACCCCCGGCCGTGATGGTCGCGCCCGAGCCGGCGGCCCCGCGCCGCGCCTCGACCTGGGCGCCCGATCCGGCCCTCGTTCCCGAAGGCGGGTGGGCCATGCCGATCCCGCCCGCCGGCCCGGCCCGGGCCGTGCTGACCCGCGCCCGCCGCCGGGACGCCGAGCCGGACGCGCCCTGCGAGCCCGAGGCGCGGGCGCGGGCGGTGCCGGAGCGTGCACCCGAGGCCGGCGTGCGCTTCACCCGCACGCCCGACCACGTACTCCAGATGCGCCAGCGCCGGCGCGAGCAGGCCGTTCGCGAGAGGGAGGAGGCCCAGCGCGCCGCGGAGGCCGAGGCCGAAGCCCGCGCCGCCGCCGAGCTCGCGGCCGCCCAGGCGGCGCAAGCCGAGGCGGAGGCCGCCCGGATCGAGGCGGAAGCCGCCGCGGCCGCCGCGGCGGTCCCGATCTGGCGCCAGCCCTTCGTGCTGCCGCCGGGCGTGCGCTTCACCCGTACCCCGGACCACCTGCTACGCCATCCCGCCGAGGAGGTCGCCCCGGTCGAGTCCGCTCCGACCGAGCCCGCGCCGCAGGCCGCGGTCGGCGACACGGAGTCCGAGTCCGTGCCGGCGGCCGAGCCGATCGCCGCCGCGACGGTGGAGCCCTTCGCGGACCTCGTCACCCCGGAGACGTCAGCCGGGGCCTCTCCGGTCGCGGACCCCTCCGGCGTCGCGCCGGTGGCCGCCTGCTTCGTCGCCGCGCCGATCTCGGTCGAGCCGGTGCGGTTCGAATGCGCGCAGGTCGAAACGGCGGCCGTCCGGCCCGTCGTCTTCGGTCCCGCACCCCTGTTCGGTCCCGCCACCCTGTTCGCTCCCTTGCCCGAACCGGCGCCCGGGAGCGTCGCGGCGATGCCCGAAGCGCTGCCGCCGGTGCCCGACCTTGCCGTCGAGGCGGCGGACGCCGCAGCCGCGCCGGCCGTGACGTTCGACGTGCCCGACGCCGCCATCCTGGTGCCGGTCGACGTCTCGCATCTGCGCTCCCTGCCGCCGCGCCCGGTCTACGCCCTCGACCGCCTGCTGCAGCACGACTGGACCCACCCGCTCTCGACAGCCGAAGAGCAGGACAACCGTCCGCTGCAGGAGCCGGAGCCCGAGCCGGTCGAGGCCGTCGTGCCGGAGACGGCGGTGTCCGCGCCCATCGCCGACTGGGTGGCCGAGGTCGCCGCGTCCGCGATGCCCGCCCCCTCGACGGAGCCGTATTCCGTGCCGGCGCAGGACGTCGCCCGGGTCGAGGCTGTCGCCCAGGTCGAGGGTGTCGCCGAGGTCCGGGATATCGCCGAGGTCGAGGAGTCCGCCCCGATCCATGCCGGCCCGGCCGTCGAGGCCGTCGAGGCTCACGGGACGTTCCCGCCTGCCACGATCCTGCTGCCGGCGCCCGCGCCGATGCTGGCGCTCACCTATGCGCCGCTGGCGGACGCGATCCTCCTGCCTGCACCCGCGGAGCCCGAATTCGTCGCGCCGGCCCTGCCCGCCCCCGCGGTCGAGGTCGCGCCGGTCGTCGCCGACGAGCCCTCCGAGCCGGTCGTCGGCGGGTTCGCGGCGATCGACTCCGCGGTGCCTGCCTTCACGCCGGCGTCCCTGACCGCGACGGGCTTTGCCGCCACGTCCTTCTCCTTCGCGCCGGTGCCGTGGTCGTTCATCGCCGCGGATGCCCAGCCGCTGGGATCGGCGATCCCGTCCGAGCCGCTGCCGGTCGCCTCCACTCCCGCGGAGCCCGCCCCGGCCGCGGCGCCCCAGGTGGTCCAGCCCTTCGTGTACGTGCCGACCGGCCGCCAGAACGCGCAACCGCCGGCCCCGACGCTGCCCTCCCCGCCGCGCCCGCCGCGCATCATCCTGCCTGTTGCCGTGCAACAGGAGCCTGTTGCCGTGCAACAGGAGCCTGTCGCGGCGCAATCGGAGCCTGCCGCTCCGCAACCCGAGCCGGGCCTCGCGCAGCCGGAGACGCTTGCGGCGCCCGCCATGCCGACGGCCGCGGGCTTCGCGCCGCAGCCGGCGTCCTCCGACGTCATCGCCATCGACCCGTCCGCCGAGCGGTACTCCGCCGCGGCACCCGCGTGGTCGCCCGCCCCGTCCGAGCCGCAGGGCCTCGTGATCGGCACGACCGGGCTCGCCGTCGATCTCGGCCTCGATGCCGACGACGACGGGGAGGACGAGGACGACATCCTGGCGCCGGTCGCCACCATCCCGCTGCGCCAGGCCGCGCGTTTCGAGGTTCCCTACGAGCTGCCCTCGGTCGACCTCCTGGCCGAGCCGCGGGAATCGGACGGCAGCAACCTCGATCCCGAGATGCTGGAGGACAACGCCCTCCAGCTGCAGCAGGTGATCCAGGATTTCGGCGTGCGCGGGGAAATTCTCGCCGTGCGGCCGGGCCCGGTCGTCACGCTCTACGAGATGGAGCCGGCGCCCGGCACCAAGTCGAGCCGCGTCATCTCGCTCGCCGACGACATCGCCCGCTCGATGTCGGCGATCTCGGCCCGCGTCGCGGTCGTGCAGGGCCGCAACGCCATCGGCATCGAGTTGCCGAACCTCAAGCGCGAGACCGTGTACCTGCGCGAGCTCCTGACCTCGCCGGTCTTCACCGAGACCAAGCAGAAGCTCGCGCTCTGCCTCGGCAAGAATATCGGCGGCGAGGCTATCATCGCCGACCTCGCCCGCATGCCCCACCTGCTGGTCGCCGGCACCACCGGTTCGGGCAAGTCGGTCGCCATCAACACCATGATCCTGTCGCTGCTCTACCGGCTGAAGCCGGAGGAGTGCCGCCTGATCATGGTGGATCCGAAGATGCTGGAGCTGTCGGTCTACGACGGCATCCCGCACCTGCTCTCCCCGGTCGTCACCGACCCCAAGAAGGCGGTCATCGCCCTCAAATGGGCGGTGCGGGAGATGGAGGAGCGCTACAAGAAGATGGCGCGCCTCGGCGTTCGCAACATCGACGGCTTCAACGCCCGGGTGGCGGAGGCCCGCGCGCGGGGCGAGGTGATCACCCGCACGGTCCAGACCGGCTTCGACCGCGAGACCGGCGAGGCGGTCTACGAGGACGAGGTCATGGACCTCTCCGCCCTGCCCTACATCGTGATCGTGGTCGACGAGATGGCCGACCTGATGATGGTGGCGGGCAAGGACATCGAGGGGGCAATCCAGCGTCTTGCCCAGATGGCGCGGGCCGCCGGCCTGCACCTGATCATGGCGACGCAGCGCCCGTCGGTGGACGTGATCACCGGCACGATCAAGGCGAACTTCCCGACCCGGATCTCCTTCCAGGTGACGAGCAAGATCGACTCGCGCACGATCCTGGGCGAGATGGGCGCCGAGCAGCTTCTGGGCCAGGGCGACATGCTGTTCATGGCGGGCGGCGGGCGCACGACGCGCGTGCACGGCCCGTTCTGCTCGGACGACGAGGTCGAGCAGGTGGTGGCGCACCTGAAGCGCCAGGGTCGTCCCTCGTACCTCGAGGCGGTCACCGCCGACGAGGAGGCCGAGGAGGCCGCGGCCGCCGCCGCGCAGGACACCCCGGTCATGGACCAGGGCAGCTTCGGCGATCCCACCGCCGACCTTTACGACCAGGCGGTGGCGGTGGTCCTGCGCGATAAGAAGGCGTCGACGAGCTACATCCAGCGCCGTCTTCAGATCGGCTACAATCGCGCCGCCTCGCTGATGGAGCGGATGGAGCGCGAGGGCATCGTCGGCCCCGCCAACCATGCCGGCAAGCGCGAGATCCTGATCGAGCCCGCCCCGCAGCCCGGATCGGACGAGGCGTGAGCGGCCCCGCCGTCGCATATTCGCCACAGGGGGCGGCTCTATGGCGAGACCGTCCCCTCGTGGCACATCCGCTTCCCGGGTGGGCGGGGCACCGGCATCCCCGTGCCGGCCTGCTCCGGTCCCTCCCCGTCCGCCCACACGGAGAATCCTGCCGATGACCGGCCGTCCCCGCTCCGGCCCGCTTCGCGCGGCGTCCCTCGGCGCCGCCCTCTCGGTCGCCGCCCTGCTGAGCGTGGCCCCCGCCGAGGCGCAGGTGTCGTCGTTCCTCGACGGCCTGTTCGGCCGCAAGGACCCGGCCGCCGAGGCGCCGCAGCCGGACGCCGCGCCGGGCCAGGCCCCGACGGCCGGCCAAGGAAGCGGCCAAGCAAGCGGTCAAGCAAGCGGTCAGGCGTCCGGCTCCTCCGCCAGGGCGCCGCTGCCGCCGCGCCGGCCGGCCTCGCTCGGCGGCGGCAAGGGCGCCGCGCCCGAGCCGGTCGAGACCGCCGCGGTGCCGGCCGCCGCGCCGGCGCAGGTCGCCGCCGTCACCCCGGCCACCGCCGTCGATCCCGGTAACCCGGCCGCGGTGATCGAGCGTGCCAACGCCTACTTCAACGGCGTCACGACGCTGACCGGCAACTTCGTCCAGATCGGCGCCGACGGGCGCAAGATCGGCGGCAAGCTCACCCTCGCCAAGCCCGGCCGCCTGCGCTTCGACTACGACCAGCCCTCGACGCTGGAGGTGATCGCCGACGGGACCTCTGTGGCGGTGCGCGACCGCAAGCTCGCGACCCAGGACCTCTACTTCATCTCGCAGACGCCGCTGAAATTCCTGCTGCGCGACAAGATCGACCTCGCCCGCGACCTGACCGTCACCGACGTCTCGGCCGAGCCCGGCGGCATCCGCATCGTGCTCGACGACCGCTCGACGCTCGGCGGCACGTCGCGCATCGCGCTCTACTTCGACGACGCGATGAAGACCTTGAGCCAGTGGCGGATCACCGACCCGCAGGGCTACCAGACCACCGTGCTGCTCTCCAACCTCCAGCGCGGCCGCGCCGTCGACGGCATGCTGTTCGTCATCAATTACGGACGGGCGGTCGACAAAGAGCTCGAGGCCAAGATGCAGCAGGCCCGCCCGAACTGATTTTTTGCGAGTACCCGACCGTTGCGCCTCACCGTCAGTACCTGGAACATCAACTCGGTCCGCTTGCGCATCGACCTCGTGCGCCGCTTCCTCGACGAGGCGAAGCCCGACGTGCTCTGCCTGCAGGAGACCAAGTGCCCGGACGACCGCTTCCCGCTCAAGGAGCTGCAGGGCTTCGGCTACCCGCACGTCGTCTTCGCCGGGCAGAAGGGCTATAACGGCGTCGCGATCCTCTCGCGCCTGCCGCTCGTCACCCGCGAGGTGATGAGCTTCTGCGAGCGCCAGGACGCCCGCCACATCTCGGCGGTGCTCGGGCCCGAGGCGGGCCCTGCGGCCGGCATCGCGATCCACGACTTCTACGTCCCGGCCGGCGGCGACGTGCCGGACGTGAAGCTCAACGACAAGTTCGCCCACAAGCTCGCCTTCATGGACGAGCTGCGCGCCTGGGGCGGCCGGCGCCCCGCCGGGCCGGCGATCCTCGTCGGCGACCTCAACGTGGCGCCGCTCGAGCACGACGTCTGGTCGCACAAGCAGCTCCTCGACGTGGTCAGCCACACCCCGATCGAGACCGAGCGCCTGGAATCCTTAAGGGGCGAGGCCGGCTGGATCGACACGATGCGCCACCTGCGCCCGCCGCCGGAGAAGATCTATACCTGGTGGAGCTACCGCTCCCCCGACTGGGCCGCCGCCGACAAGGGCCGGCGCCTCGACCACATCTGGGTCACGCCCGACCTCGCCGAGACAGTGAAGTCGGTGACGGTGGCGCGGCATGCGCGGGCCTGGGAGAAGCCGTCGGACCATGTGCCGGTGACAGTGGAAATGGAGCTGTAGAGGCTCGACGGGAGCCCGGCTTCGAACCGCTATCGTCAGGAGCGGAAGAGTGAGGCCGCCAGATGCAACGCGCCGCTGGCGGCCTCGCGCGGTCCGCCCTACCGGTCCGCCTTCTCGCCGCGGGCCTCCCGGGCGACGAACCCCTTGGTCACCGGTACGATCTGGGCAAACACCGCCTCGGCCATCCGCTCCTCCTCCTTGAGCGAGAGGCGCAGGATCTCGATGTCCCGGCCGTGCCCCGCCTCCTCGGCGAGCGCGATCAGCGAGGTGTAGGCGGCGATCTCGTAGGTCTCGACCGAGTAGTCGGTATAGAGGTTCTTGAGCACCTCATCGCCGGTCACGCTGTGGACCAAGGCCGCGACGTTGCCGACGGTCTGGGTCACCACGTCCTTCAGGAGCGAGCGGTCCTCGCCGTGGCCGTGAAGCAGGTCGGCGAGGCGGGTGACCTGCTGGTCGGTCTCGCTCTTGTGCAGCCGCAGCGCCTGGGTCAGGTCGGGATAGGTCTCGTAGCGCTCGATCTGGCGCTGGATCATCTGAGCCGCCTGCTTCTCCAGGGCGTGGGTGTTGCGCAGGGCCGTGACGTAGATCGCCTGCACGGTCTCGGCAGCAGTGTGGGCCGCGGTCGGGGTCATCGCGCATCCTTTCGGGGCGTTGGGAGTGGCGGGCAAACTGCTTGGGGGTATTCGGGTTCGAGCTCGGCCGTTCCCACACCCCCGGATGAGGGCGTGACGAAACCGCGCGTGGGGAGTGGACCGCCACGGAACCCGGGGGAGTGGCAAGGACCGGCGGATCGTGTATAGGCTCCACCACCCTCGCCCGCACACGGCGAGGTTTTTCGCCTTGGCAGACCGCGCTGGACGACATCCCGGCCCGGCCGAGCCCCGTGCGAAAGGCGGCCTCCTCGCGGAGCCCGCGCACCTCGTGAACCCGTAACACCGAAAGGACACGCGATGTCGATCACGGCGGAGCGCAAGACCGCGCTCATCAAGGAACACGCCCGCGGCGGGACCGACACCGGCTCGCCGGAAGTGCAGGTCGCGATCCTCACCGAGCGGATCCAGAACCTCACCGGGCACTTCAAGACCCACACCAAGGACAACCACTCGCGCCGCGGCCTGCTCAAGCTGGTCTCGCAGCGCCGGTCGCTCCTCGACTACCTGAAGCGCAAGGACGAGGCCCGCTACCGCGCCCTCATCGAGCGCCTCGGCATCCGCCGCTAAGGTGGACCTCACGCGGTTCGGGCACCGGTCCGGGCCGCGTTTTCGCGAGGAGGCCGAACTTCTCCGTAGGAGGGGTTTCCTCGTCCCGGGTGGGCCGGAATGGGTCCGGCCGCCCTTATTCCGGGACCCGCACGTCAAGACGCGGGCCGCGACCGCCAGGGCAGGATCGCCGGTGGCTCATCGGATGAGCCCCTCGCCGTCTTGCGCTGGCGCCGCCCTCCCGGACCGCAGGAAGGCATGACAAGATGTTCGACGTTCAACGCGAAGAGCTGCTGTGGGGCGGGCGCAAGCTCGTGCTCGAGACCGGCAAGGTCGCCCGCCAGGCCGACGGCGCCGTGATCGCCACCTACGGCGAGACCTCGGTGCTCGCCACCGTGGTGTCGATGAAGGAGCCGAAGCCCGGCATCGACTTCCTGCCGCTCACGGTGAACTACCAGGAGCGCACCTACGCCGCCGGCCGCATCCCGGGCGGCTACTTCAAGCGCGAGGGCCGTCCCTCCGAGAAGGAGACCCTGGTCTCCCGCCTGATCGACCGGCCGATCCGCCCCCTCTTCGTCGAGGGCTGGCGCAACGACACCCAGGTCGTCGTCACGGTGCTCTCGCACGACCTCGAGACCGATCCCGACATCCTCGCCATGGTGGCGGCCTCCGCGGCCCTGACGCTGTCGGGCGTGCCGTTCATGGGCCCGATCGGCGCGGCGCGCGTCGGCTATGTCGGCGGCCAGTACAAGCTCAACCCGCCCATCCAGGAGATGGAGGGCTCGACCCTCGACCTCGTCGTCGCCGGCACCCAGGACGCCGTGCTGATGGTCGAGTCCGAGGCGAAGGAGCTGCCCGAGGACGTGATGCTCGGGGCCGTGATGTTCGGCCACAAGCATTTCCAGCCGGTCATCGAGGCGATCGTCCGCCTGGCCGAGAAGGCCGCCAAGGAGCCGCGCAACTTCCAGCCCGCGGACAATTCCGAGGTCGAGAAGGCCGTGCTCGAGGTCTGCGAGACCGACCTGCGCGAGGCCTACAAGAAGACCGTCAAGCAGGAGCGCTACGCCGCCGTCGACGCCGTGAAGGCGAAGGTGATGGCCGCGCTGGCGCCGGCCGAGGGCGAGGCCCGCTTCGAGGCCGAGAAGATCAAGGCCGCCTTCAAGGAGGCCCAGTCGAAGGTGGTCCGCTGGAACATCCTCGACACCGGCTCGCGCATCGACGGCCGCGACGTGAAGACCGTGCGTCCGATCGTCTCCGAGGTCGGCGTGCTGCCCCGCACCCACGGCTCGGCGCTGTTCACCCGCGGCGAGACCCAGGCGCTGGTCGTGGCGACGCTGGGCACCGGCGACGACGAGCAGTTCATCGACGCGCTCTCGGGCACCTACAAGGAGACGTTCCTCCTTCACTACAACTTCCCGCCCTATTCGGTGGGCGAGACCGGCCGCATGGGCTCGCCGGGCCGCCGCGAGATCGGCCACGGCAAGCTCGCCTGGCGCGCCGTGCACCCGGTCCTGCCGGCCGCCCACGAGTTCCCCTACACGATCCGCGTCGTGTCGGAGATCACCGAGTCGAACGGCTCGTCCTCGATGGCCTCGGTCTGCGGCGCCTCGCTGTCGCTGATGGATGCCGGCGTGCCCCTGCGCCGTCCGGTGGCCGGCATCGCCATGGGCCTCATCCTCGAGGGTGAGCGCTACGCGGTGCTGTCCGACATCCTGGGCGACGAGGATCACCTCGGCGACATGGACTTCAAGGTGGCCGGCACGGAGGAGGGCATCACCTCGCTCCAGATGGACATCAAGATCGCCGGCATCACCGAGGAGATCATGCGGGTGGCCCTGGCCCAGGCCAAGGACGGTCGCAGCACCATCCTCGACGCGATGGCGACGGCGCTCACCGCCGCCCGTCCCGAGCTCGGCGAGCACGCGCCGCGCATCGAGACGATGCAGATCCCGACCGACAAGATCCGCGAAGTGATCGGCACCGGCGGCAAGGTGATCCGCGAGATCGTCGAGAAGACCGGCGCCAAGATCGACATCCAGGACACCGGCATCATCAAGATCGCCTCGGCCGACGGCAAGGCGATCAAGGCGGCCTACAACTGGATCCGCTCGATCGTGGCCGAGGCCGAGGTCGGCATGATCTACGAGGGCACCGTCGTGAAGACGATGGAGTTCGGCGCCTTCGTCAACTTCTTCGGCGCCAAGGACGGCCTCGTCCACATCTCCGAGCTCGCCGCCCAGCGCGTCGCCAAGGTCACCGACGTGGTGAAGGAGGGCGACAAGGTGAAGGTGAAGTTCTTGGGTCAAGACGATCGCGGCAAGATCCGCCTGTCGATGAAGGTCGTCGACCAGGAGACCGGCGAGGACCTCACCGAGAAGCTGAAGGCCCAGCGCGACGGCGACCGCTCGCGCGAGCGTCAGCCGCGCGGCGAGTGATCGCCTGACGATCGGCGGGGCCCTCGCGGGTCCCGCCGTCACTTCAGGAAAGCGCGGTCCCTCGGGGCCGCGCTTTTTTCGTGGGCGGGGCGAGAAAGTCCCCGGGGGCGGTCAGCCCCGTGTCATCACCACGTCGAGCTGCGGCTTCTGGTTGATGGTCTGGAAGACCACGCAGTAGCGCTCGGTGAGCTTCAGGAGCTGGTCGAGCTTCTCCTGGGGTGCGTCCGCGTCGACCTCGAAGGTCAGGCGGATCACCCGGAAACCGACCGGGGCGCCCTTGTCGACGCCGAGCGTGCCGCGGAAGTCGAGGTCGCCCTCGGCCTTGACCAGCCCCTTGCGCAGCGGAATCTCCAGCGCGGTCGCCACTGCCTTCAGGGTCACGCCCGCGCAGGCGACCAGGGCCTCGAGCAGCATGTCGCCGGAGCACAGCTCGGCGCCCGAGCCGCCGCTCGCCGGGTGGAGGCCGGCCACCGCCAGCGCCCGGCCGGTCTCGACCTTGCAGGCGATGCCGCCGTCGTCGAGGGAGCCTTGCGCCTTCAGGGTGATCACGGCCGCGTCCGGATCGCTGCGGTAGCGGTCCTTGATCGGGGCCTGGAGCGAGCGCAGTTCGGTGGCGTCCATGGCGTGTCGTCCTCCCGGGGTTATGGGCGAACGGCTTAGCACCCCGTCCCGGCCGCTCGCCAGGGGACGGGACTCACGACCAAAGGCGGATCGACCGGACGGCTCGCCCGCCGGGCTCACCACCACAGCGCGGAGGCGTCGGGCTTTTCCCGGTCGGCCGCGCCCTCCGGGCGCAGCGAGCGGTCGAGGCTCGCCAGGATGGTGCGGGCGGCGGCCTCGCTGCCGGGCGAGGAGGGCTGGCGCGGGCGGCTCAGGGGCAGCGGGATCGTGTCGTCGATCCGGCCGGGCTTGGGGCGCAACACCACGGCCCGGTCGGCCAGCGCCACCGCCTCGGCGACGTCGTGGGTGACGAGGAGCACGGTCGGCCGGCTCTCCTCCCACAGGGTCAGCAGGTGGCGGTGCAGCCCGGCCCGGGTCAGGGCGTCGAGGGCCGAGAACGGCTCGTCGAGGAGCAGCACCTTCGGGGCGGCCACGAAGGCGCGGGCGATCGCCACCCGCTGCTGCTGGCCGCCCGAGAGGTCGCGGGGCCAGCGCCCGGCATGCTCGGCGAGGCCGACGCGCTCGAGGGCGTGCGCCACCCGGGCCCGGCGCTCGGCCCGGGGCAGGTCGGCGAGGCCGAACCCGACATTGTCGGCGACGCTGAGCCAGGGCAGCAGCCGCGGCTCCTGGAAGACGATGCCGACGCCCGGATGCGGGCCCGCGATCCCCTCCCCGTCGAGGCGGATACCCCCGGCGCTCGCCCGGTCGAGCCCGGCGATCAGGCGCAGCAACGTGGTCTTGCCGCAGCCCGAGCCGCCGATCAGCGCCACGATCTCGCCGGCCCGCACGGTGAGCGAGATGTCGGCGAGCGCCCGCGTGCCGTCGGCGTAGGTCTTCGACAGGTGGTCGAGGATCAGCATGATGAGCCCCGATTGACCTGCGAGAGTCGGATCGCGACGACGTGTTCTATCCCACCCGCGACCTCATCCTGAGGTGCGACCGACGGGAGCCTCGAAGGAGGGCTCCAGGACACGCGGCGACTGCTGGAGCCCTCCTTCGAGGTCAGTCCATCTCCGATGGACTGACACCTCAGGATGAGGTCGTAAATGGGAGAAAACCGGTCGATCACGTCGGATAGTCTTTCATCCTCGGCGTATCAGAGCGAATCCCGCGCGGTGTCCTGCCAGCGCGCCAGCGGCGCGGTGAGCCCCACCAGCACCGCGTCGCACAGCTTGCCCAGCGCCGCGAAGGCCAGGATCGCCGCGACGATCTGGTCCGGCTTGCCGAGCTGCTGGCCGTCGAGGAGGAGGTAGCCGAGGCCCTCCGAGGCGCCGAGCAGCTCGGCCGCTGCCACGAACATGAAGCCGAGGCCCAAACCCGTGCGGAGCGCCACGAGGGTCGCCGGCAGCACTGCGGGCAGCAGGATGCGGCGCGCCAGCGCGAGACGCGAGAGCCGGAACACCCGCCCCACCTCGACGAGCTTGCGGTCGACCCCCGCGATGGCGCCCGCCACCCCGAGATAGACCGGGAAGAACACGCCGACCGCGATGAGCGTGATCTTCGAGGCCTCGAAGATGCCGAACCACAGGATGAACAGGGGCACCCAGGCGATCGACGGGATCGCCCTGAGCGCCTGGAGGCTCGGATCGATCAGCCGGCGCACCGGCGGCAGGGTGCCGGTGAGCGCCCCGACCAGGATCCCGGCGAGCGCGCCGAACCCGAACCCGGCCACGACGCGGGTCAGGCTGGCCAGCACGTGGGTCCAGAGCTCGCCGCTCGCGGCAAGCCCCCACAGGGTGGCGATGACCCGGCCCGGCGGCGGCACCAGCCGCCCCTGGGCCCACCCCGCCCGCACCGCCGCCTCCCAGGCGAGGGCGAGGCCGACCGGCAGGACGAGCCCGACGAGCATCCGGCCGCCGGGCAGGCGCACCGGGCGCCGCGCGGCGGGGACGAGGGGCGCGGCCGCCACGGGTAAGGGGCTCGCCTCCATGGGTTACGGCGCGGCCGGCCCGAAGCGCGGGTCGATCAGCGCCTGGACCGCGGCGCCGACATCGGTGCCGGCCGGGATCACCCCGGCATCGAGGAGCGCGGTGCCGGCATCCAGGATCGTCTCGGCCTGGAGCTTGCCGATCACCGGCTGCGACAGGTCGGTGCGTTCGAGCTGGCGCGCCACCACCGGCTCGGGCAGCTTCGTCGCCGCGGCGAGGATGCGCTTGAGTTCCTGCGGGTCCGCGAGGGCGAGCTTGCGCGCCTCCTCGTAGGCACCCAGCACCGTGCGGGTCAGGTCCGGGTTCTGCCTGGCGAAGTCCTCGCGGACGTTGAGCACGCCCCAGGTGTTGGCCGCCGCGTCGCGATGGAACAGCACGTCGCCGTTCTCGATCTCGGCCGCCGCCATGATCGGGTCGAGGCCGGCCCAGGCATCGACGTCGCCGCGGTCGAGCGCGGTGCGCCCGTCCGGGTGCTGGAGCAGCACCAGCTTCACGTCGCGCTCGGTCAGGCCAGCGCCGCGTAAGGACCGGATCAGGAAGATATGCGGGTCGGTGCCGCGGGTGACGGCGACGCGGCGGCCCTTGAGGTCCTTGACCGCCTTGATGCCGGTCTCCGGCCGGGTCACCAGCGCGGTCCATTCCGGCCGCGAGAAGGCGTAGACCGCCTTGATCGGGTTGCCGTTGATCCGCGCCAACAGGGCGGCGGCGCCGGCGGTCGAGCCGAAATCGATCGAGCCGGCGTTGAGGAACTCGAGCGCCTTGTTGGAGCCGAGGGACTGGACCCAGCGCACCGTGATCCCCTGTGGCACCAGCGCCTTCTCCAGGAGGCCCTTGTCCTTCAGGACGAGGCTGACGGGGTTGTAGGTCGCCCAGTCGAGGCGCACCTCCTTGACGGCCTGCGCGCGGGCCGGCGCGCCGGCGGCGAGGCAGAGGCTTCCGAGGGCGGCCCCGATCAACGCGCGGCGGTGGATGCGCATCCGTCTCTCCCTGGCTGGCCGCGCCTTCCATGGCGACCGGCCGGGAAGCTAGGGCGCACCGTTCGGAGTGTCAAACGATCCGGCCGGTGAAGCGGATTAGCCTTTCGGAGCGAACGCCCGGCCGCACCCTGCGGAAGCGTTGGCTTTCGGCGGGCCGGGATGCCAAACAGGCGGGGACGCGACGGGATCCGGCCGCGCCTCCTGATTCCCGCCCCCTTGGTCCCCGCCTCCCCCTCGCCCGAACCCGGCTGCCATGCCCGACACCACCGTCATCGATCCGTCCGACACCGAGGCCGCCCTGCGCGCGATGCTGGCCGGCATCGACCAGTCGCTCAGCGACCCGACCCGCCTGCGCGAGCGGCTTGTGCCGGAACTGCGCCGCATCATCGAGGCCGGCCGGGCCGAGGCCGAGCGGCGGCTCCTCGCCGAGCGCGACGGCCACGCCTGCGCCGGGCTGATCTGCGCCCAGATGGATGCGGTGATCCGGGCGATCTACGACGCGGTGGTCAAGCGGCTCTACCGCTCCGACAACCCGACCGCCGCCGAGCAGATCGCCGTGGTGGCGACCGGCGGCTACGGCCGCGGCCTGCTGGCGCCGGGCTCGGACATCGATCTCCTGTTCCTCCTGCCCTACAAGCAGACCGCCTGGAGCGAGAGCGTCGTCGAGGCGATGCTCTACGTGCTGTGGGACCTCAAGCTGAAGGTCGGCCACGCCACCCGCTCGGTCGCCGACTGCCTGCGCGAGGGCCGCGGCGACATGACGATCCGCACGGCGCTGCTCGAATCGCGTTTCCTGTTCGGCGACCGCGCGCTGTTCGACGAATTGGAGACCCGCTTCGACCGCGAGGTCGTGCAGGGCACGGCGGCGGAGTTCGTCGAGGCCAAGCTCAAGGAGCGCGACGCCCGCGTCCAGAAGAGCGGCGCCTCGCGCTACCTCGTCGAACCCAACGTCAAGGACGGCAAGGGCGGGCTTCGCGACCTCAACACCCTGTTCTGGATCGCCAAGTACACCTTCCGGGTGAAGCGGGCCGAGGACCTGGTCGAGGCCGGCCTGTTCACGGCCGACGAGTTCCGCCTGTTCGAGCGCTGCGACGAGTTCCTGTGGCGGGTGCGCTGCCACATGCACTTCGTCACCGGGCGCTCCGAGGAGCGGCTGGGCTTCGGGCTGCAGCCGCGCATCGCCGAGCGGCTGGATTACGGGGCGCGGGGCGGCCTCGCCGCGGTCGAGCGGTTCATGAAGGCCTACTTCCTGATCGCAAAGGACGTCGGCGACCTCACCGCCATCGTCTGCGCCGAGATGGAGGCGCGCCACGCCAAGCGCCCGCCGGTGCTCGACCGCTGGCTGCGCCGCTTCAAGCAGCATTTCCGCGCCCCCGACCTGGAGGCGGACGATTTCCGCATCCATACCGGCCGGCTCGACGTCCGCGACGACGCCGCCTTCGAGCGCGACCCGGTCAACCTGATCCGGCTGTTCTGGCTCTCGGACCGGCACGACCTCGCGATCCACCCCGATGCCAGCCGGCTGGCGACGCGCTCGCTGGCACTCCTCGGCCCGATGGTGCGGGTCGACCCGGAGGCCAACCGGCTCTTTCTGGAGCTCCTGACCTCGCAGAACGCCCCCGAGACGGTGCTGCGGCACATGAACGAGACCGGGGTGCTCGGGCGCTTCGTGCCGGATTTCGGCCGCATCGTCGCGATGATGCAGTTCAACATGTACCACCACTTCACGGTGGACGAGCACCTGATCCGCTCGCTCGGCGTGCTGGCAAAGATCGAGGCGGGGGAACTCGAGGACGAGCACCCGCTGGCCCACCGCATCGTCGGCACGATCCAGAACCGCCGCGCCCTCTACGTGGCGATGTTCCTGCACGACATCGCCAAGGGCCGGAAGGAGGACCACTCGATCGCCGGCGCGGCGGTGGCGCGCAAGCTCGGCCCGCGCTTCGGGTTGGATGCCGCCGAGACCAGCACCGTCGCCTGGCTCGTCGAGCACCACCTCCTGATGTCGATGACGGCCCAGAGCCGCGACCTCTCGGACCCCAAGACCATCGAGACCTTCGCCAGCGTGGTGCAGAGCCTGGAGCGGCTGAAGCTGCTCCTGGTCATCACCATCGCCGACATCAAGGCGGTCGGCCCCGGCACCTGGACCGCCTGGAAGGCGACGCTGCTCCGCACCCTCTACTACGAGACCGAGATGGTGCTCTCGGGCGGCCGCTCGGAGATCCCGCGCACCGATCGGGTCCGGCTGATCCAGATGCGCCTGCGCGAGCAGCTCGGCGACTGGACGGCCGAGGAGTTCGACGCCTACGCCGCGCGGCACTACCCGCATTACTGGCTCAAGGTCGATGCCGGGCGCCAGCTCAAGAACGCCCGCTTCATCCGCGCGGCCGCCGAGGCCGGCAACACCGTCGCCACCGCCTTCGAGACCGACCCGTCCCGCGGCGTGACCGAGCTCTGCGTCTACTCCCCCGACCACCCGCGGCTGCTCGCGATCCTGACCGGCGCCTGCGCGGCGTCCGGCGGCAACATCGTCGACGCGCAGATCTTCACCACCGCGGACGGCTTCGTCCTCGACACCATCACCCTGTCGCGGGCCTTCGAGCGCGACGAGGACGAGATGCGCCGGACCGGCCGCATCGCCACCGCGATCGAGCGGGCGCTGAAGGGCGAGATCCGCATCGCCGACCTCGTCGCCGACAAGCACCCGGTCAAGGACCGGCCGCGCACCTTCCAGGTCGCCTCCGATTTGTCGATCGACAACGCGCTCTCGGCCCGCGAGACCGTCCTGGAGATCTCCGGCCTCGACCGGCCGGGCCTCCTGTTCGATCTCACCTCGGCGCTCGGCCGGCTTAACCTCAACATCACCTCGGCCCACGTCGCGACCTTCGGCGAGCGGGCGGTCGACGTGTTCTACGTCACCGACCTCACCGGCACCAAGGTGACCCAGCCCGACCGGCAGGCGACGATCCGCCGGGCGGTGATGGCGGTGTTCGAGGCCGACCTGCCCCGCGGCGACCGTGGCCGCCGGTCCGGGACCAAGGCCTCTCTTAAGGACGAGCCGAACCGGGCGGCGCCCGCGTCCGGCGAAGCTTGATTTCGGGGGCCGTCCACCTGATATCGGGGTCACTCCCAGATCCCTTTTCCGGAATGACGATGACGCCGAACGACACGGAGAACGCCGCGCGGGCGCACGAGCCCGAGGCTGCCGAGGGCGCTCCCGCCTCCGCGCCGGAGGCCGCCCCCAAGGGCGACGCGCTGGCGACCCTCGAGGCCGAGAAGCTCGACCTCAAGGACAAGCTCCTGCGCACGCTGGCCGATATGGAGAACCTGCGCCGGCGCACCGAGCGCGAGGTGGCCGACGCCCGCACCTACGCGGTGACGAACTTCGCCCGCGACATGCTCAACGCCGCCGACAACGTCCGCCGCGCCCTCGAGAGCGTGCCGGTCGAGGCCCGCGAGACCGCCGAAGGCGCGCTCAAGGCGCTCGTCGACGGGATCGAGCTGACCGAGCGCGATCTGCTCAAGACCCTGGAGCGCCACGGCGTGAAGCGGGTCGACCCGCAAGGGCAGCGCTTCGATCCCAACCTGCACCAGGCGATGTTCGAGGTGCCGAACCCCGATGTCACCTCCGGCACCGTCGTGCAGGTGGTGCAGTCGGGCTACGTCATCGGCGAGCGCGTGCTGCGCCCGGCCCTCGTCGGCGTCGCCAAGGGCGGCCCGAAGGCCGAGGCGAAGCCCACCGAGGCGTAAGGGCCTTCCCAACCGATTGCGGGGCGCCGGCCGGCGCCCCGCGCTCACGCCTCCTCGGCCGCCCGTTCCCGCGCCCCAGACCTGCCCGTGCCGGCCGGCGGCGTGCCGAAGGGCAGGCGCAGCCGGGCGATGCGGGGATAGATCGCCGGCAGCACCACCAGGGTGAGGAGCGTCGCGGTGACGAGGCCGCCGATCACCACCGTGGCGAGCGGGCGCTGCACCTCGGCGCCGGCGCTGGTCGAGAGCGCCATCGGCAGGAAGCCGAGGGCCGCCACCAGGGCGGTGGTCATCACCGGCCGCAGGCGCATCTCGGCGGCCCGGGTCGCGGCCTCCTCCGGGTCGAGGCCGCTGCGCTCGAGGTCGCGGATGTAACTCGTCAGCACGACGCCGTTCAGCACCGCGATGCCGAAGGTGGCGATGAAGCCGATCGCCGCCGAGACCGAGAACGGCAGCCCGCGCAGGTAAAGCGCCAGGATTCCTCCGGTCGCCGCCACCGGCACGTTGAGGAAGATCAGCCCGGCGAGGCGGATGTCGCCGAACATCACCACCAGGAGCACCAGGATCGCCGCCATCGCTGCCGGCACCACCACGACGAGCCGCGCGGTCGTCTCCTGCAGGTTCTGGTACTGGCCGCTCCATTGCAGGGCGTAGCGCGGCGGCAGCGGCACCTGGGCGGCGACCGCCGCTTGCGCCTCCGCGACGAAGCTCTGCACGTCGCGCCCGCGGACGTTGGCCTGGACCGAGATGCGCCGCTGCAGCCGCTCGCGGCTGATCTGGGCCGGGCCGGTCTTCACGCTCACGGAAGCGACGAGGGAGAGCGGCACCTGGGCGCGGCCGTCGCGCCCCACCGGCAGGGCGCGGATGCGCTCGAGGTCGGCCCGGTCGTCGGGGCTGAGGCGCACCACGATGTCGGTGATGGCGTTGTCGTCCCGGTAGACGCTTCCCGCCATGCGCCCGCCGATCGCCTCGACGACGTCGAGCACGTCGCCGACCGCGACCCCGTACCGGGCCGCCGCTGCCCGGTCGACCTCAATCGACAGGGCCGGCATCCCGGCCTGGGCCTCGGCCTTGACGTCGGCCGCCCCCGACACCGCCCCGACCGCGCGCACGATCGCGTCGGCCTTGTCCTTCAGGACCGCGAGGTCGTCGCCGTAGAGGCTGATCGCCACGTCGCCGCGCACGCCCTCGATCAGGTCGTCCATCCGCATCTGGATCGGCTGCGAGAAGGCGTAGGCCACGCCCGGCACCTCCTCGCGCAGGCGCTTGTCGAAGGCGGTGACGAGGCCGTCCTGGCTCGTCGCGGTGGTCCAGGTCGCCGGGTCGGCGAGCGTGATGAAGCTGTCGGTCGATTCGACGCCCATCGGGTCGGTCGGGATCTCGGCGCTACCGGTGAGCGAGACCACCCGCTTCACCTCCGGGAAGGACTTGAGCACCGTCTCGATCCGCCGCACCGCCTTCAGCGAGGCGTCGAGGTTGATGCCCGGCAGCTTCTCGGAGGTGAGCACGATCGAGCCCTCCGAGAGCTTGGGCAGGAACTCGCCGCCGAGCCGCGTCGCGAGCCAGCAGCTGCCGCCGAACAACGCCAGGGTGAGGAGCACGGTGGCCCCGGCCCGGCGCTCGGCCAGCCGCAGCACCGGCGTGTAGAGCGCCCGCATGCCGTGGACGAGGCGGGTCTCGCGCTCGCCGATGCCGGGGCCCGCCAGCATCAGCGCGGCGAGCGCCGGCATCAGCGTCAGGGTGAGGACGAGCGAGCCGGCGAGCGCCAGGATCACCGTCAGCGCCATCGGCCGGAACATCTTGCCCGCCACCCCTTCGAGGGCGAGCACCGGCAGGTAGACCAGGATGATGATCGCCACCGCGAACAGGATGGGTTTCGCCACCTCCGCGGCGGCGTCGCGGATCACCGCGAAGGCCGGGCGGTCGGGATGCTCGCCGCGGGCCCGCAGCACGTTCTCGACCATCACCACGGCGCCGTCGACGATGAGCCCGAAATCGATCGCGCCCAGGCTCA
Source organism: Methylobacterium sp. ap11 (assembly GCF_900110515.1). Lineage (NCBI taxonomy): Bacteria > Pseudomonadati > Pseudomonadota > Alphaproteobacteria > Hyphomicrobiales > Methylobacteriaceae > Methylobacterium > Methylobacterium sp. ap11. The sequence continues at coordinate 58,761 of NZ_FOEB01000018.1, read as the reverse complement.
TCAGGTTGCCCGACAGGCCGAGCACCCGCATGCCCGCGAACGCCATCAGCATCGAGAGCGGGATCGCGGCGGCGACCACGAGCCCGGCCCGCAGGTTGCCGAGGAGCAGCAGGAGGACGACGACGACCAGCACCGCGCCCTCGACGAGGTTGTGCGCCACGGTGTGGATCGTGCGCTCGACCAGCGTCGAGCGGTCGTAGTAGGGCACGATGGCGACGCCGGGCGGCAACTGCCCGCGCAATTCCTCGATCGTCGCCTTCACCCGCGCCACCACGGCGCTGGCATTCTCGCCCTGCTGCATCATCGCGATGCCGACCACCGTCTCGCCGGCGGCGTCGTGGCTCACCGCGCCGAGGCGGACCTTGGGCGCCTCGACCACCGCGCCGAGGGTCGCCACCGTGACCGGCACGCCGCCGGACCGCGTCGCCACCACGATGCCGGCGATGTCCTCCGGACCCTTGGCGAGGCCGAGGCCCCGGATCACCTCCTGCTGGTCGTTGTGCTCCAGGTAGGCGCCGCCCCGGGCCATGTTGTTCTCGGCGAGCGCGGCGTAGACCTGGGACAGGGTGACGCCGTAGCGGCGCAGGTTCTCGGCCGAGACCCGGACCTCGTAGGTCGGCAGCTGGCCGCCGTAGATGTTCACGTCGGCGATGCCGGGGGTCAGCTTCAGGCGCGGCGCGATCGTCCATTGCAGCAGGCGCTTGAGCTCCATCGGCGAGTAGGCCGGGCCGCGCAGCTCGAACTGGTAGATCTCGCCGAGACCGGTCGCCATCGGGCCCATCTGCGGGTCGCCGACGCCCGCCGGCATCATCGCCTTCGCCTGGGGCAGGCGCTGGAAGACCTGGGCGCGGGCTTCCGCGAGCGGCACCCCGTCCTCGAAGGTGACGTAGACCGCCGAGACGCCGTAGCGCGAGGTCGAGCGCAGGCCGGTGAGTCCGGGCGCCCCCGCCATCGCGCTCTCGACCGGAAAGCTCACCAGCCGCTCGACCTCGAGCGGCCCGAGGCCGGGCGAGAGGGTGAGCACCATCACCTGCTTGGGCGAGATGTCGGGCACCGCGTCGATCGACAGCCCGCGCAGGTTGGCGAGGCCGCCGGCGGCACCGGCGAGCGCGATCATCAGCACCAGCCAGCGGCGGCGCACGAGGAGGGCGAACCAGGTCTTCATCGGATCAATCCTTTGGAGGGTCAGTCCGTGGAGCCGAGGAGCGCACGCAGCAGGATCGCCTTGAGGCCGAAGCTGCCGGTCGTCGCCACGGTCTCGCCGGGCTTGAGCCCCGACGTGACCTCAACCCAGTCGGCCCGCTGCACTCCGAGGGTAAGCGCACGCTTCTCGAACCGGTCCTCGCCGGTGCGCACGAAGGCGACCGGGCCGTCCTCGGTCAGCTGAAGGGCGGCGGCCGGCATGGTCGTGCCGCTGCGGCCGAGATCGGCGGCGATCTCGACCGAGACGAACATGTTGGCCCGCAGCCGCCCGTCCGGGTTGGCGATCTCGATCCGGGCCGGCGCGGTGTTGCTCGCCGGGTCGATCGCGGCGTTGACCGAGCGCACCCGCCCCTCGAAGACCGGGCGGTCGGGCATCGGTGCCGTCACGGTGGCGGTGTCGCCCGCCTTCACGGCGTCGATGTCGCGCCCGTAGAGATTGGCGAGCACCAGGATCCGGCGCGGATCGGCCACCGTGAAGGCGTCGCTGCCGGTATCCACCACCTGGCCGAGGCTGAGGCTGGCACTGGTGACGACCCCGTCGATCGGCGAGACGATGGCGCTGGTCTCCGGGCTCGCGCCGGGCTCCGGCGCCAGGCGGGCGACCTGGGCGGTGTAGAGCCCGACCCGGGCCCGGGCCGAGGCGGTGGCGGCCTGCGCCTTGGCGAGATCGACCCGGCGCCGGTCGACCTCGGCCTGGGCGACGCCGCTCACCTTCATCAGGTCCTGGCCGCGGGTGAGGTTGAGGGCGGCGACCGCCTCGGTGGCCTGGGCCTCGGCGAGGCTCGCCTGCGCCTCGGCCAGCCCGTTGCGGGCCTCCAGCAGGCCGGCGGCGTCCAGGGTGGCCAGCGTCTGGCCCGCCCGCACCGCGTCGCCCGGCTGCACCGCGAGCGACAGCACGCGTCCCGCCGCCCGCGGCTTCAGATGGGTGACGCGGCGCTCGTCGAAGGCGATCGTGCCGGGGGTGCGGACCGGCAGGACGATGTGCCGGGTCTCGACCGGCCCGAAGGCGAGGCCGAGGCGCTTCTGCCCGGCGGCGTCGAGGGTGACGAGGTTCGGATCCGTAGGCGCGTCCTTCTGGGCCTCCTTCGCCGCATCCCGCTCGGCGGCCGGCGTGTCGAGGAGCGGCGCCAGCAGCGGGATAAGGCGCGCCGGCACGAGCGGCGCGAGAAGTTCGCGCGCCGCGTCGCGCTGCCACCAGCCGAACCCCAGCACGCAAGCGACGGCGAGGAGGACGATCGCCCATCGCGACGGCCCGCCGCCCGGCCCGCGCCCCGACGGGTGCTGCCGCGCCGGCTGAACGGGTGCAGCGATCCGCCCGCGCGGGGCTTGGTCCTCGTCGCGGGCGAGGTGCACCGCCCTCTCCATCGTCACGCCCACGACCGCCCTCGCCTCTCCAGATTGGAACCGTTCCAGCACCTAGCGAGAGCCGTCCGGCCCGCCATTAAATTCGCGTTCATCGTGCGATTCCGCCGAGGATCGCGGCGCCGTTCGTGAGACAAGGCGTCGGGTTCACGCAGCGCGGCGAAGGACGGTGGCGAAGCTTCTGCTGATCGAGGACGATGCCGAGACGGCGACCGAACTGCTCGGCGACCTGCGCGGGCGCGGCTATGCCGTCGACTGGGTCGCGACCGGGCCGGAGGGCGCGGCGCGCGCCCGGGCGGAGCCCTGGGACGCGATCATCCTCGACCGGATGCTGCCGGGCCTCGACGGGCTGAGCCTGCTGCGCGACCTGCGCGGGGCGGGCGACCGCACCCCCGCCCTGGTGCTGAGCGCGCTCGGCGACGTCGACGAGCGCATCCGCGGCCTGCGGGCGGGGGGCGACGACTACCTCGCCAAGCCCTTCGTCCTCGCCGAGCTCGCCGCCCGGATCGAGGCGCTGCTGCGCCGCCCGGCCGACACCCGCGAGACGCTGCTGCGGGTCGGCGACCTCGAGATCGACCTCATCGCCGGCACCGGCCGGCGCGGCGCCCGCGACCTCGACCTGCTGCCGCGGGAACTGAAGCTCCTCGAATACCTGATGCGCCGGCCCGGCCAGGTCATCACCCGGGCGCTGCTGTTCGAGGAGGTGTGGAACTACCGCTTCACCCCGAAATCCAACCTGATCGACGTCCATCTCGGTCGCCTGCGCCGCAAGCTCGAGGCGGAGGGCGAGGCGCCGCTGATCCACAGCGTGCGCGGCATCGGCTTTGCCCTGATGCCCGATGCCTGACCTCTTTCGCTCCACCGGCTTCCGCTGGGCGCTCGGCATCGCCGCCTGGACCACCGTGATGGCGCTGACGATGTTCGCCTTCGTCTACTGGCAGACGGCGGACTTCATGCGCGAGGAACTGGCCGAGACCCTGCGGCTCGAGGTGCGCGCCGCCGCCGCCCAGCCGGCGGCGACGCTCGACCGGGTCGAGACCTGGATCGCCATGGACCGGCACGCCACCCATTATGGCGGCCTGTTCGGGCCGGACGGGACGCGGCGGGCCGGCAACCTCGTCGCCCTGCCGGCCGGCCTGCCGCGCGACGGCGATTCCACCCGGGTCGACGCGGTGCTCGATCTGAGCCAGGGCCGCGTCGACGACGCGATCTGGGCCGCCGCCCTGGCGCTGCCCGACGGCGGCACGGTGGTCATCGCCCACGACACCGACGAGGTCGACCGGGTGCGCACCACGACCCTGCGCGCGCTCGGCCTCGGCCTGGTGCCGACCCTGGTCCTGTCGGGGCTCGGCGGCCTGGTGCTCGCCGGCCGGGCGCGGCGGCGGCTCGCCACCACCGAGGTCGCGGTGGCGGAGGTGATGCGCGGCGATCTCGGCCGGCGCCTGCCGGTCGGCCGGGCCAACGACGAGTTCGACCGCCTCGCCGGCACGGTGAACCGGATGCTCGACGAGATCGAGCACCTCGTCCACGAGGTCCAGAGCGTCGGCGACGCGGTGGCGCACGACCTGCGCACGCCGCTCACCCGCCTGCGGGCCCGGCTGGAGCGCAGCCGCGAGCAGGCGACGAGCGTCGCCGAGCTGCACGCGGCCATCGACCAGGGTCTCGCCTGGATCGACCAGACCCTCGCCATGGTCACCGCCGTCCTGCGGATCGGCGAGATCGAGCACGGGCGCCGTCGCGCCGGCTTCGCCCCGGTCGATCTCGGCGAGGTGGTGCGCGAGGCCGCCGAGTTCTTCGAACCGGTGGCCGAGGACAAGGACGTCGCCCTCGCGCTCGCGGTGGATCCCGAACTGGCGCCGGTCGAGGGCGACCGCGACCTCCTGTTCGAGGCGGTCTCGAACCTGATCGACAACGCGGTGAAGTTCACCCCGGCCGGCGGCACGGTGCGGGTGGCCTATGCGGCGAGCGAGGCCGGCCGCGCGGTCGTGGTCTCGGATACCGGGCCGGGCATCCCGGAAGCCGAGCGGGCCCAGGTGTTTCGCCGCTTCTACCGGGCCGAGCCCGCCCGCCACACCCCGGGCCACGGCCTCGGTCTCGGCCTCGTCGCGGCGATCGCCCGGATGCACGGCTTCTCGGTCGCGGCCGATGCGGCGCCCGGCGGGGGCGCGCGCTTCACCCTGCTCTGCCCCGCTGGCCCGTCGCGCAGGACGTGAACGCCTTCACCCGCGCTCGGCCGTCTCCCGACTCTCCTCGACGACGTGGGCCAGGATCTCCGACAGGCGCGCCGCCGCGTCGGGGCGGCCGGTCCGCCGGAACGCGGCGATCAGGCCGGCGGCGTCCTCGCGCAGCATCCGGGTCGGCAGGTGGCTCGCCAGCGACGGCGCCACGGTGGCGACGAGGCGGGCGACGCCGTGCTGCTGGGCCGCCGGCAGGACCGGCAGGCTGCGCGCGAGCGCCCGCAGGATCAGGGCCAGGCTCTGGTGCTGGCGCGATTCGGCCGCGGCGACGACGAGGCTCTCGATCGCGTCGAGGACCTGGTCCGGCAGCCGGTCGCGATAGGCGATCCGGGACGCGGGCGCGCGCGGCACCGGCGCCGCCCAGTCGTGCAGCAGGCGCTGGAGGGCGTGGACCGCAATGGCCCCGACGGCGGGATCCGAGCGGGCGGTCGAGATCGCGGTCCAGCCGATCGTGCCGATATGGTCGAGGCTGAAGGCCGGGTCGTGGGCGACGTCGCGCTGGTCCTCAATGGCGATGGCGGCACCCACCACCTCGACCAGGGCCGGATCGGCGGGGCCGCCGACGACGACCGCGACCGCCCCGCCCGGCGGCACGAAGCCGCCGACGGGGAGCGTCAGGACGAGATGGCGTCCCGGATGCGCCTCCAGCGCCCGGGCGAGCCCGTCGACGTCGATCCGCGTCAGGTAGCCTCCGGTCGTGGCGGGGACCGGGACGCCGTCGCCGGGCGGGCCGGAGGGCTCGGCGGTCGCGGCGAGCAGCGGCAGCTGGCGCGCCCGCGCCGCGACCGCGGCCTCGCGGATCGTCGCGATGGCGGTGACCGGCCGGGTCTGGTCGATCGTGGTATAGATCAGCACCACCAGGGCGACGAGGGAGACCGCGCCGAGGAGCGTCGAGATCATCACCCCCAGCACCGGCGCCGTGGTGTGGGTGGTCTGGACCAGGGTGACGAGGACGAACAGCGACACGCCGACGAAGAAGCCGAACCAGGCGCTGTTGGCGCGCCGGCGCAGGTAGTGGTCGACGATCTGCGAGTTGAGGGTGGCGGCGCCCTGCTGCACCGCCAGCAGCAGGATCGAGAAGGTGATCGAGGTGACGCTGATCAGGCTGCCGGCGATGGTCGACAGCATGCTGATCGCCGACTGGGTGTCGCCGACATACTGGCTGAGGAAGGTGCGCAGGGGCCCCCATCCCTCCCGCGGCCCGGCGGTGTTGTCGATCCGGTCGATCGTGTGGGCGAGCACCACGAAGCCCAGCACGATCACGACCGGCAGGCCGAGGAATTCCGAGAACGAGCGCCGCAGGCCGGACAGGGCGCGCGGCGTCGCGAGGCGCGCGGTCATGCGGGCGCTCCTCCGCCCGTGCATCGTCCCGCCATGAGAATCCCCCCGTCGTGCTCGGCGGGGATCTGGGGCGTTTCCCTACGGCATCAATCCAGGATCAGCCGCCGAGGGGCGAGGGCACCGGCGACACCCCCTGCTCCCCGGCCGCCCGCCGCTCGGCCGCGAGCGCCCGGGCGTAGGACGGCTCGGCCTGCAGGCCCGCCCAGTACGCCCTGGCGAAGTCCGGCAGCTGCTCGCCGAGGCCCGCGAACTCGGCCAGCATCAGGGCGTAGCCGACCGAGATGTCGGCGGCGGTGAAGCGCCCGGCGGCGACGAAGCGGCGCTCGCCCAGCACCGCGCCGAAGCCCTTCAGCCGCGACAGGAACCATCGCGAATAGTCCTCGACGAGGCCGGGGTTGCGCCGCTCCGGCGGCTCGAACCGGCCGTAGCGCAGCACCAGGGTCTGGGGGAAGGTCAGCGTCGCCTCGCCGAAATGCAGCGCGTTGAGGTAGCGGCCGTAATCCGGCTCGTCGGGCCGCACCCCGAGTCCGCCGGCGCCGTGGCGCGCCGCCAGGTACTCGCAGATCGCCGCTGATTCGGTCATCCGCACCTCGCCATCCTCGAGGAGCGGGATCGTGCCGAGGGGGTTGAGGGCGAAATACTCCTTGGCGTGGACCCGCGGCGGGAACGGCAGCATCGCCAGTTCGTAGGACAGGCCCAGCGCCTCCAGGGCCCAGAGCGGCCGGAACGAGCGGGCGCCGACGCAGTGATGCAGCTTCATTTCGTCACCAGGGGGCAGTTGCCGGCCTTCAGCGGCCGGAAGGCCTGGTCGGCGGGAATCGTCGAGACCAGGCGGTAATAGTCCCACGGGCCCTTCGACTCGGACGGCTTCTTGACCTCGAACAGGTACATCGGATGGGTCACCCGTCCGTCGGCCCGCACCTCGGAGCGGCCGAAGAGCGGGTCCTCCGCCGGTACCCGGCGCATCTCGGCGGTCACCGTGGCGGGGTCCTTGCTGCCGGTCGCCTTCACGGCCTTGAGGTAGTGCATCATGCCGGAATAGACGCCGGCCTGAACCATGGTCGGCATCCGGCCCTTGTGGCGCTCGGCGAAGCGGCGCGACCAGGCGCGGGTGCCGTCGTTGAGGTCCCAGTAGAAGGCTTCCGTCAGCACCAGACCCTGCGCCACCTTGAGGCCGAGGGAATGCACGTCGCTCAGGAAGACCAGGAGGCCGGCGAGGCGCTGCCCGCCCTCCGCGACGCCGAACTCGGCCCCTTGCTTGATGGTGTTGATGGTGTCGCTGCCGGCGTTCGCCAGCCCGACCACCTTGGCCTTGGACCCTTGAGCCTGGATCAGGAACGAGGAGAAGTCGTTGGCCGCCACCGGGTGGCGGACCGAGCCCAGCACCTTGCCGCCGTTGCGCTCCACCACCTCCGACACGTCGCGCTCCAGCGCCTTGCCGAAGGCGTAGTCGGCGGTGACGAAGAACCAGGTGTCGCCGCCGCTCCGCACCATCGCCCCGCCGGTGCCGTTGGCGAGCGCCCAGGTGTCGTAGGTCCAGTGGATGGTGTTGGGCGAGCAGAGCGCCCCGGTGATCTCCGAGGCGCCCGCCCCCGAATTGATCATCAGCCGGTTCTTCTCGCGCACGATCTGGTGCACGGCGAGCGCCACCGAGGAGAACGGCACGTCCAGCACCACGTCGAGGTCGTCGCGGTCGATCCACTGGCGCACGATGCCGGCGCCGACATCCGGCTTGTTCTGGTGATCGGCCGACAGGACCCGGATGTCGAAGTCCGGGTTCTGCGCCTTGAAGTCGGCCGCCGCCATCTCGGCCGCCACCACCGAGCCTTCGCCGGCGAGGTCGGAATAGGGCCCGGCGCGGTCGTTGAGCACGCCGAGGGTGACGCGGGTGGAGGCGGCCTGGGCCTCGGCGAGGCAGAGGAGCGAGGCGGCGGCGAGCGTCAGCCATCGCGTCGAGCGGCGGAGCTTGGATGTCGGCATGGTGTCCTCCCGGTGTGTAGTGGCATCCGGTCGTTGGTCGCCGGATGTTCCTTGGATCTCCATCGTCCTCCCGGGGCCGCGCAGCGGAACCCGGGATGGCGGCGTGTGTCTGAGAGCCTGATTGCTCGATTCAGGCCATCCATCCCACCCGCGACCTCATCCTGAGGTGTCATTCCATCGCAGATGGACTGACCTCAAAGGAGGGCTCCAGGGGTCTCAGCGATTTCTGGAGCCCTCCTTCGAGGTCAGCCGATTTTCAATCGGCTAACGCCTCAGGATGAGGTCGCGGATGGGAGGCAGAATTCTTTTGTTAGCCTCTGATATGGAGCGATCATGAGGCCGGGATGATCGTCACGCCCCTCCCCTCTCCCTGAGCGCCCGCCGGATGATCTTGCCCGTCGCGGTCATCGGCAGCTCCTCGACGAAGGCGACGTGGCGCGGGTATTCGTGGGCGGCGAGCCGGGTGCGGACGAAATCCTGGATCTCGCGGGCCAGCTCCGGCGTGCCCGCGACGCCGCCCTTGAGCACGACGAAGGCCTTCACCGCCTCGGTCCGCACCGGGTCCGGCACGCCGACGACCCCGCACAAAGCCACCGCCGGGTGGCGAAGCAAGCAATCCTCGATCTCTCCTGGGCCGATCCGGTAGCCCGACGAGGTGATCACGTCGTCGTCGCGGCCGACGAACCACAGGAAGCCGTCCGGGTCGCGCCGGCCGAGATCGCCGGTGATCAGCCACTCGCCGATGAACTTTCTCTCGGTCGCCTCGGCGTTGCGCCAGTAGCCGAGGAACATCACCGGGTCGGGCCGGCGCACCGCGATGTGGCCGGTGGTGCCGTCCGGCACTTCGCGGCCCTCCCCGTCGACGATGCGCACGTCGTGGCCGGGCACCGGCTTGCCCATGGCGCCGGGCCGGGCCGGGAACAGATCGGCGCAGGAGGAGACGACGAGGTTGCACTCGGTCTGGCCGTAGAACTCGTTGACCGGCACCCCGAGCACCGCCTCGCCCCAGGCCAGCATCTCCGCCCCCAGGCTCTCGCCGCCGCTGCCGACCGAGCGGAGGTTGAGGCCCGGATAGGGCGTCGTGCGGGTCTGGCGCATCAGCTTCATGGCGGTGGGCGGCAGGAAGACGTTCCTCACCCCCTGCTCGGCCATCAGCCGGAACGCCGCCTCCGGATCGAACTTCTTGGCGCGGTGCGAGACGACCGGCACGCCGTGATGCAGGGCCGGCAGCAGCACGTCGAGGAGGCCGCCGATCCAGGCCCAGTCGGCGGGAGTCCAGTACCGGTCGCCGGGCTGCGGCAGGAAGCGCTGGGGCATCTCGACCCCCGGCAGGTGGCCGAGCAGCACCCGGTGGGCGTGGAGCGCGCCCTTCGGATCGCCGGTGGTGCCGGAGGTGTAGATGATGACCGCCGGGTCGTCGGCCGCGGTGTCGACCGGCATAAAGGCGTCGGAGGCTTGGTCGCAGAGGGCATGGAAATCCTCCGCGCCCTCGCCCGCGCCGTCGATGCAGTAGACCCGCTCCAGGCCGGGGAGCGCGTCGCGGATGCCCGCCAGCAGCACGGCGCCGGCCCGGTCGGTCACGACCGCCCTGGCACCGCTGTTGCCGAGTCGATAGGCGAGCGCATCCGGCCCGAACAGCACGAAGAGCGGGATGGTGATCAGCCCGGCCCGGAAACCCGTGATGTGGGCGACCGCCGTCTCGGGTGATTGCGGCAGCAGCACGCCGATCCGGTCGCCGCGGGCGAGCCCGTGCGCCGCCAGCACGTTGGCGAAGCGGTTCGACCAGCGCCGCAGGTCGTCGAAACCGTAGCGCGTCACGGCGCCATCCTGGTCGAGGTGGATCAGCGCCAGCGGGTTGCCGGGGGCGTGCCGGTCGCAGACATCGGTGCCGATGTTGTAGCGGGCTGGAATCCGCCAGCGAAAGTTTTCGAGGAGGTCGGCGTAGCTGTGCGTGCGTTGCAGCATCGGCGTTCCCACCCGTCTTTCTTATGCGGACCGTTCGGCGGTCCTTCGATTGAAACGATCGTTCATTCGTTTTTGGGTGTCAACATCGATGGGAGGACGGTCGGGACAGCGAGTGCACGATCAGGACAATTAACTGCGTCCCACCCACAACCTCATCCTGAGGTGTTGGCCGATTGAAAATCGGCTGACCTCGAAGGAGGCCTCCAGAACACTGCGCGATCCCTGGAACCCTCCTTCGAGGTCAGTCCATCCCGATGGACTGACACCTCAGGATGAGGTCGCGGTTGGGGCGGATGGAAGGAAGCGCGATCTCCTCACCCCCCCTTCACCGCCCCCGCCGTCAGCCCGGCGACGATCTGGCGCTGGGCGAACACCGTCAGCACCAGGACCGGCAGCGTGACGATGAGGGCGGCTGCCGCGAGCGGCCCCCAGCTCAGCTGGTCGAACGAGATCATGTTGTAGACCGCCACCGGCAGGGTCCGGGTCTCGCGTCCGGCGAGCACGATACCGAAGACGAAGTTGTTCCAGGAGAAGATCACCGCCAGGATCATCGCGACGGCGATGCCGGGCTTGGCGATCGGCAGCGCCACGTAGCGAAACACCTGCCAGCGGCTGGCGCCGTCGATGACGGCCGCCTCCTCCAGCTCCATCGGCGTGGTCTCGAAGTAGCCGATCATGATCCAGATCACGATCGGCACCGTGACGACGAGGTGGATGATGATCTGCGGCCACAGCGTGCCGAGGAGCCCGAGCCACTGGAACAGCAGGAAGAGCGGGATCAGGTAGGACAGGCCCGGGGTGATGCGGGCGACCAGGATCACCACCGCGGCCTTCGCCGCCTTCATCCGGGCGATGCCGTAGCCGGCCGGCACCCCGACGAGGAGCGCGAGCCCCGTCGCCGTGCCGGTGACCAGCAGGCTGTTGAGGAAGTAGGTCGAGAACCGGTTCGATTCGAGGACGTCGATGTAGTTCTTCCAGGCGAAGCGCTCGGGGATCAACACCGGCGGATAGGCGGCGTTGTCGATCTCGTACTTGACCGAGAGCGACAGCATCCAGACGAAGAACAGGATCACCGGCGAGACGATGACCAGGACGGCGAAGAGCAGGGCGGCCTGCCGGAGGAGCCAGCGGACATTCATGCCACCGCTCCCTGCGTGCGCTTGCGGACCACCAGCAGGGCGGCGGCGAGCGCGATGATGAGCAGGAAGAACACCACGGCGATCGCCGAGCCGTAGCCGACGTCGTAGTAGGCGAAGGCGACGCTGTAGAGGTAGATGTTGATCGTCTCGGACGCGGTGCCGGGTCCCCCTTGGGTGATCGCGAAGATGATGTCGAAGCTCTTCACGGCGTCGATCATCCGGATCATCGCGGCCACGAACAGGAAGGGTGCGACCAGCGGCAGGGTGATGTGGCGAAACACCTGCCAGAGCGAGGCGCCGTCGATCTGCGCGCTCTCGTAGGGCTCGGTGGGGAGCGCCGCGAGGCCGCCGAGCACGATCAGCATCACGAGCGGCGTCCACTGCCAGGTCTCGACCAGCACCAGCGACGGGATCACGGTCGCCGGGTGAAAGACCCAGAGCTGGGGCGGGATGCCGACCAGCGAGAGCAGGTAGTTCAGCACCCCGAGCTGGGGGTGGAACATCATGGTCCAGACGAGCGCGATGGCCACCGGCGTCGCCATCATCGGCAGGATGAACACCCCGCGCAGGAAGCCCCGCAGGGGGAACCGGGCGTGGAACACGCAGGCCGCCAGCGTGCCGAGGATCAGCGGCAGTACCACCGAGAGCGCGGTGTAGACGAGCGTTTGCCACACCGCGTCGAGGAAGCGCGGATCGGTGGGCAACCGCGCGTAGTTCGACAGGCCGACGAAGGCCGGCGCCGCGCCGACCTTCCATTCGTGCAGGCTCATCCACAGGGTGAAGGCCCAGGGAAACACGATCACCCCGACGACGACGACGAGGGCCGGCACCACGAAGGGCCAGTAGCCCGGCGGCTGCCAGCGGGGGCTGAGCACCTCGGCGGGCGCCAGTTCCTCGGTCGGGGCGACCGGCGGCGCGAGGCCGGCCCGGGCCATCAGGCCTTCTCGCTGCGCTCGAGGATCGGGCGGTACTGCTCGGCTGCCTTCTTCAGCTCGGCCGCCGGATCGGCTCCCGACAGGGTGGCGGTGACGGCGGAGCCGACGATGTCGCGGAACTCCGCCACCGGCACCACGACCGGCAGGCCGAGCTTGCTGATCTTGGCCGAGCCGATCGCCGAGTCCAGCCACTCGCGCGGCATCTTCACGCCCTGCTGGACCTCCGCGTCGCCGAGGATCGAGTCGCGGAACGGCACGCCGCCGCCCGCCTGGAGCAGGCGCGCGCCCATCAGCTTCGAGACCGCCCACTGGCAGTAGAGGTAGCCCGCCTCCTTCTTGGTGCTGGCCGCCGCCACCCCGATGCCGTCGCCGTAGGTGGCCGCCGCGTGGTCCGCCGGCCCCTTCGGCACCACGGCGTAGCCGACCTTGCCGACGACCCGCGACGCATTGGGGTCCTCGAGCGGCGGCGCCCAGCCGACGCCGTCGAGCCACATCGCGGCGCGGCCCTGCGTGAACGCCGCCATCGACTCCATCCAGTTGAAGCCGACGACGCCGGGGGGCGCGGTCTTGGTGAGGAGCCGCTGGTAGAGCTTCGTCGCCTCGACCGCCTCCGGGCCGTCGATCAGCAGGTTGCCCCTGTCGTCGAGGAAGCGGCCGCCATAGGCGAGGAAGAACGCGCCCCACAACGCCATGTTGGCGTTGCGCAGGCCCCGGCCGACGAAGCCGTAGGTGCCGGCCTTCGGGTCGGTCAGCGTCTCGGCCGCCCGCATCATCTCGTCGAAGGTCGTCGGGAGCGCGACGTTCTTCTTCTGGAAGAGTTCCTTGTTCCAGTACAGGATGAAGTAGTCGACCGAGAGCGGCAGCGAGCGCATCTCGCCGTTCGGGGTCTTGGCGTAGAGAAGGCCGGCCGAGCTGAAATCGGCCTCCTTCAGGGAGGGCTCGGTCAGGGCCGGGTCCTTCATGAACCCGGCGAGGTCGGCGAGCCAGCCGGCCTTGTCGAACTGGCGCTTCTGGACGTGGTAGCTCAGATGCACCACGTCGAAGCTCGGCCGGCCCGAGGTCAGCTCGATGACGATCTTCTGGCGCTGCTGCTGCTCGGGGATCACCTCGGAGGAGACCTTGATCCCGGTGAGCGCCGTGAACTCGGCGGCGCTGCGGTGGAGCAGGTCGCCGCGCGGGCCCTTGATCAGGTTGACCTCCAGGGAGGTGCCGGCATGGCGCTTCCAGTCCACGGCCGCGAAGGCCGGGCGCGCGCCGATCAGTCCCAATCCGGCCGCGGCGGCGCCGGAGGCCAGGATGGTGCGGCGGCTGACAGCGCCGCGAAACGTCTCGCCCATGGTGTCCACCCTTGCGATTCCGCCCGGATCTGACGTCCGGGCTGGTTCGAGGCGGGGCCGGTGTTCCGGTCCCCGTCGTGCCGCATCGCCATTGGCGTCGCGAAACGGCAGCGCTGCCGCCCAGCGTAGTGCAAGAGGCGCGACCGTGGAAAGCGGCTCGCCGCAAGGACCCGGGAAAAATCCGCGACCAGGTGCCGAGGGTCACGAACAATCGAATCGGCCGTGCGGCAACGGCCGACGAGCGTCGTCATGCGGGACTGTCCGCCGCGTCGCACTCCCGGAGGTCGTGTGTCTGAACGAGGTGATGCGGGTCGATCTCGAACCGGTCCGGGTCTTCGGTCCAGGCCCGACGGATGGTTGGGAACGGGGTCTTCCAGCGCAGCACCTCGAGGTGTTTGGCGAAGTTGCAGGCCGTCACCGTGGGGGGAAGGTCGCCATGACGTCGAGCGCGCGGCGACTTGCTTTCGACGCTTGGAGTTCGGCTCGTCCTTCGACAGGCTCAGGATGAGGGACGCGGCGGCGTGCGGGCGCTGCCGTGATAGAGTTCCTGCCGTCGTGCATCCTCCGCCCGACGACTCAGCGCCGGTGAGGCGCCCTCCCGCTCCGGGACCAAACATCTAGTCGGTGATCAGGCGTCCGCTGTAGATCGCCGGCCCGGTCGGAGCGCCCGAGGGCGAGCCCCCCGGTGGCTCGACCGTCACGGCGAGGCTCGCGCCGTCGAGGAGCGGGCGGTCGCCGGCCGGCAGGGCGAGCCGGGTGTCGGCGGCATCCCTGACGAGGCCCAGCGAGCGCGGAACGCCGGAGGCCGGAACCACCCACAGTTCGAGGCTGCGGTCCCGGGGCGCCTCGGCGGCGAGCGCCCGGACCTGGACCGTGCCGGCCCGCGTGTCGACCCGCACCACCAGTGCCGGCAGCTCGCCGCCCCGATTCACCACCGCGAGGTACTGCGCCGGCTCCGCCCGGGGGGCGAGGCGCTCGACGGCGATGAACAGGGCGAGTCCGGCGGCCAGCGAGCCGGCCGCCACGGCGGCGCGGCGCCAGCGCCGGAGCGCCGGACGCAGGTCGACGACGGGCGCGGCGGGACGGTCGGACACGCGGGTGGAGATCCCGGGCGCCTCGGCCGGCAGCCGGGCGGCGATGCGGTCCCAGGCCCCGGCCGGCGGGGCGATCCCCGGCACGGCCGCGGCCAGCGGAGCGAGGCGCGCCTCCCAGGCGCGCTCGGCCGCCTGAAGCGACGGAGAGCCGGCGCGCTCCTGCCGGTAGGCCTCGCGCTCTGCCCGGCCCAGGGTACCCAGCACGTATTCGGCGGCCCGCAGGCCGGCCTCGTCGGAAGGGGCGGTGTCGGGCGTGCTCATGCGACGGCGTCCAGGCAGCCCCGCAGCGAGGCGAGGCCGCGATGCAGCCACGTCTTCACGGTGTTGACCGGCCGGTCGTAGCGGGCGGCCAGCTCCTCCCGCGACAGACCTTCGCAATAGGCCAGCACGATGCAGTCGCGCTGCGCCGGCTCGAGCCGGCCGAGGCAGGCGAGGAGCGCGTCGCGGTCCAGGAACTCGGCCTCGCTGTCGCGCGGATCGGCGATGCGGGCGAGCCAGTCCTCCTCGTCGTCCTCGCCCGCTGGCATCGTCACCTCGCCCCTCCGGCGTACCAGGTCGATGGCGCGGTGGCGCGCGATCGCGGCGAGCCAGGCCATCGGCCGTCCCGCCTCCGGGGCGTAGCCCGCCGCACCCTGCCAGACCCGCAGGTAGGCGTCCTGCAGCACGTCCTCGGCCGCGCCCCGATCCCGGACGATACGCAGGATCAGCCCGAAAAGTTTCGGGGCGGTCCGGTCGTAGAGATCCCTGAGGGCGTCCTGCCGCCCGGTCGCGACCAGGGCGATCAGGTCCGCCAGGACCGCCGCCTCGTCGTCGGGCCGATCTCGGGTGGGGCGATCCTCGACGCGCACCATCGTTCCTGTCCCGGGGGCGCCCCGCGCCGCCCCTTCCGGAATGTTGCCATAGATCAATCGCGCCCGGCGGACCACCGGCACGATGGCGATCATGGGCACGCGGATCGCCGGACGATTCCTCCGCCGGGACCGGGCGCGTCGCGGGCTACCGCTTCGTCGGCTTCGCCCAGCCGGTCTTCACCACCTGGCGGCCGCGGCCGATCGCGAGGGTCCCGGGGGGCACGTCGTCGGTGATGACCGAGCCGGAGCCGACGAAGGCGCCGTCTCCGACGGTCACCGGGGCGACGAGCGCCGAGTTCGAGCCGACGAAGGCGCCCGCCCCCACCACCGTGCGGTGCTTGTTCACGCCGTCGTAGTTGCAGGTGATGGTGCCGGCCCCGAGATTGGCCCCCGCCCCGATCTCGGCATCGCCCACGTAGGACAGGTGGTTGACCTTGGCGCCGGCCCGGATCGCCGCGTTCTTCACCTCGACGAAGTTGCCGATGCGGGCGCCCCGCTCCAGCACCGCACCGGGCCGCAGACGGGCATAGGGGCCGATCTGGACGCCCTCGGCGAGCGTCGCCTTCTCGAGATGCGAGAAGGCGTGGATGGTGCAACCATCGCCGACGACCACGCCGGGGCCGAACACGACATGGGGCTCGACCACCACGTCGCGGCCGAGCGCCGTGTCGTGGCTGAAGAACACGGTCTCGGGGGCGACCAGGGTGGCGCCCGACAGCATGGCGTTCCGGCGCAGGCGCGCCTGCACGGTCGCCTCGGCGACGCTGAGCTGCACCCGGTCGTTGATGCCCTGCGCCTCGGCCTCGTCCACCGGCACCACCGCGACCCGGTGCCCGTCGGCCACCGCCAGCGCCACCGCGTCGGGCAGGTAGTACTCGCCGGCCGCGTTGGCGTTGCCGATCCGCTCCAGGAGCCCGAGGGCCAGCGGGCCCGAAAGCGCCATCAGCCCGGCATTGCTCAGGGTGACGCGGCGCTCGGCCGCGCTCGCGTCCTTCTCCTCGCGGATCGCCGTCACCCGGCCGTCCTCGACCAGCACCCGGCCGTAGCCGGTGGGATCGCGGGCCTCGAAGGCCAGGACCGCGACCGCCGCCCCCTCGGCCAGCGGCGCGCGCAGGCGGGCATAGGTCTCGGCGGTCACGAGCGGCGTGTCGCCGAAGGCCACGACCACGTCGTCGGCGCCGGATACCAGGGCGGCGCGGGCCGCCAGCACCGCGTGGGCGGTGCCGAGGCGCTCGGCCTGCGGGAAGGTCTCGGCGCCGGGGAACTCCGCGACCACCTTGGCGACGTCGTCGCGGCCGGGCTCGACCACCACGGCGAGGCGCCCCGCCCCGGCCTTCGCCACGGCGGCGAGCACGTGGGCGAGCATCGAGCGGCCGGCGATCGGGTGGAGCACCTTCGGCAGGTCGGAGCGCATCCGCGTGCCCTTGCCGGCGGCGAGGACGACGGCGAGGAGCGAGCGGGCCCCTGCGGGCGAGGAGGTGGTGGTCATCGGCGGCCCGTGGCGTGTGGCGGAACTCTGCCGCCCGTCTAGAGCAGCGCCCGATCGCTCCGCAACCGGACCCCGCTCCAGGTCTTCGACGCCACCGCACCGTCCATCGGCGAACCGGCCCCCGCTCCGCCGGACGATGCTCCGGTCGATCGACCTGCCGGGACATGCGCCGGCGCGCCTCTCCCCAACGGCATCGGACGGGCGATTCTTAACCTCCGGTTCACGCCGGATCGTGGTAAACGGCCGGCGCCCCTTCGACCCGGTACGGTATCCCTGGCCTTGACGACCGAGCTTCCGCCCGCCCTCCCCCCCTGCCCCGACCTCGACCGACGCGCGATGCTGGCGCTCGCCGGAAGCGGGCTGACGCTCGCCGCGATCGGTGCCGCGCACGCGCAGCCGGCAGAGCCGGCCCCCCTGTCGGACGGGCAGCGCTTCGATCCCGGCCAGGTGGTCGAGCTCGCCCGGGCGCTGGCGAAGAAGCCCTACGCCGCCCCGGCGGCGGACCTGCCGGACGCCTTCAAGACCCTCACCTACGAGCAATATATCGGCGTGCGGGCGCAACCCACCGCCCTGCTCTGGGCCGGCGAGGGCCGGGGCTTCGTGGTCGAGCCGCTGCACCGCGGCTTCGTGTTCACCACGCCGGTGGCGCTGCACGCCGTCGAGGACGGGGTGGTGCGCCGCGTCGGTTACGACCGCAACCGCTTCAGCTTCGGCAAGGTGGCGCCTCCCGAGGAAGGCCGCGACATCGGCTTCTCGGGCTTCCGGCTCTATGCGAGCTTCAACGGCGCGGCCCCCACCGACTGCGCGATCTTCCAGGGCGCCTCGTTCTTCCGGGCGCTCGCCGCCGGCCAGAGCTACGGCGTCACCGCGCGCGCCCTCACGCTGAAGCCCGCGGAGGCCAAGGGCGAGGAGTTTCCGCTGTTTCGCGCCTTCTGGCTCGAGCGGCCGGGGCCGGGCACCGGCCAGATCGTGATCCACGCGCTCGTCGATTCCGAATCCGCCACCGCGGCGATGCGCATGACCCTGCGCCCGGGCGACGCCACCATCGTCGACGTCGAGGCGACATTGTGCCCGCGCACGCCGCTGGACCACGTCGGCATCGCCGGCATGACCGGCGCCTACCTGTTCGGGCCGACCGACCGCCGCGGCGTCGACGACGCCCGCTCGGCCGCCCACGAGGTCGACGGGCTGCAGATCCGCAACGGCTGGGGCGAGGCGATCTGGCGCCCGGTGCAGAACCCCGAGACCCTGCAGATCTCCGCCTTCATGGACCAGGACCCGAAGGGCTTCGGCCTCGTCCAGCGCGCCCGCGCCTACGGCGACTACCAGGACGACGTGCAGCGCTGGGAGAAGCGTCCGAGCCTGTGGATCGAGCCGCTCGGCAGCTGGGGGCCGGGGGTCCCGCAGCACGGCTGGGGGGCCGGCGCGGTCCAGCTCATCGAGATCCCGAGCGAGTCCGAGGTCAACGAGAACATCCTGACCTACTGGCGCCCGAAGGAGCCGGTCGCCAAGGAGACCGCCTTCAGCTACCGCCAGTTCTGGTGCTGGAGCGTGCCGGGCGCGCCGCCGCTCGCCGCCTGCTCGGGCACCCGGGTCGGCAAGGGGGCGGGCGGCAAGCGCCGGCTCTTCCTCGTCGACTTCACCGGCGAGGCGCCGTTCGCCGAGGGGATGGACCCCAACGCGCTGCAGCTCGCGCTCGGCACCGCCCCCGGCACCCTGGCGCGCCAGCGGCTCTACGCCTACCCGGAACGCAAGACCCTCCGAGTGGTCTTCGAGCTCGATCCCGGCAACGACACGTCCTGCGAGCTGCGCCTGGTCGTCAAGGCCGGCGACAAACCCGTGACTGAGACATGGCTGTACCGGTGGACCCCGTGACCCTCGACCTCGACGCGCCGTCGCGCGCCATGCCGAAACCCGCCCCGGTCGCCCCCGCGGTCCCACCGGAATCGCCCCTCGCCATGCCGGTGCAGGACCTGACCCGGTGGTCGGAGGCGGACGCCCACCCGGTGCCCGGCCGCCGGTCGCCCTGGGGCGCCCGCGCCTTCGTGTTCGGCGGCGGCGCCCTGCTCACCGCCTACGGCGCGGTGCAGATGTACGAGGTCGTGTCGGTCGCCGGGTCGACGACCTGGCTGCAGTGGCTGCTGCTCGCTCTGTTCGCGCTCAACTTCTCGTGGATCGCGCTCGCCTTCACCTCGGGCCTGCTCGGCTTCCTGGCGCTCCTGCGCCGGCGCCGGCCAGAGGTCCAGGCGGGCCCGCTGACCACCCGCACCGCCGTGGTGATGCCGGTCTACAACGAGGCCACCGCCCGCACCTTCGCGGCGGTGGAGGCGATCCGCGATTCGATCGAGGCGACCGGCGAGGGCGCGGCCTTCGACTACTGGATCCTGTCGGATTCGACCCAGGCCGACGCTTGGATCGCCGAGGAGCGGGCCTACTTGGCGCTTCGCGCCCGCCTCGGCGAGGGCGCGCGCCTCTATTACCGCCACCGCCAGAAGAACCACCACCGCAAGGCCGGCAACATCGCCGACTTCGTGACCCGCTGGGGCGGGCACTACGACCACATGCTGGTCCTCGACGCCGACAGCCTAATGAGCGGCGACTGCGTGCTGACGCTCGCCCGCGCCATGGAGGCGGACCCGGATTCCGGCATCATCCAGTCGCTGCCGCTCATCATCAACCGCAACACCCTGTTCGCCCGGGTGCAGCAATTCGCGGCGCGCATCTACGGGCCGGTGATCGCCACCGGCCTGGCGCTCTGGTCGGGCCGCGACGGCAACTACTGGGGCCACAACGCGATCATCCGCACGAAGGCCTTCGCCGACCATTGCGGCCTGCCCGACCTGTCCGGCAAGCCGCCCTTCGGCGGCCACGTGCTGAGCCACGACTTCGTCGAGGCGGCCCTGATCCGGCGGGCCGGCTGGAGCGTCTACATGCTCCCCGAGCTCCAGGGGTCCTACGAGGAGAGCCCTCCCTCGCTGATCGACGTCGCGATCCGCGACCGGCGCTGGGCGCAAGGCAACCTGCAGCACAGCCGGATCATCGGCACGGCGGGCCTCAAGCTCGCGTCGCGCCAGCACTTCGCCACCGGCATCGCCGGCTACCTCGCCTCGCCGCTCTGGGCGGCGCAGCTCGTGGTCGGCATCGCGCTCGCCCTCCAGACCGCCTATATCCGTCCCGAATACTTCTCGACCGAGTTCCGCCTCTACCCGGTCTGGCCGCGCTTCGACCCCGTCCGCGCGCTCCAGCTCTTCGGGATCACGATGGCGATCCTGCTCGCGCCGAAGCTGTTCGGGCTGATCCTCGGCCTCCTCGACCGCGAGGTGCGCCGCGCGAGCGGCGGGGGGGTGCGCCTCGTGCTCTCGGCGCTGATCGAGACCCTGCTGTCGGCGCTGATCGCCCCGATCGCGATGCTGGTCCAGTCCGGCTCGGTGATCCAGATCCTGCTCCGGCGCGATGCCGGCTGGAACCCGCAGCGGCGCGACGACGGCTCGATCCCGCTCGCCGACATCGTGCGCCGGCACCGCTGGCACACCATCCTGGGGCTGGTCGCCGGCGTCTCGGCCTTCGCCATCGCCACCTCGCTGTTCCTCTGGATGTCGCCGACGATCCTCGGCCTCGTCCTGGCGATCCCGATCTCCTGGGCGAGCGGGCAGCTCTTCCTCGGCCTGGCGCTCAAGCGCGCCGGCCTGCTGATGACGCCCGAGGAGCGCGAGCCCCCGGCGATCGCGACCGCCGCCAAGGCGATCGAGGCGCGCAACGCGGCGCTCGGCTACGACGACGCCGACGGCCTGCGGGCGCTCCACGCCGATCCGGACCTCCAGGCCGGCCACCTCGTCTTCCTGCCCCCGGCCGAGCGCCGGTCCCGCGGCGCGCCGCAAGCGGACCACGTCATGGCCCAGGCCAAGGTGGTGGAGGCCGAGACGATCGACGAGGCGGCCGACTGGCTGAACGCCAAGGAGAAGATGGTGCTGCTGCACGACCGGGCGCTGCTCGACCGGCTGGCGCGGCTGGGCGGGTGATCCATCGCCACCCCGTCCGGGTCGGGACGGGGTGGCGCGGGGCGTGCTCAGAACCGGCACCGCATCAGCACGGCCGGGAACCGGACCGTGTCGCCCATCGGGATCTCCCGCCGCTCCAGCGCGTGAAAGCCGAGGGCGCGGTAGAACGGTTCGGCGTTGAGGCTGGAATAGCACTCGAAGACGCAAAAGCCGCGGTCTCCGGCCTGGCTTCGGCACGCGGCGAACAGGCTGCGCCCGACGCCCCGCCCGGTCCGGGCCGGGTGCACGGCGAAGTGGCGGATATGGCCGAGGCCGGGCTCGACCTCGCCGGTCCCGGGCCTCTCCGGCGTCCAGCCTCCGACCCCGACGACCTCGCCCGAGACCTCCGCCAGATGGAAACTACCGGAGGCGAGCAGGGCCGGATTGGCGCGAACCATCAGCGGCAGCGCCCGGGCCAGCATCGCGGCCTCGTAGGAGGCGGTCATCAGGACCGGGTAGCTCGCCGTCGGAACCGCCGTCACGGCATCGGCGTCGGATGACCGGGCGGGGCGAACGGCCACCTTCCGCGACATCGGGCTCGTCCTCGTCGGGGGCGACGGTTCATGGGGCTGCCTTCTCCCACTCCATCACCAGGAACCACGGCACGCGGGCGTAGCGCGCGGCCTTCGCCGGGTCGCCGCCCTGCGGCATCGGCTCGTCGAAGTACCGCAGGACCAGTCCCTGTCCGAGCAGGAGTCCCATGTACAGCGAGAGCGGCCGGTGCCAGTTGTGGACGCGGATGCCGTGCCACTCCGCCCATTCCGCCCGCTCCTCCGTGTAGCGATCGATCCGGAAGCGCCGGTGCCCGTCGGGATCCTCGGCCCAACCGCCGGCGGTGGCGAAGCCGTTCAGGTTGGCGATCAGGAGCGTGCCGCCGGGGGCGAGCACCCGGGCCATCTCGGGGATCGCCGCGCGGACATCCGGGATGTCGATCAGCGTCAGGTAGCTCACCACGAGGTCGAAGGCGCCGTCGGCGAAGGGCAAGGCCTCGGCGCGGCCATGCATGTAGGTGCCGGCGGGGTCGCGGTCCCGCGCACGGCGCAGCAGGGCGCCGGTCGGATCGATCCCGACGGTCGCGATCCCGAGGTCCTGCATCCGGCGGCAGAAGCGGCCCTCGCCGCAGCCGACGTCGAGGGCCCGGCGAAAGCCCCTCCCCGACAGCCGGGCGAGCATCGGCGCGTCGAGCACGCTGGCGCGGCCGAAATCGCCCGCCTCGCCCATGTCGGCGATCCAGGCGGCGGCGGACTCGTCCCAGCCGTTGCTCATCGCGGGCCTCGCTGATTGCGTCGGGGAGATTCCCCCAAAGGCAGATCCCCCGAGGCAGATCCCCCAAGAACAGAGTTTCGCACGCGCGAACCGGGCCTGCCACCTCCCGGGTGACGCCCCGCCTCCGCTCGATTATCGATAATTCATGACGACAGCCAAAGACGAACCGATCGCCGTGCGGATCAGCCGGGCCCTGGCCGAGCGCATCATCGCGGGGACGCTGGCGGCGGGATCGCGCCTGCGCCAGGACGCGATCGCGGAAGAGTTCGGCGCCAGTCACGTCCCGGTGCGGGAGGCCTTCCGCCGCCTCGAAGCCCAGGGGCTGGTGGTGAGCGAGCCGCGCCGCGGCGTGCGCGTCGCCGGCTTCAGCCCCGACGAGGTGCACGAGGTCGCCGAGATGCGCGCCGCCCTCGAGGTGCTGGCCCTGCGCCACGCCGCCCCGCACCTCACCGCGGCGATCCTCGACCGGGCCGAGGCGGCGACAAGGGCCGGTGACCGCGCCGGCGGCGACGTGCAGGCCTGGGAGGAGGCGAACCGCAGCTTCCACCGCCTGATCCTCGCCCCTTGCGGCATGCCGCGCCTGCTCAGGTCCATCGACGATCTCCAGGCCGCGAGCGCCCGCTTCCTGTTCGCCGGCTGGCGCGCCGAGTGGGAGGCGCCGACCGACCGCGACCACAGGGCGATCCTGGTCGCCCTGCGGGCCGGCGACCTCGATACCGCGGCGGCGGTCCTCGCCCGCCACGTCCAGTGGGTCGGGCACCGTCCCGGCCCCGCGGCCGCCCGCCAAACCGGCTGATCGGAAATTATCTATTATCTGTCATCAATATTGCGTTCAAGACGCGGCTGTGGATCTCTGCCGTCGTCGATTCGATGTAATTATCTATAAAAAGGAGATCCCGATGACCGCCCTCGTTGTCGGCGCCGTGCCCCTGCGCGCCGCCCGCAGCCTCGCCGTCGTCGTCGCCGGCGTGCTGCTCGTCACGCTCGCGGCCAAGGTGCAGATCCCGTTCTGGCCGGTGCCGATGACGCTGCACACCCTCGCCATCATGGCGCTGGCCGTGGGCCTCGGACCGCGCCTCGCCGTCGCGACGGTGCTCGGCTACCTCGCGGCGGGCGCCGCCGGCCTGCCGGTCTTCTCCGGCACGCCGGAGCGCGGCATCGGGCTCGCCTACATGGCGGGACCGACCGGCGGCTACCTCGCGGGCTACCTCGCGGCGGCCGGGCTGACCGGGGCGCTCGCTGCTGGCCGCGGCCTCCTCGGCCGGGTCACCGCGATGCTGGCCGGCCTCGCGGCGATCTACGGCCTCGGCCTCGCCTGGCTGGCGCTGTTCGTGCCGGCCGACCGGGTCGTCGCCCTCGGCCTCCTGCCCTTCCTCCTCGGGGATCTCGTCAAGATCGGCCTCGTCGCCGCCGGCTGCTCGGTCCTGCCGGGCCTGCGCCGGGTTCTCGCCCGATGAGTGCCCACGAAGACGGAGCGATCCGGCACGACTGGCGCACCGACGAAATCGTGGCGCTGCACGACCTGCCGCTCCTGGAGCTGGTCGGTCGCGCCAACGCGGTCCACCGCCGCCACCACGATCCGAACCGGATCCAGCGGGCGAGCCTCCTGTCGGTGAAGACCGGCGGCTGCCCGGAGGATTGCGCCTATTGCCCGCAATCGGCGCATCACCGCGAGGTCGACCTGACCCGCGACCGGCTGATGGACCCGGCCGTCGTGCTGGCCGAAGCCGCCCGCGCCAAGGCGGCGGGGGCCGACCGGTTCTGCATGGGGGCGGCCTGGCGCCAGGTGCGCGACGGCGCCGAGTTCGACGCGGTGGTGGCGATGGTCGAGGGGGTGCGGGCGCTCGGAATGGAAGCCTGCGTCACCCTCGGCATGCTGAAGGCCCACCAGGCCGCGCGGCTGGCCGAGGCCGGGCTCACCGCCTACAACCACAACCTCGATACCGGCCCGGACTACTACAACCGGATCGTCACCACCCGCACCTACCAGGACCGGCTCGACACGCTGGCGACGGTGCGGGAGGCCGGAATCGGCCTGTGCTGCGGCGGCATCGTCGGCATGGGCGAGGCGGTGGCGGACCGGGCCGGGCTGCTGCGGGTGCTCGCCGGGATGGCGCCCCATCCCGAGAGCGTGCCGATCAACGCCCTGGTCCCGGTCGAGGGAACGCCGCTCGCCGCGCGCCCGCGCATCGAACCCCTCGATCTCATGCGGATGGTGGCGACGGCGCGCCTCGTCCTGCCGGCCTCGATCGTCCGGCTGTCGGCGGGCCGCTCGCAACTGGGGCGGGAGGCGCAGATCCTGTGCTTTCTCGCCGGCGCGAACTCGATCTTCGCCGGCGACACCCTGCTCACCACTCCGAACGCCGAGCCGGACGAGGATGCGCTCCTGTTCGCCGCCCTGGCGCCCCGGAGCGGGGCCGCGGCGGCGGCGGCCTGACAAAGCACGGTCCCGGCGGCGCACGTGGAGCGCCGCCGGTTTCATCCGTCCCTCGACACGACGATGTTTGCCGCGCCCGGCTTGCGACCCGGGCGCGGTGCGGCGTAATCTTGGCTCGATCTTGATTCGCGAGGCTTCGATGAGCGTCACCGCCCATTTCATCCCGCCGATCCATCCCGACACCGTGACGATGTCGATCGCCGGCTACCTCGCCGCCGCCGTGCTCTGCGCCGACCGCCGGGCGGTCGCTCAGGCGGCCAGCCGCGGCCGGTCCTGACGGTAGCTCTCCATCAGCCCTGCGGGGATCGTTTCCAGCACCGCATCGACCGCGGCCTCGCTCGCCAGCGCCCGGGCGAGGTCGCGCGCCTCCTCCCGGGCCGCCTCGGCATCGAAGCGGTTGAGCAGGGCGACGATGGCGTGCGCCTCCGCGAAGGGCAGGCGCTCGCAGGCCGTGACCGCCCGCTCGATCATCCGCCGCGACAGGCCGGCGACCCCGCTCTCGCGCAGCCCGGTCGCCTCCTCGTGCCAGGCCGACATCGCCGCCGCGAAGGCGGGCTCGAGGGCGGCCGGCAGGCCGGCCCGGCGGTAGAGCGCCGCCATCCCGCTGCCGCGGGGATCGTGCAGCAGCCCGGCGACCCGGCCCGCGGTAAGGCCCGAGAGGTCGGTCAGCGCCGCCTCGGTGAAGGCCATCCGGCCCGACAGCATCGCCCGCAGGATCAGGCCCGGGGTGAGCTGGCCGGCCTGGCGCAGGTAGGTGACGAGCCGGGCGAGGTCGGCACGGTCCGAGCCCTCGGCGAGGCCGAGCGTCGTGCGCTCCCGCGCCTCCCGGGTGACCCGCTCGCTGCGCTCGGGCGAGAGCCAGCCGCAGCCGGTGACGAAGGCCGAGAGGGCGCTGGCGAGGCGGGCGGTCACCGCCTGGCGCACGTCGAGGGGCAGGTCGGCCCGGGCGAGCAGCGCCTCGCGCAACGCGGCGTCGCCGCCGTGGCGCTCGACGATCCGCATCAGGCTGTTGCGGGTGATCTGCGCGCCCGGATTGGCGGCGAGCGCCCGCAGGGCCGTCGCGCCGGCGATCTCCGCGAGCGCGCCGCAGAGCATCGGCGACAGGGTGGGCCGGTTCGCGATGGCGATGCGGCCGGCCTCGTCGCCGACGGCGGCGCAATCGACGAGGTCGGCGTCGGACAGGACCGGCGAGCGGGCGAGCACCAGCCCGGCGATCTCGGCCTGGTCCTGGGCCAGCGCGACCACCAGGGTGCGGGGCGCCTCGGCGGCGTTGGCGCAGGCCTCGGCGAGCGCCCGTCGCACCAGCGGCGAGGGGTCGTCGAGGAGCGCCGTGATCGCGGTCTTGGCCTCCCAGCGGGCGGCGGCGTCGAGGTTGGCGTAGAGGTAGGCGCGGGCGAGCGACGAGGCCGCCTCGGCCCGCCGGCCGGCGGATTCGTGCTGCGTCCAGAGCAGGAACTGGCGGATGATCATCGGCGCGGCTCCGTGGCGACGGCCAGGACTGGGACGGGGGTCAGGATTCGAGCGACGTCGGACCGAGGGCCGCGGAGCGTCCGCGCCCGCCATATTCCGGCGGTCGCGGCGGCGGCAGCGGCACGCCGTCGGCGCTGGCGTCCGGCGTCGCGGGCGCGGCGGCCGGCAAGGTGACCGAGACGGAAGCCGCGGCGACCAGCGGTCGCTCGGAGGAGCGCGGGAAGTAGCTCGGCGCGGCGCTGCCCCCGCCCCCGCCTCCCCGATTGCCCCACAGCCGCGCGACGCTGTCGGAGACCGGGCCGCGGCGGGCATCGGTCTGGAACAGGGTGCCGATGCCGCTGCCGGCCTCCGGGGCGTAGGCGGTCGGCGCGTTGGCCTGGGCGACCAGCGTCGAGGCCGGCGCCGGGCTGCCGGGGCTGGTGCCCAGCACGGCGTAGAGCTCGGAGGCGCTGCGGGCCCGGCCGGCACGGTCGTAGAACAGGCCGCGGTTGCCCGACGCCGCCTCGGGCAGGTCGGCCGCCGCCGAGCGACCGGGGGCGGTTTCGGCGTTGCGGATCAGGGTCAGCGCGCCGCGCACCCCGAGCAGGTGGGCGGCGTAGAGATCGGCCTTGTTCGGCTCGCGTCCGAGCGCCGCCGAGAGCGCGTCGGCGTTGCGGCGGGTGAGCGCGCCGGCCATCGCGGAGGCGACCTCCGGGTCGCGGCGCAGGTCGAGGATCGCCTGCCGGGCGGCCGGGTCGCTCACCGTGTAGCCACCCGAGCCCCGGGCCGTGATGGCGTCGGCGTACGAGCCGAGCCCGAGGGACGGGCCGTCCTGCTTCATCACCCCGAGCCAGGTCTGCTCGATGAACTGGAACAGGCCCGTGGCCGAGGACGAGCCGGCCTTGGCGCTCGGGTTCAGGCTCGATTCGCGCTGCGCCGTCGAGAGCAGGTAGTCGAAGGCCGCCCCGGTCTTCTCGGCGCCCTGGCGGATCGCGTCGATCACCGGGTTGCCCGCCCCCGTGCGGCCGGTCCCCGAGGCTCCCGGGCCGGTCGATCCCTGCGAAGGCGTGCTGCTGAACAGGAACATGGCGGCCCGCTGGAGCGGCACCGCGACGCGCGGGCCGGCTCTCTCATGGACCGCAGGATGCTGTTGTTATGGTAAAGAAAGATTGAAGCGGAGATCGGTCGCAGCGTCCCGCACGCCGATCGGAAGTCGCCGACCGGCAGGGTCGAGCGGCGCCTCCCGAGGCTGGACCTCCGGGATCGGGTTCCGGCGCAAGGTGACGGCGGCCTCCCGGCGGCGGTGCCGGGTGCGCGTCTCGAGGACCGTTTCGGTCCATGCCGCCCGCTCGATCCGGCGTGTCGTCACCCACCTTCCTCGCCACCTTCGCTCCGAAGGATGCCGAGGCGGTCGATCCGGAGAATGGAGCGGAGACCAACCGTGCTGGTTCAAATGGCTTTCCGGTCGCCCATCGCGCCGAGCTGCACGCCATCCAATCCGTTGGCGCGCCTCGACGGCGAGATCGAGCAGCGCGTCGACGCCATCGACCGCGGTCCGACGCGGCCGCATCGTCGCCGCGATCCCGCTCGAACGGATCCGGAGTTCGTTCGCGCGCCGCCATCGGGCGCGCGGAAGCCGGGGATCAAGCAAATCTTCAGCTCGCCCCTGGCATGAGCGGAAGGGACGACCCACGCACGAGGCACCCGCCCCTCTTCCCGGCGGCGGAGAGTAGTGAGCGATGAGGCGTTCCCGCGTGCCCGGCGCAGGCCTGGCGTCCTGGACCGAGATCGACACCGGCCCGATCCCCGGGGGCGGCGCCCTGCGGCTGGTGCGGCGCGACGACGAGTTCCTGATCGCGGTCGACGGGATGGAGCTGATGGGCAGCCATCGCAGCGGCTCGGAGCGGGAGCTCGCCGACCTCGCCTGCGGTGCCTTGCGCGAGCATCCGGCCCCGCGGGTCCTCATCGGCGGGCTGGGCATGGGCTTCACCCTGCGGGCGGCGCTCGCGGTGCTCGGGCCGCAGGCCCGGGTGGTGGTGGCGGAGCTGGTGCCGGCGGTGGTGGCCTGGGCCCGTGGGCCGCTGGCGCACGTCTTCGCCGGCTGCCTCGACGACCCGCGGGTCGAGATCCGCGAGGCCGACGTCAACCGGGTGATCCAGTCCGGGCCCGAGACCTGGGACGCCATCCTGCTCGACGTCGACAACGGCCCGCACAGCCTGGTCAGCCGGGCGAACGACCGGCTCTACGATTCCTGGGGCCTGAAGCGGGCGCGCTGGAGCCTGCGGCCAGGGGGCCTGCTCGGGGTGTGGTCCGGCTGCCCGGACCGCCAGTTCAAGGCGCGGTTGCAGCGCACCGGCTTCGCCGTGACCGAGCACCGCATCCGCTCCGAGCGGCCGGGCCGGACGCCGCACGTGGTCTGGATCGCCGAGAAGCCCACCCTGGATTGACGCCGGAGCGGCGCTCCCGCAACCCTGACGCGCGGGGACGGCACGCGGGACCGTCGCCTCCCGTCGCGGCGCGGCGGAGCGAACGGATGCCGGCGCGATGGCGGAGCAGGAGACCACGGATTTCAAGCTCGGGCGGCTCGCGGCCGAGCAGCAATTCGCGCTCTGGCACGACCTCGTACGGCCGCTGTTCCGGGTGGGCCTCGAGGACGCGGAGGCCGCGGGGTCGTTCCGGGCCGAGGTGAAGGCCGCCCCGGTCGCCGACGCCCTGCTGACGACCTGCACCGCCCGGGCGCAGACCTTCGAGCGCGACCACGGCGACGTCCGCAGCTCGGGCTGGGACCACGTCGTCATCCAGCACTACGTCGCGGGCGGCTTCGAGGGCGCGTGCGGCGACCGGACGGTCGCGGTGACGGCCGGCGACGTCAACGTCCTCGACCTCAACCGCACCCTGCGCACGCGAGCGCCCGACTTCTCCAACCTGACCCTGATCCTGCCGCGCGACCGGCTGGCGATCGCCGGCACGCACGACCTGCACGGCCGGGCGCTCAAGGGCGGCGACGCGATCGCGGCGATGATCGGCAGCCACCTGCGCAGCCTTTCGGCCCATGCCGGTGCGCTCACGCCGCGGGAGGCCGGCAGCGCCCTCGACGCGCTGTGCCTGCTGCTCGCCGGCAGCGACCTGCGGGAGGCCGACCCGCTGGTGCGGGCGGCGGCCTCCGCCAGCGCCCACGAGCGGATCTGCGCCCATATCGACCGCCACCTCGACGACCCGGACCTGACCCCCGCCGGCATCGCGGCGGCCTGCCGGGTGTCACGGGCGACGCTCTACCGGCTGTTCGGCTTCGAGGGCGGCGTGATGGCCTACATCGCCGGGCGCCGGCTCGACCGCGCCTTCACGGCCCTGTGCCGGCCCGAGGCCGAGCGCACCAGCATCGCCGAGGTCGCCTATCGCAGCGGGTTCACCAGCGAGGCGCATTTCAGCCGCTCGTTCCGGAGCCGCTTCGCGATGGCGCCCCGGGAGGCCCGCCGCCGCGCCCGCGAGGGGCTGGCCCCGGCCCGGGTGGTCGCGGGCCTCGGGCCGAACGACTGGATCGGCACGATGCGGCGCCTGCGCGAGACGTTCTGACCCCGCGGGGGCGCCTCAGGGCAGCGCGCCGATCTTCTCCTTGGCGCGGGTCATGGTGTCGTTGCAGGCATCCGCCTGGCCGGCGCGGTCCTGCTCGCGGGCCTTGGCGATCAGGGTCCGGGCCTCGGCGATGTGGCCGGCCTCGGGCTTCGTCGCCGGGTCGCTCGGCTGGCCGGGCGGCGGGGCCGGCAGGGCCTTCGGCGAGCCGGTCGTCGTCGGAGTCTCGCCGGTCACCCGGGCGGCGCCGGGGCTCTCGAGCCGGCGCTCGATGGTGGCGATCTGCTCGGCGCACGGCGTCGCGGACGCGGCGGTGGCGAGGAGCGGCACCAGGGCGGCCGCCCCGATCAGAATTGCGCGATTCATCGGTAACGCTCCTCGTGCGGGTCCACCCCCCTCGGGCGGCGCCGAGTTGCAACGGCGGGCGGGCGCCGCGGTTCGGGCGCGCTCCCGCGGCGGCGATGTCGCAGGGCCGGCGCCGCCGGCGGCGCGATCCGCGCCCGGCGCCGGATCTGGCGCTCGCCGGCACCCTGCCATTCCGGTCCGGCATGCCTCTCCCGGCCGCCCCCGTCTTACAGGTGAGCCTTCCCGTCCTTCGATAGCCGCGAGCGGACTGAGAGCAGGATGACGCATTCCCCGAGGCCGTCCGCCCAGGCATCGCTGCCGCTCCTCGTCGCCGTGACGATGACCGGGACGGTCGCCCTGCACATCTTCGTCCCGGCGCTGGCCGCCGCCGCGGCCGATCTCGGCACCACGCCGGTCGCCGCACAGCTCACGATCACCCTCTACCTCGTCGGGCTCGCCTGCGGGCAACTCGTCTACGGCCCGGTCTCGGACCGTTTCGGCCGCCGCCCGGTGCTGATCGCCGGGCTGTCGCTCTACCTCGCGGGGCTGCTCCTCGCGATTCCCGCCACCTCGATCGAGGTGCTGATCGTCGCCCGGGTGCTGCAATCGCTCGGGGCCTGCGGCTCGCTGGTGCTCGGCCGGGCGATGGTGCGCGACGTCTCGACCGCCACCGACGCCGCCCGCAAGATCGCGATCCTCACCATGGCGATGACGCTGACGCCGGCGCTCGCCCCGGCGATCGGCGGTCTCGTGGCCGGCGCCTTCGGCTGGCGGGCGGTGTTCGTGGTGCTGGCCGCGGTGGTGGCGGGCCTCGCCGCCCTGGTGGTGCGGACGCTGCCGGAGACGAACCGGCACCCGGTCGCGCTGCCCGGCATCGGCGCCGTGGCGGGGGCCTACCTGAGGCTCCTGCGCAACCCCGCCTACCGGGCCTACATGCTGGCCGGGGCCTGCGCCGGCACCAGCCTCTACGCCTTCCTGGCGGTGGCGCCGTTCCTCCTCGTCGACCGGCTCGGCCGCTCGTCGCAGGAGGTCGGGCTCGACTGCCTGATCGTGGTGGCCGGGATGGTGGTGGGCTCAGGGATCGCCGGGCGCCTCGCCGGCCGGATGCCGATCCGCCGCGCGGCCCGGATCGGCAACGGCATCTGCCTCGCCGCCGCCCTGGCGCTGCTCGCGATCGACCGGAGCGGCGCGCTCACGGTGACGACCCTGCTGGCGCCGCTGGTGCTCTATGCCGTCGGCATCGGCCTCCTCGGGCCGAACGCGGTGGCGGGGCTGATGAACGTCGACCCCCACGCCGCCGGCTCGGCCTCGAGCCTCTACGGCTTCATGCAGATGGCGCTCGGCGCCCTGTTCACCCTCGCGGTCGCCACCTGGCACGACGGCTCGGCGATGCCGGTGGCGGTCACGCTCATGGCTGCGTCCGTGATCGCCGCCCTGGCGCTGCGCCGAGCCTGAGCGGCGGCCCCGTCACCCACCGGCGAGCCTGTGAACAGACGTTAACCTTTCCTTAACTCGGCCGTTGCCCCGACGGACCCGGCGTGCGACCAACTCGTTAACGAGAGCTTAACGGGTGCGGGTGCGGGTCGGATGCGTATCGCGGGTCGCAAGAACGAAATCGGACGGGCCGCCCTGGCGGCCGTCGCCCTCCTGGCCTCGGTGACCGGGGCCGGCAGCCAGACCCTGGCGGCGCTGCCCGCCGTCACCATCCCGGCGGCCCCCGTCGGCGAGGCGCGGCCGGTCCCTGCATGGACCGAGTTCTGCGCCCGCTACGCCTCGGAATGCGCGGTGAACCCGAACGAGCCGGCGCAGGTCACGCTGACCCCGCGGCTGTGGCAGACGGTCACGACGATCAACCGCCAGGTCAACACCAGCCTGCGCGCCGTCACCGACCAGGAGCACTGGGGCGTGCCGGATCGCTGGGACCTCGCCGAGGACGGCTCGGGCGATTGCGAGGACTTCCAGCTCCTCAAGCGCAAGCTGCTGGCCCAGGCCGGCCTGCCCCGCCGGGCGATGCGCATGACCGTGGTCATCGACGACAAGGGCGAGGGCCACGCCGTGCTGATGCTGCGCACCGACCGCGGCGACCTCGTCCTCGACAACAAGACCAGCGCCGTGCTGCCCTGGCACAAGACCGGCTACACCTACATCAAGCGCGAGGCCGACGAGTCGATGCGCTGGGTCTCCCTCGGCCGGGCGGTGTCGCCGGTCGTCACCGCGAACCGCTGATCTCACCGCTCGAACCGGGCCGCCAGGGCCTCGCTCGCCAGGATGGCGCTGCCGTTGGCCCAGGGCAGCGGCAGGATCACCCGCATGCCGGGCGGGGGTTCCGGTACGACCGGCCGGGCGAGCGGCGCGGCGATCGGCACCGGATCGAGGCCGGGCCGCAGCGTGAGCGCCGCAGCCTCCCGGCCGCCCCGGGCGATGAGCGCGACCGAGCCGATCGCGGCGACGAGCGCGGCCTGGAATCCCAGCCGGCGTAGGGTCCGCACCATGTAAGCACTCGCCTGTCCTGCGGCGACGATGTTCGGGATCGGTCGCTCGTTCGAACAGACTATCGGCCCGGGCCGCTTAACGGCCGGTCGTCGGCGCGGCCGACTCCGCCTTCGCATGACGACGACTTGCCGCGATGCTGAACGGAGGTTTTACACTGGCCGTCCCACTTCGGTAACCTTGACGGAACGGTCGCGCGAAGGCCGGGGGCCGCATCACGCCGCGGGATGGGCCGGAGCGGCCGCCCGCGCTATATTCGAACCCATGACGATGCGGTCGAGGACGATGCGGATGGGTTGGCCGGCGGGACGCACGCTGTCGCGGCTCGTCCTGTGGGGCCTGCTGGCGGGCCTCGCCGCGCCGGGCCCGGCCCACGCGCAATATTACGACGAGGGCTACGCGCCGCGCCGCGCCGCCGAGGGCGCCTACGGCTATCGCCGGCGCGATCCCGGCTATCGCCCCGCCCCCGAGCCGCAGCGCCAGTTCTACTGGCCGTGGGAGGATCGCCCGGCGGCGGCACCCCAGGTCCAGGATTACGGGCAGCCCGCCCCGCGCGGCGCCTACCGCACGCCCCGCCCGCGGCGCGAGCGCGAGGTCGTCCACAGCCGCGAGGGCCGCTCGGTGCAGCGACCCAAGCCCCGCCCGGCCCCGGTCGTGGCCCGGCCCGCCGCCCCGAAGCCGAAGACCGACCCGGCGACCCAGATCGCGGTGTTCGGCGACTCCCTCGCCGAGCTGCTGGGCCAGGGCCTCGACACCGTCTACGAATCCTCGCCCGACGTCGCGGTGATTCGCCGCGCCAAGGGCGACAGCGGCCTCGTGCGCAAGGACGTGGTCGACTGGCCGAAGGCGGCCGAGGACTATCTCAAGACCAACCCGAAGGTGTCCTACGCCGTGGTGATGGTGGGCGCCAACGACCGCCAGCCCCTGCGCGACGGCGACCAGTCGGTCGAGCCGCTGAGCGAGCGCTGGCGCACCCTCTACCGCGACCGGGTCGACGCGCTCCTCAAGGTGTTTTCCGACCGCAAGGTGCCGGTGGTCTGGGTCGGCGAGCCGCCGATGAAGAGCGACACCCTCTCGGCCGACATCACCTCGCTCAACGAGATCTTTCGCGACCGAGTGCAGCGGGCGGGCGGCGTCTACGTCGACATCTGGCCGGCCTTCGTCGACGAGAACAACCGCTACGCCGCGACCGGGCCGGATCTCGAGGGCCAGCAGGCGAAGCTGCGCACCGCCGACGGCGTGCACTTCACCCAGGCCGGCGCCCGCAAGGCGGCGCATTTCGCGGATGTCGAGATCAAGCGGCTGATCGAGGCCAAGGGCGGCACCCCGACCCCGCCGGAGGCGGTGGCGGCGGTCAGCCCCGAGGCGCCGCCGCCCGCCGCCGGCACCGCGAAGCTCGACGACGACGCGGCGATCGACCGGCTCATCACCGCGATGCTGCCGAGCCTGCCCGAGCCGCCCGGCATCCCGGCACTCCCGGTCAAGCCGGCCGCCGGCCCGGTGGTGCCGCTGACCCGCACCGAGGTGGCGCCCAACGGCCAGCTCGTCACCGGCCGGCCGCGGATCGACCGCGACACCGGCTACACCCTGGAGCGCAGCCTCAACCGCGGTATCGCCCCCCCGCCCCAGCCGGGCCGGGCCGACGATTTCCGCTGGCCGCGGGGGTGATGCGAAGTCCCGCTTTGCGACGCGAGCGATCGCAACGCGGAAGGCGCTACAGCCGCGCCGTGAGCGTCGCCAGCACCGAGAACGGCGCGCCCGGGATGTTGTTGAACTGGTTGAACGGCGCCTCGATGTAGCGCGCGTTGGTCAGGTTCTTCAGGTTCAGCGAGAACCGGGCGTGCTCGTTGAGGTCGTAGAAGACCGCCGCATCGACCCGGGTATAGGCGCCGACCTTGTAGGTGTTGGTGATGTCGCCGAAGCGCGCGCCGACATGGGTCACGCCGGCCCCGAGCCCGAGGCCGCGCCAGAACCCCTCGTCGAACTGGTAGGTGGTCCAGACGCTGCCGCTGAATTGCGGCGCGCCGTCGAGACGGTTGCCGACCGGAATGAATCGATCGCGCGTCACCCGGGCATCGGTGTAGCCGACGCCGCCGATGACCTTCCAGCCCGGCAGGATGGTGCCGGCGAGATCGGCCTCGACGCCCTTCGAGCGCTGCTGGCCGGTGATGATCGAGAAGCCGGTATTGACCGGATCGTTCGCCGCGACGTTGTTGCGGGTGATGTCGAACACCGAGGCGGTCAGGCTCAGGTCCGGCGAGAACTCGAACCGGGTGCCGACCTCGACCTGCTCGCCGGTCTCCGGCGGCGGGTTGGCGGCACCGAAGACGTTGGCGGTCTGCGGCTTGAACGAGGTGGTGTAGCTAGCGTAGAGCGCCAGCGGCTCGGCGACCCGGTAGATCAGCCCGACCCGCGGCGACACGCCGGAAAGCTCTTGGTCCGGCGGGATCGTACGCGATGTCGGGGTGCGGCTGAAGTAGAACTGCGAGCCGGTGTCGTACCGCACGCCCAGCAGCAGCTGCAGGCCGTAGCCGAGGTCGATCTGGTCCTGGGCGTAGAGCCCGGTCAGCTCGGTCTTCTGCTTGAGATCGCTCTGCAGCGACAGCGCGCCCGGCAGCGAGAGGCCGGGAACGGGGTTGAGGAAGCTCACCGAGGCGAGCGGACCTTGCGTGGTGATCGCCCGCCGGTACCCGTTGACGTACTCGACCCCGAGGAGCGCCGTGTGGCGCAGGCCGAGCCAGTCGAACTTCGCCACCAGCTCGGTCTGGCTGTCGACGGCGGCGTAGGTCGAGGTGGTCGCGGTGGTGCGGCGGGTGAGCGTGAGCCCGTTGGCCGAGACGCCGATGGCCCGGGCCGCGATCGCGTCGAAGCTGCCGCCCTGCGCGTTGATCACCTGGCGCAGCATCAGGTGCTCGTTGAAGTCGTGCTCGACCTTCAGCGTGCCGAAATTCGCATTCGCGTTGTAGCGCGAGAACGGCTCGCCGTAGTAGCGCGAGATGTTGTCGAGCGGTACGCGGCCGTTCCGGGCGACCAGCCCCTCGTCGTAGACCGTGTCCTGGCGGGTGAACTCGCCGATGAACGTGACCCGCGTGTCCGGGCTCGGGTTCCAGCTGAAGGCCGGCGCGATGAAGAACCGGGAATTGTCGCGCCCGGCGAGATCGCGAAACGTCGGGTCGACCTGCGTTCCGAAGCTCAGGCGGGCGGCGAGCCCGTCGGTGCCCGGCACGGCCCCGGAGGCCGAGGCCTGGACCCGCCGGAAGCCGAAGCTGCCGGCCTGGATGCTGGCCTCCGCCGTCGGCACCAGGGTCGGCTGGCGGGTGACGATGTTGATGACGCCGCCCGGATCGCCCCGCCCGTAGAGCACCGAGGCCGGGCCCTTCAGCACCTCGATCCGCTCGACGTCGGCGAGGTCGCGCTGGACCGGGTAGAAGGTATTGGCCTGGTTCATGAACACGCCGTCGATGGCGTAGGTCTGGGTCCGGAAGCCGCGGATGATGAAGGTGTCGCTGCGGCCCTGGATGGTGCCGCCCGGCTGCACGTTGCTGACGTTGAACAAGGCGTCGGCGAGCCGCGTCTCAGCCCGGTCGACCAGGACCTCGCGCGGCACGACGTTGACGGTCTGGGGGACGTCGCGCAGGGGCGTGTCGGTCTTGGTCGCGGTGGCGCTGCGGGTGGCGCGGTAGCCCTGGACCGGGCCGATGGCCGTCTCCCGGAAGGCCGGTGCGCCGGCGACCGTGATCGCGTCGAGGGCGATGGCCTCACCCGCCTCCTGCGCCGTCGCCCTGCCGCCGGCCAGGACCGGCGCCGCGCCCGCGAGCAGTGCGAGGACGAGCGACGACCGGTGTCGGCCGGCGGGACGAGGGGTTGGGTGCACGGGAACCTACCAGGGAAGACGACGATCTCCTGGCGGCGTTAGGCGCTCGCCCGTCGGCAATCAATCGCCATGTAGAGCCAAGATCTGGAACGATTCCAGCCCCGGTCGCAATCGCCATCGGTGTGGCATCGAGGCATCTTCGACAGTGTTCGTGCCAGTGGATAACTCGCCTTCCACTGAGTGAATTAGAATAGATATAAGAAGGTTGGCGTCGCGCATCGATCCTTGGGGCATCCGGCTGGGCGGGGTCGACCGCCCTACCCTCGCGGGGTTCGGAAAACGACGACGGGACCCGCCCCGGATGGAGCGGACCCCGCGATCGGCAGCCACGCATCGTGCCGGCGGGGCTGGGCCCCGCCGAGAAATCCGCGCAGGAAATCCCGCCCAGAAAATCCCGCCTCAGAGTGGCAGGGTCGTCGTCCCCATCAGCGCCTCGTCGATGGAACGGGCGGCCTGCCGACCCTCGCGGATCGCCCAGACCACCAGGGACTGGCCGCGGCGCATGTCGCCCGCGACCCAGACCTTGTCGGTCGAGGTGCGATACTGGACGTCGTCGGCCTGGACGTTGCCGCGCTTGTCGCGAGCCACGCCCGATTCCTCGACGAGGCCCTGGGCGACCGGACCGGCGAAGCCGATCGCCATGAAGACGAGGTCGGCCGGCAGCAGGAACTCGGAGCCGGCAATGGGCTTGCGGGCCTCGTCGACCCGGGCGCAGACCACGCCCTTCACCTTGCCCTTCTTGTTGCCCTCGATGCGCAGCGTCGCGGCCTGGAACTCGCGCTCGGCGCCCTCCGCCTGGCTCGACGAGGTGCGCATCTTGGTCGCCCAGTAGGGCCACACGGTCAGCTTGTCCTCGCGCTCCGGCGGGCGCGGGCGGATGTCGAGCTGGGTGACCGAGAGCGCGCCCTGGCGGAAGGCGGTGCCGACGCAGTCCGACGCGGTGTCGCCGCCGCCGATCACCACCACGTTCTTGCCGGCGGCGAGGATCGGCTCCTCGGGGGTCGCGGCCTCGTGGCCGACGCGGCGGTTCGACTGGACGAGGTAGGGCATGGCGAAGTGCACGCCCTCGAGCTCCTGGCCCGGCAGGCCGGGATCGCGCGGGGCCTCGGCGCCGCCGGCGAACAGCACGGCGTCGAACTCGTCGTGCAGGCTGGCGAAGGAGCGGGTGACGCCGACATTGACGCCGTAATGGAACTGCACGCCCTCGGCCTCCATCTGCCGCACCCGGCGGTCGATGTGGCGCTTCTCCATCTTGAAGTCGGGAATGCCGTAGCGCAGCAGGCCACCGGCCTTCGGCTCGCGCTCGAAGACGTGGACGTCGTGGCCGACGCGGGCGAGCTGCTGGGCCGCAGCCATGCCGGCCGGACCCGAGCCGATCACCGCCACCTTCTTGCCGGTCTTCACCGCGGCGGGCTCGGGCACCACCCAGCCCATGCTCCAGGCCTTGTCGGCGATGGCCTGCTCGATGGTCTTGATCGCGACCGGCTGGTTCTCGAGGTTGAGGGTGCAGGCCTCCTCGCAGGGCGCGGGGCAGATGCGGCCGGTGAATTCCGGAAAGTTGTTGGTGGAGTGCAGGTTGCGCGCCGCCTCCTCCCAATCCGCGTTGAAGACGAGGTCGTTCCAGTCCGGGATCTGGTTGTGGACCGGGCAGCCCGTCGGGCCGTGGCAGAACGGGATGCCGCAATCCATGCAGCGCGCCGCCTGCTTCTTCAGGTCGTGCTCGTCGAGCGGCAGGGTGAATTCGAGGAAGTGACGCACGCGGTCGGCCGCGAGCTGATACTTCTGCTCCTGCCGGTCGAACTCGAGGAAGCCTGTGACCTTGCCCATCGGGTGAGTGCTCAGTTCATGAAGTGATCGGGCCGGCGGCGGGTCTTAGGCGACCCCGGCGACGGTGGCGGATGTGGGGAGCGCGTCCCCGCAGCGGGTGAGCCAGGCCCGGATCGCGGGCCGGCCCGAGAGGTCGAATCCGCCCTCGTCGGCGAATTGCGTATAGGCGAAGAGGGCGACATCCGCGATGCTGACGGCATCGCCGACGAACCACGCGGCGGTAGTCAAGTGTCGCTCCATCCGGTCGAGGGCAGCCTCGCCGCCAGCCACCTTCTTCGGGTCGCGGGTCTCGGCCGGCTCGCCCCGGTAGCGCATGTGGAACCGGCAGACCGCGATCGTCGGCTCGTGGTTGTACTGTTCCCAGAACAGCCACTCGTCGATCCTGGCCTGGGTCCAGGCATCGTCGGGCAGCAGGGTGGAGCCGCGGGCGAGATACCGGATGATCGCGTTCGACTGGGCGAGGCAGCGTCCATCCGGGAACTCGACGCCGGGCACCTGGCCGGCGGGGAAGCGGGCGAGATACTCGGGCGTCCGGGTCTCGCCTGTCATGATGTCGACCGGGATCCAGTCATAGGCGAGCCCGAGGTGGTCGGCGACGTACCGCACCTTCAGGCAGTTGCCCGACATCATGTCGCCGTAGACCTTCACCGCAGTCTCCTCTTCGATCCCCGATCGTCGATCAGTCGCCACCCCAACCCTCCCCCCTCTGCGGGGGAGGGTGGCGAGCGTAAGCGAGCCGGGAGAGGGGACGCCGCGTCCGGAAAGGTCGCGACCATCATGACAGGCGCCATCTGAATCAGCGTCGCGCTGCCCCTCTCCCGCCCCGCTCCGCGGGGCACCCTCCCCCGCAGAGGGGGGAGGGTTCAGGTTGGCGCTACTCCGCCGCCACCGGCATCCGGGCCCGCTCCATCTCGCGAAGCGCCCGGCGGTACTCGACCGGCATCACCTTCACGAACTTGGTGCGGTAGGTGTCCCAGTTGTCGATGATCGCTTTGGCGCGCACCGAGCCGGTATACTTCAGGTGGTTGTTGATGAGGCCGACGAGGCGCTCCTCGTCGTGGCCCGACATGTTTTCCAGGATGTCGATCCGCCCCTTGGTCTCCAGGTCGCCGTCCTGGTGGAAGCGGCGCATGAACTCGTCCTCCTCCTCGACCGGCTCGAGATCGACCATCGACAGGTTGCAGCGCTTGGCGAACGACCCGTCCTCGTCGAGCACGTAGGCGATGCCGCCCGACATGCCGGCCGCGAAGTTGCGCCCGGTCTCGCCGATCGACACGACGACGCCGCCGGTCATGTACTCGCAGCCATGGTCGCCCATGCCCTCGACCACCGCGATGGCGCCCGAGTTGCGGACCGCGAAGCGCTCGCCGGCCGCGCCCCGGATGTAGGCCTCGCCCGCGATGGCGCCGTACAGCACCGTGTTGCCGACCATGATGGTGCGGTCCGACGGCGAACCCAGCGCATCCGTGGGCCGGATGATCAGCTTGCCGCCCGACAGGCCCTTGCCGACGTAGTCGTTGGCGTGGCCGGTCAGGCTGAGCGTCACGCCGGCGGCGAGCCAGGCGCCGAAGCTCTGGCCGGCGGTGCCGGTGAGCTTCACCGTCAGGGTGTCGTCCGGCAGACCCTCGTGGCCGTGCGCCTTGGCGACGGCGCCCGACAGCATCGCGCCCGCGGCCCGGTCGGAGTTGCGGATCGTGTCCTCGACGGTCACCGCGACACCGGTCTCGATCGCGTCGCCGACAGCCGCGATGAGGCGACGGTCGAGGACCTGGTCGATCGGGTGCTTCTGGGTCTCGACGTGACGGAGTGCCACCGTCTCCGGCACCTCCGGCTTGTGGAACAGCCGGGTGAAGTCGAGGCCCTTGGCCTTCCAGTGCGAGATCGCCGCGAGCTTGTCGAGGTACTCGGACCGGCCGATCAGGTCGTCGAGCTTGGTGATCCCTAAGGCCGCCATCAGCTCGCGGACCTCTTCGGCGACGAAGAAGAAGTAGTTGATGACGTGCTCGGGCGTGCCCTTGAAGCGCTTGCGCAGCACCGGATCCTGGGTCGCGACCCCGACCGGGCAGGTGTTGAGGTGGCACTTGCGCATCATGATGCAGCCCGCCGCGATGAGCGGCGCGGTCGAGAAGCCGAACTGGTCGGCGCCGAGCAGCGCCGCGATCAGCACGTCCCGGCCGGTGCGAATGCCGCCGTCGGCCTGGAGCGCCACCCGGCCGCGCAGGTGGTTGAGCACCAGCGTCTGCTGGGTCTCGGCCAGCCCGATCTCCCAGGGACCGCCGGCATGCTTGATCGAGGTGAGCGGCGCCGCACCCGTACCGCCGTCGAAACCCGAGATGGTGATGTGGTCGGCGCGCGCCTTGGCGACGCCGGCCGCCACCGTGCCGACGCCGACCTCCGCCACCAGCTTGACCGACACGTCGGCCGCCGGGTTGACGTTCTTGAGGTCGAAGATCAGCTGGGCCAGATCCTCGATCGAGTAGATGTCGTGGTGCGGCGGCGGCGAGATCAGGCCGACGCCCGGGGTCGAGTGGCGGACCTTGGCGATCTTGGCGTCGACCTTGTGGCCCGGCAGCTGGCCGCCCTCGCCGGGCTTGGCGCCCTGCGCCACCTTGATCTGCATCATGTCGGCGTTGACGAGGTATTCCGTCGTGACGCCGAAGCGGCCCGAGGCGACCTGCTTGATCGCCGAGCGGCGCGAGCGGCCGTCCGGCAGCGGCCGGAAGCGCTCGCGCTCCTCGCCGCCCTCGCCCGAGTTCGAGCGGCCGCCGAAGGAGTTGACGGCGATCGCGAGCGTCTCGTGCGCCTCCTTGGAGATCGAGCCGTAGGACATCGCACCCGTCGCGAAGCGCTTGACGATCTCGACCGCCGGCTCGACCGCGTCGATCTCGACCGAGGTCCGGCCGAGCTCCGCCGCGCTCTTGATCCGGAACAGGCCGCGGATCGTCTTGAGGTGGTTCTCCTGCTCGTTCACCATCTTGGCGAAGGCCCGGTAGCGCTCGGGCAGGTTGAGCCGGACCGCGTGCTGGAGCGTCGCGACGGTGTCGGGCGTCCAGGTATGGGCCTCGCCGCGCAGGCGGTAGGCGTACTCGCCGCCGACATCGAGGGCGGTGCGGTAGACCGGCGCGTCGCCGAAGGCGTCGCGGTGACGGCGCACCGTCTCCTCGGCGACCTCGGCCATGCCGATGCCCTCGATGGTGGTCGCCGTGCCGAAGAAGTCGCGCTCGACGAAGGCCGAGTTCAACCCGATCGCGTCGAAGATCTGCGCGCCGCAATAGGACTGGTAGGTCGAGATGCCCATCTTGGACATCACCTTGAGCAGGCCCTTGTCGATCGACTTGATGTAGCGATAGACGATCTCGTCGTCGGTGAGCTCCGGCGGCAGCTCGTCCTTCATCGCGATCAGCGTTTCGAAGGCAAGATAGGGGTTGATCGCCTCGGCGCCGTAGCCGGCGAGGCACGCGAAGTGGTGCACCTCGCGCGGCTCACCCGATTCGAGCACGAGCCCGACCGAGGTGCGAAGCCCCTTGCGGATCAGGTAGTTGTGGACCGCCGCGGTGGCCAGCAGCGCGGGAATCGGGATCCGGTCCGGCCCGACGGCGCGGTCCGAGAGCACGATGATGTTGTAGCCGCCGCGCACCGCCGCCTCGGCGCGGTCGCAGAGACGGTCCAGCGCGCCCTCCATCGCCTGCGCGCCGGTCTCGGCCGGATAGGTGATGTCGAGGGTCTTGGTGTCGAAGCGGTCCTCGAAGTGGCCGATGCAGCGGATCTTCTCCAGGTCCGCGTTGGTCAGGATCGGCTGGCGCACCTCGAGGCGCTTCTTGCGCGAGGTGCCCTCGAGGTCGAGGATGTTCGGCCGCGGCCCGATGAACGAGACGAGGCTCATCACGGCCTCCTCGCGGATCGGGTCGATCGGCGGGTTCGTCACCTGCGCGAAGTTCTGCTTGAAGTAGGTGTAGAGGAGCTTGGGCTTGTCGGACAGCGCCGAGAGCGGCGTGTCCGAGCCCATCGAGCCGACGGCCTCCTGGCCGGTCACGGCCATCGGCTGCATCAGGAGCTTCAGGTCCTCCTGGGTGTAGCCGAAGGCCTGCTGGCGATCGAGCAGCGACACGTCGGTGCGCGACTCGCGCGGCTGCACCGGACGCAGGTCCTCGAGCACGATCTGGGTGCGCTTCAGCCACTCCTTGTAGGGGTGGGCGGCGGCGAGCTCGTTCTTGATCTCCTCGTTGGAGACGATGCGACCCTTCTCGAGGTCGATGAGCAGCATCCGGCCCGGCTGCAGGCGCCAGGACGAGACGATCTTCTCGTCCGGGATCGGCAGCACGCCCATCTCGGAGGCGAGCACGACGAGCCCGTCGTCGGTGACGAGGTAGCGGGCGGGGCGCAGGCCGTTGCGGTCGAGGGTGGCGCCGATCTGGCGGCCGTCGGTGAAGCAGAGTGCGGCCGGGCCGTCCCACGGCTCCATCAGGGCGGCGTGGTACTCGTAGAAGGCGCGCTGCTCCTCGCTCATCAGCGGGTTGCCGGCCCAGGCCTCCGGCACGAGCATCATCATCGCGTGGGCGAGCGGGTAGCCGCCCTGGACGAGGAACTCGAGCGCGTTGTCGAAGCAGGCGGTGTCGGACTGGCCCTCGTAGGAGATCGGCCAGAGCTTCGAGATGTCGTTGCCGAACAGCTCCGAATCGACGCTGGCCTGACGCGCCGCCATCCAGTTCACGTTGCCGCGCAGCGTGTTGATCTCGCCGTTATGGGCGACCATCCGGTAGGGGTGCGACAGGCGCCAGGTCGGGAAGGTGTTGGTGGCGAAGCGCTGGTGCACGAGCGCCAGCGCCGAGACGAAGCGCTCGTCCTTCAGGTCGAGGTAGTAGTGGCCGAGCTGGTTCACCAGCACCATGCCCTTGTAGACGATGGTGCGCGAGGACAGGGAGACCGGATAGAACTCCTTCAGCCGCTCGTCCTTGAGGGTGTAGACGGCGTTCGAGATCACCTTGCGGACGAGGAACAGCCGGCGCTCGAAGGCGTCCTGATCGGCGCTCGACGCCGGGCGGCCGATGAACACCTGGCGGTGGCGCGGCTCGCTCGCCTTCACGCTCTCGCCGAGGTCGGAGGGATCGACCGGCACGTCGCGCCAGCCGAGCAGCGCCAGGCCCTCGTCGGCGATCGCCTTCTCGACGATCTTCTCGACGAGCTGGAAGCCCTCCTCGTCCCGCGGCATGTAGAGCTGGCCGACGCCGTAATGGCCGGCCTCCGGCAGCTTGATGCCGAGGCGCTCGGCCTCCGCCGCGAAAAAGCCGTGCGGGACCTGCACCAGGATGCCGCAGCCGTCGCCCATCTTCGGGTCGGCGCCGACGGCGCCGCGATGGTCGAGATTCTCCAGGATCTGCAGGCCCTGCTGCACGATGGCGTGGGTCTGGCGGTTGTGCATGTCGGCGATGAAGCCGACGCCGCAGGCGTCCTTCTCGTTGCCCGGGTTGTAGAGGCCCTGGCGCGCCGGCAGGGCCGGATCGCGCACGACGAGGGCGGGGACCGCCTGCCCGCGGGAGGGGTGCTGGGTCCCGGTCCGGGACCGCGACTGATCCGTGCCGCTCATGGTCTCATCTCCCATTAGGCTCGCGGGCGAGCGCGCTCGTTCATGTCGAAGGCGGCAGGTGCGCCACGTCGCGCGCCGGCCGTGATGGGACTGCCCGCCGCACGGACCGGCGCGCCTGCCGATGAGGCAGGCCCGGTCCGGGGCGAGTTATACCCGCTTCCCGAGCGGGCGAAGTGGCGCGGCCGACGCAGGGTCGCCGCAGGGGCGTGCGGGCCGAGGGCGCGGCCGCCGCCTCGTGTTGTTTCAGTCCGCGGGAGGGTCGGTCGCGTCTCGCGAAGGGAGCGCCCGCACCTCGCGAGCGCCCGGCAGGCTGGTGTCAGCCCGCGTGCGCCCGCACCGCCCGAATGGCGGCGCGTTTGGTATCTCGTTTGGCCGTCGTGCAAGCCACAAGCCAGCGCCCTTGCGACCCGGGGGGCACGGGGCCCGGCCGGGAAAATGGGACAGCGGTACTGTCCTAACTCGAGGAACCTGCCAGATTTCAATCGGTCCAGCAAGAGCCCATTCCGTCCTGGCTTGTGCTTTTCTTGCGTTTCGCGTTCCCGGG
This sequence comes from Methylobacterium sp. ap11, assembly GCF_900110515.1. NCBI lineage: Bacteria > Pseudomonadati > Pseudomonadota > Alphaproteobacteria > Hyphomicrobiales > Methylobacteriaceae > Methylobacterium > Methylobacterium sp. ap11. The sequence goes on along the minus strand of NZ_FOEB01000018.1, from coordinate 14,405 downwards.
TCGCAACGAAACGCCGAATTCGCCCGGAACCGCGCATCTTTCCCCTGTCGAACGTCGCACGGCCGCCCGGCAGAGCATGACCGGCATGAGCCGGGACGACTCGTGCGGACCCGCCGCACCCGCCATGATGGCTGCATGCGGGCCCGGCTCGCGACCGCGGGAGCCTTCAGGCCGATGAACTTCGCCAGCGACAACGTGGTGGGCGCGAGCGCGCCGATCCTGGAGGCGATCGTGCGCCACAACGGCGGCGCGATGCCGGCCTACGGGGCCGACCCGCTGACGCTCGGCCTGACCCCGCGCTTCCGGACGCTGTTCGAGCATCCCGACCTCGCGGTGTTCCCGGTCGCGACCGGCACCGCGGCGAACGCGCTGGCGCTCTCCGTGATGGTGCCGCCCTTCGGCCTGTGCCTCTGCCACGAGGAGGCGCACGTCATGGAGGACGAGTGCGGCGCGCCTGAATTCTACACCCACGGCGCCAAGCTGCAGGGCCTGCCCGGCGCCGGCGGCAAGATCGCGCCCGAGACCCTCGACCGGTTCCTCGGCGGGCTGACCCGGCACGTGAAGCAGATGCCGCCGCGCGCCCTCACCCTGTCGCAGCTCACCGAGAGCGGGCAGGTCTACACGGTCGACGAGATCGCGGCGCTCTCGCGCATCGCCCATGCGCACGGCCTCACCGTCCACATGGACGGCGCGCGCTTCGCCAACGCCCTCGCGGCGCTCGGCTGCTCGCCGGCCGCGATGACCTGGCGGGCGGGCATCGACATCCTGTCCTTCGGGGCGAGCAAGAACGGCGCGCTCGCCGCGGAAGCGATCCTGGTCTTCCGCCCCGACCTCGCCGAGACGCTGGATTTCCGCCGCAAGCGCGCCGGCCACATCCTGTCGAAGGGCCGCTTCCTCGCCGCGCAGCTCGACGCCTATCTCGCCGACGACCACTGGCTCGCCAATGCCCGTCATGCCAACCGGATGGCGGCGCGGCTTGCCGCGGGCCTGTCCGAGATGAGTGGTGTGCGCCTCGCCTGGCCGGTCCGGGGCAACGAGCTCTTCCCGATCCTGCCCGCCCGCCTCGACGCCGCCCTGCGGGAGGGCGGCGCGCTCTACTACGACTGGACGAGCCGCAGCCTGCCCGCGGGCGAGGCGGTGCGCGAGGACGAGCGGATGATCCGCCTGATCACCGCCTTCTCCACCACCGAAGCGGAGGTGGAGGCGCTCCTCGCCCTGGCGCGGCGCTCCGCCTGAGGGCTACTCCGGCAGCCGCGGCAGCGGCGTGCCGTCCTTCGGCAGCGGATAGCGGGCGACGTTCAGCTCCATCGCCAGGAAGGTGTAGTACCCGCTGACCGCCGTGAGATCGACGACGCCCGGCTTGCCGAAGAGCTTCTCCGCCCGGGCGAAGGTCGCGTCCGAGACGCGCTTGTTCTGCAGGAGCTCTGCGGTGAAGTCGTAGGCGGTCTCCTGGTCCTCCGGCAGGCCGGTCGGGCGGCGGCCGTCGCGGATCGCCGCGATCGCCTCGGGGGCGATGCCGACCTTCCTGGCGATCGGCGCGTGGACGTACCACTCGTAGTCCTGCGTCCAGTGGCGGGCATTCACCAGGATCACGAGTTCGGACAGCGTGGTGCCGATCTTCGGCTTGTAGCGCAGGTAGTCGCCCATCGAGCGGGCGAGCGTCATCACCTCGGGCGAGTGCATCAGCGGCTCGAACGGGCCGAAGACCGGCACCTTGCGGGCGGCCTCGAAGGCCTCGGCGGCCTGCTTCTGCTCCGGGCCGTACTGGGCGGGCGGGATCGTCGGCAGCCGGTCTTCGGCGAGCGCCGCGCCGGACCAGGCGGCAGCGGGCAGGAGCGCGAGGAGTAGGGCGGGCAGCAGGCGCGGCATGGCGTGATCCTCCGGGGAGACGATTCGGGTGTCGTCCCTTAGCCGAAAGACCGGCTCCCATGCCGGCCGCGCTCCCGCAATCCCGCCTCATTCCCGCGGTTAACAGGTTATTGTCCGAGCACGAGGGGAATGCGGGGCCTCACCCGCCCGGCACGACCCCGGAAACAAGGGAATGCGGGACGATGACTGCACTGCCGTCCAAGACGGGTTCGCGGTCCGTGACGGGCGCGGCACTTCTTGCTGCGCTCGCCGCCACGCTGATGACGGGCGCGATCCTGCCCGCTCAGGCCCAGGGCTACCGCCCGGGCTACCCGGTCGCCATCGAGGACGAGGACGACGCGATCCTGCCGCCGCGCGCGGTAATCTTCCGCCTCGGCCGGGCCGGCTTCACCGGCATGACCCATCCGCGCTTCGACGGCGAGACCTACCGGGTCGAGGCCGACAGCCCGTGGGGCAACCGGGTGCAGCTCGTCGTCGATGCCCGCACCGGCCGCATCCTCGACCGCGAGCGCCTGGAGGCGCCGCTGATTCCCCCCGGCACCGTGCCCGGTGGCCGCCGCCCCGGCTACGGCTGGACCGAGGCCGACAGCCGCCCGCCCTGGCCGCGCGACGAGGCCTTTCGCGATCGCGCCCCGCGCGGCGGCGACGGCTGGCGCGAGGAGGGCCGCTACGCCCCCGTGCCGCTGCCCCGCGCCGAGCCGCTGCCCCCCGGCGAGCGTCCCGAGGAGCGCCGCGTCGCCGCCCGTCCGCTGCCGCAGGGCGCACCGCAGTTCGAACCCGCCGCCCCGGCGGCCCGCGTCGCGCCGGCGCCCCGCGCCTCGACCAATGCCGGGCCCAACCCGCTCGGCCTCAATCCCGACAGCACGGCCGCCCGCACCGGCGTCGCGCCGCGCCGCGAGACCCCGCTCGAGGGGGTGAAGTCCGAAGCCCCCAAGACCGAGGGAACCAGGCCGGAGGCGCCCCGCCGGACCGCGGCGCGCCCGAACCCGCCCGAGCGGATCGAGGCCCCCGCCGCGCTGGTACCGCCCCTGGCGCCCAAGCCCGCGCAGGCCGCCAGGCCCGTGCCGGCCACCAGGGAGCCCGCCCCCGCGAAGGCGGCCGAGGCCGCACAAGCCAAGGCGCCCGACGCCAAGCCGGCGGAGGGCGGCTGGAAGACCCCGCCCGAGGGCAACCGCCCGGTGCGGGTGATCGGCGGCATCACGCAGGTCCCGGGCAAGGACGAGCCGGCGAAGGATTGAGACGGTCCTCGGCCGGGTCTCGACAAGTCCAGGAGCGCCGATTTCGGCGGGGCGGCGGGCCCGGTCAGTCCTTGGCCGTCGCGCCCCGCCCCCGCATCTGTTTCTAGATCGAAAGACGCGCTCGACAAGCGCTGCCACTTTCGGTTCTATCCGGCACCCCGATCTCCGGCCGCGACAGGCCGGGACGGCAAGAAACGGTCCCCCGGAGGAACCCCAGATGCGCTCATCCCTGACCGCGCTCGCGGCGGCGCTCGCCTGCGCGACCGCCTTCGCGGCCCCGGCCCTGGCGGCCGACCCGATCAAGATCGGCGTGACCGGCCCCTATACCGGCGGCTCGTCCTCGATGGGCGTGTCGATGCGCGACGGCGTGCGTCTGGCCGCCGAGGAGATCAACAAGAACGGCGGCGTGCTCGGGCGCCAGATCCAGCTCGTCGAGCGCGACGACGAGGCCAAGAACGAGGTCGGCGCCCAGGTCGCCCAGGAGCTGATCAACAAGGAGAAGGTGGTCGCCACCCTCGGCTTCATCAACACCGGCGTGGCCCTGGCCGCCCAGCGCTTCTACCAGGAAGCCGAGATCCCGGTGATCAACAACGTCGCCACCGGCACGATCATCACCAACCAGTTCAACCCGCCGGACTACGACAACAACTACGTCTTCCGCACCTCGGCCTACGACGTGCTGCAGGCCGGCATGATGGCCGACGAGGCGATCGCGCAGGGCTTCAAGAAGATCGCGATCCTGGCCGACTCGACCAATTACGGCCAGCTCGGCCGCGAGGACCTCGAGAAGTACTTCAAGGCCAAGGGCGTCAAGCCGGTCGCGGTCGAGAAGTTCAACATCAAGGACGTCGACATGACGCCCCAGCTGCTGAAGTCGCAGCAGGCGGGCGCCGACGTGATCCTGGCCTACGGCATCGGCCCGGAGCTCGCCCAGATCGCCAACGGCATGGCCAAGCTCGGCTGGAAGGTGCCGATGATCACCTCGTGGCCGGCCTCGATGCAGAGCTTCATCGATATCGCCGGCACGAACGGCAACGGCGTGATCATGCCCCAGACCTTCATCGAGGATAAGACGCTGCCCAAGCGCAAGTCCTTCCTCGACGGCTACTACGCCAGCTTCAAGGTCAACAAGATCCCGACCCCGGTGGCGGGCGCGCAGGGCTACGATTCGGTCTACCTGCTCGCCGCCGCGATCAAGCAGGCGGGCTCGACCGACGGCGCGAAGGTCCGCGCCGCGCTCGAGGATCTGAACACCAAGGTCGAGGGCGTGGTCACGACCTACGACAAGCCGTTCACGGCCAAGGACCACAACGCCATCAGCCGCAACATGGTGGTGTTCGGGAAGGTCCAGGACGGCAAGATCGTCTACGCCAAGGACGAGGACGCCAAGAACGCGGGCGTCGTCCGCGTCAAGGAGAAGGCCTCGAACTGAGGCCGCATCCGGGTCCCGCGCGCGAGGCGCGGGGCCCGCCCCCGCAGCGCGACGCGCGGGGCCCGCCCGACGAAGACGAGCCCATTTCCCATGCAGATCTTCCTTCAGCTCGTGGCGAGCGGCGTCGCCGTCGGCATGATCTACGCCGCGATCGCCTTCGGCTACCAGCTCACCTTCGCCACCTCGAAGACCCTGAACTTCGGCCAGGGCGAGGCCCTGATGCTCGGCGCCCTGTTCGGCCTGACGCTGGTGCCGTTCACCGGCTACTGGCTGATGTTGCCGCTGGTCCTGGTCTTCGGCTTCGCGCTGGGCGCCGTCGTCGAGCGCCTCGGCGTGCGCCCGGCGGTCAAGATCAAGTCCGAGTACGGGTGGATCATGGCCACCATCGCGCTCGGCATCATCTTCAAGAACGTCGCCGAGAACATCTGGGGCCGCGACGACCTGAAGTTCCCCTCGCCGCTGCCGGAGGAGGCGCTGACCTTCGGTGGCGTCCGGGTGCTGCCGATGGAGCTGATGATCGTCGCCGGCGCGCTCCTGATGATGCTCGCGGTCGAATTGTTCAACCGCCGCTCGATCTGGGGCAAGGCGGTGGTGGCGACCTCGAACGACATCGACGCCGCCGGCCTGATGGGCATCAACACCCAGAAGGTCATCACCCTGTCCTACTCGATCAGCGCCATGACCGCCGCCTTTGCGGGCGTGCTCGTCGCCCCCGTGACGCTGACCGGCGCCACGATGGGCTCGGTGCTGGCGCTCAAGGCCTTCGCGGTGGCGATCATCGGCGGCCTCGAATCCGGCCTCGGCGTCATCGTCGGCGGGCTGATCCTCGGCATCGCCGAGACGCTCACCGGCTTCTACATCTCGACCGGCTACAAGGACGTGCCCGGCCTGATCCTGCTGCTCGCCGTGCTGGCGGTGCGCCCGGTCGGCCTGTTCGGCAAGGCCGTGATCAAGAAGGTCTGACCACTCTTCCGCCCGCGCCGCTCCCGGAACGCGGGAGCGGCCTCGTCGCTCCCGTCTCGTCCAGGGTTCCCCACCATCATGGCGCAGTCCGCCTCCGCGCCGGCGCTGGCCCGGCAAACCGCCCCGCCGGTCCCTCAAGCCGGACTCGGCCGCTTCGTCGGCCTCCTCGGGGCCGTGTGCCTCGTCGTGTTCCTGGCGGCCTTCCCGCACGTCGTCACGAGCCAGTACTACATCCACCTGCTGGTGGTGATCGCCATCTACGCGATCCTGATCCTCGGGCTCGACATCGTGGTCGGCTATACCGGCCAGGTCTCGCTGGGCCATGCCGGCTTGTTCGGCATCGGCGCCTACGCGGCCGCCGTCTTGTTTCTCAAGTTCAAGCTCGGGCTGTGGTTCGGGCTGCTGGCCGGCATCGGCGTCACGGCGGGCTTCGGCCTGCTGCTGGCGATCCCGGCGCTCCGGGTCAGCGGTCCCTACCTCGCCATGGTGACGCTGGCCTTCGGCACCATCATCCAGATCTTCATCAACGAGATGACGGACCTGACCAACGGCCCGCTCGGCATCACCCTGCCGCCGGCCCGGGTCCTCGACTTCTCGCTCATCGGCCTGCAGGCGCCCTGGGGTGCGGCCGGCCGCAAGCTCGAATTCTACTACCTCGTCTGCGCCTGCCTCTTGCTCACGATCCTGGTGGTCAACCGGGTGGTGCGCTCGCCCTTCGGCCGCGCCTTCGAGGCCCTGCGCGACTCGCCGATCGCCTGCGACTGCATGGGCGTCAGCGTCTACCGCTACAAGGTCTACGCCTTCGTGATCTCGGCCGCGCTCGCGGGCCTCTCGGGTGCGCTCTTCGCCTGGTCCGAGCGCTACGTCGCACCGAACTCCTACGGCTTCGAGCTGACGGTGCTGTTCCTGCTCGCCGTCACCATGGGCGGGCGCAAGTCGCGCTCCGGACCGCTGATCGGCGCGGCCATCATCGTGATGATGCCCAACATCCTGGCCGACATCGCCCTGGTGCGGATCATGGCCGGCATCATCGCCGCGCTGGCGGTCGTCGTGGTCGGCCTCGCCTTCCTGCGGGGCAAGGACAACCGGATGAGCCTGCTCATCCCGGGCGCGCTCTGCCTCGCCTTCTTCCCGGCGACGCTCGCCATGGATTCGGTGACGGATTTCCGCCTCACCGTCTTCGGCCTGATGATCCTGTTCGTGGTCTACTACCTGCCGGACGGCATCGTCGGTTTCTTACGCGAAAAGCTGCCCTTCCTGCGCCCGGCCCATACGGGGGCGACCCAGGCGCTCGCGGCCTCGGGCGACGCGCTGATCCGCCAGGGCGGCCGCTCCGGCGCCGATCCGCTGCTCACCGTCGAGCGGGCGCTGATGCAGTTCGGCGGCCTCAAGGCCCTCAACGAGGTCGACCTCGCGGTGCGCCCGGGCACGATCCACGGGCTGATCGGCCCGAACGGCTCGGGCAAGAGCACGATGATGAACGTGCTCACCGGCATCTACAAGCCGACCGCCGGCAGCGTGACGCTCGCCGCCGGCACCGACGCCGCCAAGCGGCTCGACGGGCGCACCCCCTCCGAGATCGCGCTCTCGGGCGTCGCCCGCACCTTCCAGAACGTCCAGCTCTTCCGCGAGATGACGGCGCTGGAGAACGTGCTGGTCGGCCTGCACCACAGCTTCCAGGGCACGCTGTTCGACGCGATTCTCGGCACGCCGCGGCGGCGACGCGAGGAGCGCGAGGCCCGGGCCCGCGCGATGGCGATCCTCGACTTCGTGGGCCTCGGCGCGCTCGCACAGGTCGAGGCCCGCAACCTGCCCTACGGCAAGCAGCGGCTCCTCGAGATCGGCCGGGCGCTCGCTCTCGATCCGGTGCTCCTCCTCCTCGACGAGCCGGCCGCCGGCCTCACCGCGCCCGACATCGCCGAATTGACGGTGATTATCCGCAAGATCCGCGACGCCGGCATCACGGTGATCCTGATCGAGCACCACATGGACGTGGTGATGGGCCTGTGCGACCGCGTCAGCGTGCTCGATTTCGGCCACAAGATCTCCGAGGGCGGTGCCCGCGAGGTCCAGTCCGACCCCAAGGTCATCGAAGCCTATCTCGGCAGCCCGGTTGCCGACGCCGCGGAGTAGAGAGATGCTCGATGTCAGCGGCCTGTCGGCCGGCTACGGCCAGATCGAGGTCCTGCACGGCCTCACCTTCACGGTCCCCAAGGGACAGGTCGTCACCCTGATCGGCTCCAACGGAGCGGGCAAGACCACGACGATGCGGGCGCTGTCGGGCATGATCAAGCCGCGCTCCGGCTCGATCAAGCTCAACGGGCGCGAGATCGGCGGCCTGGAGAGCCACGACGTCGCCCGCACCGGGCTCGCCCACTCGCCCGAGGGGCGGCGGGTCTTCCCGACCCTGTCGGTCGAGGACAACCTGACGCTCGGCGCCTTCCCGCGCCTCACCGGCTCGCGGCCGAAGGGCGACGTCAACGCCGACCGGGAGCGGGCCTACACCCTCTTCCCGCGCCTGCGCGAGCGCCGCACCCAGCTCGCCGGCACCCTGTCGGGCGGCGAGCAGCAGATGCTCGCCATGGGCCGGGCCCTGATGCTGCGCCCCGAGATCCTGCTCCTCGACGAGCCCTCGATGGGCCTCGCTCCGAAGCTGGTGGAGGAGGTGTTTCGCATCATCCGCCGGCTCAAGGAGGAACAGGTGACGATGCTGCTCGTCGAACAGTTCGCCATGGCGGCGCTCGGCGTGGCCGACCACGCCTACGTGCTGGAGAACGGCCGCATCCGCTTCCAGGGCCCGGCGGCACAGCTGCGCGACGATCCGCAGGTGCGGGCGGCCTATCTCGGCGGCGGCCACTGACGATCGGACCGGCGGGACGCCGTCGCGTCACCGCCGGTTCATCGCCTCTCCCCAATCCTGCCGTCCGGCATGAGAACGGGAGAGGTGCCGTGACACGGGTCATGATCGCAGCCGCGCTGCTTGCCACCACCGTCGGGACCGGTCGGGCCTGGGCCATGGCGAACCCGGCCTCGGCCCATTGCGCCCCGCTCGGCGGGCGGCGCGTCGAAATCCGCAAGGAAGCCGCCGGCGAGGCCGGCTATTGCCACCTGCTCGACGGTCGGGTGGTCGAGGAGTGGCAGCTGTTTCGCGCGGCAAAGCAACGGTAGGCGGATCACCGTCGCCCCCCCGCGCCACATCCCAGGGCTTCGGCCGCGCCGAGCCCCGGGATGCCGCCCTCGATGACGGTCGAAGGCCGATCAAGCCGCCTGCCGGGCCCCGGCCGCGGCGTCCGCCTTCGCCTTGTCCTGGGCCGCGTAGAACGAGGCGTTGTGCTCGCCCCGCAGGGCCTCGCGGGTGAAGCGGATCAGGTGGTGGGCGACGAAGCCCATGTTGAACACCGCCTCGATCTGGCCGCGCTTGAGGGCGTAGCCGGCGGCCTGCCAGAACGCCCGGCGATAATCGGAGAACAGCCCGACCCGGGTGACGATGTTGAAGCCGAGGATCAGCCCGCGGCGCAGGTTGGTGAAGGTCAGCTTGCCGGCGGTCGGCGTGGTGATCCGGTTGGGATAGGTGACGTCGCACTGGCGCTTGAAGCGCTCGAACAGGTGCTCGGGCGAGTAGGCATGGGCGATGGCCCGGCGCCAGGATCCCACCACCTCGTCGTGCGGGCGCTTGAACAGCACGTTCGATTCGAGGCTGGCATCGTGGACGAGCCGCCCCTCCCGCTCCAGCCGGTCCCAGAGCGGCGTCTTGGGCAGGGCCTGGAGCAGGTTGATGGTCAGGACGGGAATGGCCGACTTGTCGATGAAGTCGATCAGGTTCTGCTCGGACTTGTCCGAATCGGTGTCGAGGCCGAGGATGATGCCCGAGGTGACCTCGAGCCCGTACGAGTTCAGGGTCTCGATCGCCTCGTACATCGGCACGGCGGCGTTGTGGGTCTTGTCGATGCCCTTGAGCGCGTCCGCCTCCGGCGTCTCGATGCCGACGAACACGGTCATGAAGTTGGCCTGGCGCATCAGCTCGAGGATCTCGGGCTGCTTGGCCATGTTGAGCGTCGCCTCGCAGGCGAACTGGAGCGGGTAGTTGTTCCGCTTCTGCCACTCCACCAGGTGGGGCAGCATGTCCCGCGTCGCCTTGCGGTTGCCGATGAAGTTGTCGTCGACGAAGTACACCACCGCCGGGTGGGCCGGCTGCGCCACGATGGCGTCGAGCTCGCCACAGAGCTGCTCGGGGGTCTTGAGTCGCGGCTGGCGGCCGTAGAGCTGCGGGATGTCGCAGAACTCGCAGCGATACGGGCAGCCCGACGAGAATTGCAGCGAGCCGATCAGGTAGCGCTTCAGCGGCACGCGCTCGTAGGCCGGCGCCGGGAAGTCGGCGAGCGCCAGGCGGTCGGCCGTCTCGAATCGCTCCGGTTCGGACGGCACCGCGACGGTCGCGTCGAGGCGGCGGATCAACGCGTCGGTGGCGTCGCCGATCTCGCCGAGATGCAAGTAGTCGAAATCCGGGTACTTTTCCGGCGCGCCGGAGACCGAGGGCCCCCCTAAGACGGCGACCTTGCCGGCGGCATGCGCCCGGCGGCCGATCTCGTGGATCTGGCCTTCCTGGATGTGCATGCCCGACACGAACACCGCGTCGGCCCAGGCGAAATCCTCGGGGCCGGCCCGAGCGATATTCTCGTCGACGAATCGCACCTCCCATGCCTCCGGCATGTAGGCGGCGATCACGAGCAGCCCTTGCGGTGGCATGAAGGCCTTGACGCCGCCCATCAGCGGATAGGCGTGCGAGAAGGTGCCGAACGAGGGCGTGTAGGCGGGGAAGACGCAGAGGATGCGTCGCGAAGAGGAGACCGGGACGGTGCTGCGCATGGAAACGTATCTAGCACAGCCCCGCCGGAAGGCTGCCCCGCCACGTCAGCTTTTCGCCACGCCGCGCCGCACAGCCGCGAGTCGCAATGCCGCAGCGTCACGCCGCCCGCATCGGGCCCTCGACAGCAAAAACGCGAAGCGCCCGGTCCGTTGCCGGACCGGGCGCTTGCGATGGTATCGCGACAGTCGCGTCGGCGTCAGGCGCCGTGGGCGGCCAGCACGCTCGAGGGATCGACCTTCACGCCCGGGCCCATCGTCGAGGAGACGGCGATGCGCTGGATGTAGGTGCCCTTGGCGCCGGCGGGCCGGGCCTTGGCGACCGCATCCGCGAAGGCGCGGATGTTCTCGACGATCTTCTGCTCGTCGAACGAGACCTTGCCGATACCGGCGTGGACGATGCCCGCCTTCTCGACGCGGAACTCGACCGAACCGCCCTTGGCGCCGGCGACGGCGCCCTTGACGTCCATGGTGACGGTGCCGACCTTCGGGTTCGGCATCAGGCCGCGCGGGCCCAGCACCTTACCGAGGCGGCCGACCAGCGGCATCATGTCCGGGGTGGCGATGCAGCGATCGAAGTCGATCGTGCCGCCCTGGATCGTCTCGAGCAGGTCCTCGGCGCCGACGATGTCGGCACCGGCGGCCCGCGCCTCGTCGGCCTTCGGGCCGCGGGCGAACACCGCCACCCGCACGGTCCGGCCGGAGCCGTTCGGCAGGTTGCAGACGCCGCGGACCATCTGGTCGGCGTGGCGGGGATCGACGCCGAGGTTCATCGAGACCTCGAAGGTCTCGTCGAACTTGGCCTTGGCCCGCTCCTTGATGAGCTTCACCGCCTCGTCGAGCGGGTAGAGCTTGGTGACCGCGATGCCCTCGCGGGCGGAGCGGATGCGCTTGCCTGTCTGTGCCATGTCGCCCTCCCCTTACGCGGTGATCTCGAGGCCCATCGCGCGGGCGGAGCCGCGGATCATGGCAACGGCGGAATCGACCGAATCGCAGTTCAGGTCGGGCATCTTCTTCTCGGCGATCTCGCGGATCTGCGCCTCGGAGACCTTGCCGGCGGGCGCGCCCTTGCCGGGGGTCTTCGAGCCGGAGGCCGGCTTCTTGCCGATCTTCAGGCCGGCGGCCTTCTTCAGGAAGAAGGAGACCGGGGGCTGCTTCATCTCGAAGGTGAAGGAGCGGTCCTGATACGCGGTGATGATCACCGGGATCGGGGTGCCCTTCTCGATCTGCGCGGTCTTCGCGTTGAAGGCCTTGCAGAATTCCATGATGTTGAGGCCGCGCTGACCGAGCGCGGGACCGATCGGCGGCGACGGATTGGCGGCGCCGGCCGGGACCTGAAGCTTCACGTAGCCCGTGATCTTCTTCGCCATGGGACTGCTCCCAGAATAGCCCTAGACAATGAGGGCGGTTGCAGGTCGCGGTGCGGCCCGGGCTCCCGGAGGCGTTTCCGGGCGGGCCTTCCGCGGGTGAGGGGCGGATGGGACGGGAACGGAAAAGACGAGGCGCGCTGCCGCGCCCCGTACGGTTCCCGAACCGCTCCGCCGGGTACGATCAGAGCTTCTCGACCTGACCGTATTCGAGCTCGACCGGGGTCGCCCGGCCGAAGATGGAGACCGCCACCTTTAGGCGGGAGCGGCTCTCGTCGACTTCCTCGACGACGCCGTTGAAGGAGGCGAACGGGCCGTCCGCGACGCGGACCTGCTCGCCGACCTCGTAGGAGATCGAGGCCTTGGGGCGGTCGGTGCCTTCCTGGACCTGGCCCTTGATGCGCTCGGCCTCGGCGTCGGGGATCGGCACCGGCTTCGACTTGTCGGCGCCGAGGAAGCCCGTGACCTTCGGGGTGTTCTTGATGAGGTGGTAGACCTCGTCGGTGAGGTCGCACTTCACCAGCACATAGCCGGGGAAGAACTTGCGCTCGGCATCGACCTTGCGGCCGCGGCGCACCTCCACGACCTTCTCGGTCGGAACCATGACCTCGTCGAACTTCTCGGTCAGGCCGCGCTGCGCCGCCTGATCCTTGATCGACTGCGCGACCTTGTTCTCGAAGTTCGAATAGGCGTGGACGATGTACCAGCGCTTCGACACGGCGTTCACTCCAGTCCGGCGGCGGCCCCGTCGCGGGCCAGCATCAGCCGGGTCGTTTCTCGATCAGGCCCCGATGCCCAGCACCAGCGTCACGGCGTAACGCAGCACCTGGTCGACGACGGTGAAGAACACGCTCGCCACCACCACCATGACGAACACCATCAGGGTGGTCACCAGGGTCTCCTTGCGGGTCGGCCAGGTGACTTTCCGGCCCTCGTCGCGGACCTGCTGCAGGAACTCGAACGGGCCGACGCGCTTCGGCGCCGGACGCGCGGGCGGCGCCGGCGGGGTGCTGCGGGAGGCGTTGCGCCCGAGGTCCATCTTCTTCGTCGCTTCGTTCGATGCCATGGCTCGGACAACCGATGCGCTCGAAACCAACGGCGGCGGCGGGCTGAAGGATCACCCCCGGCCCGCGAAGCCGCCTGTTCGATCTGGGATGGGGGCAGCGTCTAGCGCAGTTGCCTGCGCTTGTCGACTGTCCCGAACGGATTGTTACGAAGTTGCCGGCGGGTGACGGTAACTCCGGTCGGCTCGCGGTTCCTGGCAGGAGTGGAGGGACTCGAACCCCCAACCCCCGGTTTTGGAGACCGGTGCTCTGACCAGTTGAGCTACACTCCTGCAGCGCCGCGGCGCGCTCGCTCTCTAGCCGGATCCTCGGCCCGGATGCAAGCGGAATGTCGCGCGATCCGGTGCGAGAGCTCGCGGGCCGAGGGCATCCTCCGGGACCACCACCGGCCGATCGACCGCGCTCGGCGCCCGCTTCGGAGGCCATCGTGTTGATCGCCTGCAACGGAAAGGGCCAACCGAAGTATTTGACAGTATAATTTTTCTCGGCCGGGATGGCCGATACGGGCGTGAGAACGCCGCCTGCACCCAGCGCTCTCGCAGCGATCAAGGCACGGGTGGCGTCACTCGGCAGCCGCCCCCATCGGCGCGGTCAAGCCCCGTCAGCAGAGCTGCTGCGTCCGGTGCGGCCTTGGACGAGCCTCCAGCGCCGAATGTCACCCTTCAGAGCGCCGATGCAGGCGCAGCTTGCCGGCGGGCGCTGCGGAGGTCGCACCGCTCGTGGCAGACCATACCGACGGCCGACGCGATCCTCGTGCCGGGCCAGTCAGATCGAGGCGCCCCATCGGGCGAGCAGCCTTCGGGATCGGCGGCGGCGTCTTGCATCTTGCCTCCGATTCCCGGCCCTGCGGACGATGACGACGCAAAACATTGCCATCGATATCCCGCGAGCGGGGATTAGCGCAGGCGAGATCATTCGATTTGCGGCGGCACGACGAAAGCCCTGCCGCAGCGGAGATTCGCCACGGCCGCACACTTGGTCCACGTCGATTGCGGGAGCCGATAGCGTCCCACCCGGCTGCCGCACGGCCTTGCGAATATGCTTGGGGTGCGATGACGTCTCGTTCGACGGGAACAGGCGACCGGAAAGGCCCCTCCCCCGCCAGCGCCCTTATCGCCAGTGGTGCAGCGCTACGATCCCTGCGGGAGTGCCGCGGGCCTCAACGATGGTTCGATCAAGTCGGGCACTGAGCTCGCCAAGACCAGGCTTCGACGGAGAGGAATCAAGCTCGTCGTCGAGTTTCACGGTGGGGGTGTCGACTGGCCTGCGTCGGGTTCTGCCTCGTACCGAGTGGCGTATCATTGCAAAGACAAAAAGCCCGCCGGCTGATCGCCGGCGGGCTTCTGATTGGTTTGGTTGCGGGGACAGGATTTGAACCTGTGACCTTCAGGTTATGAGCCTGACGAGCTACCGGGCTGCTCCACCCCGCGCCAAGGCGCGATCCGGATCGTGTCGAGGGAAGGTGTACGTGCTTGGCAGGTCTGGCGGTGACCGACTCTCCCGTGTCTTGAGACACAGTACCATGGGCGCTGGGGCGGTTAACGGCCGAGTTCGAGATGGGATCGGGTTCTGATCACCCCGCTCTGACCACCAGACCGGCCAAGCACGT
>NZ_FOEB01000048.1:0-14115 GCF_900110515.1 Methylobacterium sp. ap11 | reverse complement strand
AAGACGACCACGTGGATAGGCTGGATGTGCAAGCGCGGTAACGCGCTGAGCTGACCAGTACTAATCGCTCGATCGGCTTGATCGCTCTCATGATCCGTGTCCGGATCAACCCAACCACAACACGATGAAGACGCGCGAACCAGCCACCCGGCTGCCACTCGCAAAAACATGCTTGCCGGACGACGTGCTTGGCCGGTCTGGTGGTCAGAGCGGGGTGATCAGAACCCGATCCCATCTCGAACTCGGCCGTTAACCGCCCCAGCGCCCATGGTACTGTGTCTCAAGACACGGGAGAGTCGGTCACCGCCAGACCTGCCAAGCACGTCATACATTCCCTCGTCACGATCCGAACCACGAAGCCCGCCAGGCGTAAGTCTGGCGGGCTTCGTCGTGTTCGGCCCCCTTCCCTTACGGCGTTCCCCGCTCCATCGCCGCTCCTGCCTTGCCGATGCGTCTCGTCGAACGGCTTCAGCCGTGCCGCGGGGCCAACGGCTCTACGACCGGAATGACCCGCAATGCTTGCGGTGTTCACGGGCAGCCGGAGGACCGACCGGGATGAGCGCGTCGGTGTTACCTGCGGACGGACAGCGCAGGCTCCATATCCAACGGGGTCGACGCGACTACAGCACGCGAAACTCAAGCCGCGCGAGCCACCAGGAGGGGCGGCAGGGCCTTGAGATCGAGAGGCTTCGACAGGAAGCCGTCGAAGCCCGCCGCGCGGGCGGCGGCTTCGTCCTCGGCCTGGACGTTGGCGGTCAGCGCGACGAGCCGCAGGCGGGGCAGGTTCCGGTCGATCTCGTGGCGACGGACCTGCCGCGCGGTCTCGAGCCCGTCGAGGATCGGCATGCGGATATCGATGAGGGCGAGATCGAACGGCGTCGGCGAGGTGGCCGCCTCCTGCATCCGTGCCACTGCTTCCGCACCGTCGCGGGCCCACAGCACGCGAGCGCCGAGGCGCTCCAGCGCCTTGGTGGCCAGGAGCGCGTTGATCGGGTTGTCCTCCGCCAGCAGCACCCTCGGCCGATGGGAGGCCGGCCGGATCTGCTCCTTTTCCACCTGCGGCGCCACGATCCGCGGCGGCGCCGGCTCGGCGAGGCGGGCGAGCAGCGACGTGAGCCGCACCGGCTTGATCAGGTAGCGGTCGAAGCCCGCCGCCGCCGGAGAGCCGAAATCGCGTCGGTCGAACGGCGACAGCAGCACGATGCTGCGGGCGATGCCCGATTGCCGGGCCGCGGCAGCGACCCGACGGACCGCCACGTCGCCGAGGGCCCGGTCGGCGATCACGGCCGTGAAGGCGTTTTCCCTCGACAGAGCCGCCAGGGCCGCCGCCTCGGTCTCCACCACCACCGCGGCGGCGCCGGCCCGTCCGAGGCGGCGCGCGATGTAGGGCGCCTCGAAGGTGGCTGCAGCGACCACCAGGACGCTGTGCCCCGCGAGATCGGGAGCGTCCGGCCGCACCCGGCCCGAACCTTGCGCCAGTGGCAGATGCACCCGGAAGCAGCTCCCCTCGCCCGGCTCCGACACGACGTCGAGGCGTCCGCCCATGCGCTCGACGAGGCGCGTGGTGATGGCGAGCCCGAGACCCGTTCCCTCGTGACGCCGGCTGGCGCTGCCGTCGCCCTGCTCGAACTCCTGGAAGAGCACCGGCAGGCGGTCCGCGGGAATGCCCGGGCCGGTATCGTGGACGGCGAGCGTCAGCCCCTCCGGCCCCCAGGCGGCCGTGATGCCGACGCCGCCGGCATCGGTGAACTTCACCGCGTTGCCCGCAAGGTTGATCAGGATCTGCCGCACCCGGTCGGCATCGCCGACAAGGGCTGCCGGCAAAACCTCGATGTCGGCGGCGATCTCCAGGCCCTTGTCCTGGGCACGGGGTGCCAGCAACTCGACCACGCTCTCGACCAGGGCCGCCGGGTCGAACGGCTCCGCCGCGAGGTCGAGGCGGCCGGCCTCGATCTTCGAGAAATCGAGGATGCCGTCGATGAGCGAGAGGAGCGCCTCGCCGGAGGTCTTCACCGCCGCGGCGTAGGTGCGCTGCTCGGGGTTCAGGGGTGTTTCGAGCATCAGGTCGGCCATGCCCATGATGCCGTTGAGCGGCGTGCGAAACTCGTGGCTGACGCTGGCGAGGAAGCGGGATTTCGCCACGCTGGCCGCCTCGGCCCGGCTGCGGGCCTCCTCCAGGTAGCGGGCGGACTCGACACGCTCGGTGACGTCGCGGCCCGCCCGCAGCACCTCGGGCCGGCCGTCGCGCCCGGTGGTCACGGTCTCGACGAAGGCGAACCAGCGCGGGGAGCCGCCGCCGGCGGGAACGATCGCCAAGTCGACCAGGCGGGCCCCGTCCGCCCGCTGGCGCATCTCGCCGGATTCCGCCACCTCCACCTCCCGGGCGGTGCCTAGCAGCGCCTCCGGCGTGGTGCCGAGCAGGGCGGCAAAGCCGTGATTGGCGAAGGTGATGCGGCCCTCGGCATCGCGCTGGACCACGAGCTCGATCTGCGCCTCGACCAGGCTGCGGTAGCGCTCCTCGCTCTCCGAGGTGCGCCAGACGAGGTCGTGCAGGCGCTCGACCTCGCCGTCCCGCCGGCTCCGGCGCGCGCCGCTCCAGCGCACCGCGAGCCAGGCGAGGACCGCCGAGACACCGATCACCGCGCAGAGCCCCACCATCCCGCATCCTCCAGCGTCCTCACCGAGGTTAGGCGAACGGGGCTGAAGGATGGGTTGGGAAAGTCGTTGAGCCGCAAGTTCAGCCGATGGCCGGGATTCGAGGGATGCGGATGACGGTTCGTTGACCTTGCCCGTCACGCCGCGGCCGGCCGCCGGTCGCTCCGGCTGCGGTATGACAGGGCCTCGGCCAGGTGGAGCCGGCGCACCCGGGCCTCGCCGTCGAGGTCGGCGAGCGTGCGGGCGACGCGCAGGACCCGGTGGAAGCCGCGGGCCGAGAGCCGCATCGCGTCGGCCGCGTCGCGGATCAGCGCCATGCCCTCCGCGTCGGGCCGTGCGGCCTCCTCGATCAGGGTCGCCGGACAGGAGGCGTTGGTGGTACCGGCCGGCTGGCCAGCCTCGGCGTAGCGCCGCTCCTGCAGGGCGCGGGCCGCGGCGACGCGGACGGCGGCCTCGGCCGAGCCCTCGTCGGGCGGCGGCAGGATCAGGTCGGCGGCGGTGACGGCCGGAACCTCGATCTGCAGGTCGATCCGGTCGAGGAGCGGGCCGGAGAGCCGGGCCTGGTACTGGGCGACGCAACGCTCGTTGGGGCCGCGCCGGCAGGCGAAGCCGGGCTCGGTCGCCTGGCCGCAGCGGCACGGGTTCATCGCCGCGACGAGCTGGAACCGGGCCGGGTAGGTGACCCGGTGGTTGGCCCGGGCGATCATCACGTTTCCGGTCTCGAGCGGCTGGCGCAGGGAATCGAGCACCTGGCCGTTGAACTCGGGCAACTCGTCGAGGAAGAGCACGCCGCCATGGGCGAGCGAGACCTCGCCGGGCCGCGCACCGAGGCCGCCGCCGACCAGAGCCGCCATCGAGGCGGAGTGATGCGGCGCCCGGAACGGCCGGCGGTTCGACAGCGCACCGTCCTTCAGCGTCCCGGCCACCGACTGGATCATCGAGACTTCGAGGAGCTCGCGGGGCCCGAGCGGCGGCAGGATCGAGGGCAGCCGGGATGCGAGCATCGACTTGCCGGCGCCCGGCGGGCCGTTCATCAAGAGGTTGTGCGCGCCGGCCGCGGCGATCTCGAGCGCGCGCTTGGCGCCCTCCTGGCCCTTGATGTCGCGCAGATCCGGCAGCACGCCGGCCGGGGCGGCCACCGCCGGCACGGGCCGGGCCATCACCTGCGTGCCCTTGAAGTGGTTGGCGAGCTGGATCAGCGAGCGGGGTGCCAGCACGTCCATGTCGCCGGCGGCCCAGGCGGCTTCCGGGCCGCTCGCCGCCGGGCAGATCAGGCCGAGCCCCCGTGCATTGGCCGCCATCGCGGCCGGCAGCACGCCCGCCACCGCCGTGAGGCTGCCGTCGAGCGCCAGCTCGCCGAGCACGCAATAGCCGGAGAGCGCGTCCGCCGGCAGGGCGCCGATGGCGCACATCATGCCGAGCGCGATCGGCAGGTCGTAGTGCGAGCCTTCCTTGGGCAGGTCGGCGGGGGCGAGGTTGACGGTGATGCGCTTGGCCGGCAGCGCGAGACCGGAGGCGATCAGGGCCGAGCGCACTCGCTCGCGGGATTCGGCCACCGCCTTGTCGGGCAATCCGACCACCGTGAAGGCGACGGCGCCGGGCGTGATCTGCACCTGGACGTCGACGGCGCGTGCCTCGATTCCCTCGAAGGCGACGGTGGCGACGCGGGTGACCATGCGGGCGGGACTTTCGGGCTGCTGTCCTGCCGTAACGTTAGTGGGCGCACCCACCGGGTACAACCCAGATCTGAAAAACAGTTCTCCTGACACGAAAAAGCCCGGCGCGAGGGCCGGGCCATTTCCTCTCGGTCCCCGGACCCCGTACGCCCGTCGGCGCGACGCGGATCCGTGGCGAAGCGTTGCGCTGGCGCGCGTTACGCCTGGGCGGCCTGCAGGCCCTTCACGCGGGCGGCGAGGCGCGAGACCTTCCGAGACGCGGTGTTCTTGTGCACGATCCCCTTCTGGGAGGCGCGCATGATCTCGGGCTCGGCGCTGCGCAGGGCGGTCATGGCGGTGCCGTGATCGCCGGACTCGATCGCCTCTTCGACCTTGCGGATGAAGGTGCGCATGCGGCTGCGGCGCGAGCGGTTGACTGCCGTACGCTTGGCAATCTTGCGGGTCATCTTCTTGGCCGACACGGTGTTGGCCATCGGCGTTCCTCATTCTCAAAGCGAGGCCCGAGCGATCCCGGCGGGATCGTGGCGTCGCGTGTCAGGGCATGGAAGCACGGGCAACCCGCCGGACGAAAGCCCGCAGGTCCGCGATCCGCGGTCTATAGACGCGACCGGGTGGATCGTCAACGCCGGACTCTCTCCGGCATCGGAACACCCTGACGCGTCATTGGTTGAGCTTCTCACAAGACACGGGAGATCACCATGATCCGCTCCGCTTCCCTCCTCGCCGCCGGCCTTCTCGCGCTCGGCGCCGTCGCGGTCCCGCACCAGGCCGAGGCCAAGGGCTGCATCAAGGGCGCCATCGTCGGCGGGCTCGCCGGCAAGGCGGTCGGCCACGGCAAGGCCGGCGCCGCGGCCGGCTGCGCCGTCGGCCACCACAACGCCAACAAGAAGGCGAGCCAGGCCCAGGGCCAGTAAGCGCAGGGTCCTTGGGCACAGGGTCCTTGGGCGCAGGGTCCTTGGGCGCAAGGTCCTTGGGCGCGGGCCGGTAGGCCGCGCCCGGCGACGGGATTATAAGGGGGCGGCTCCGGGAACGGGGCCGCCCTTTCGCGTGTGGAGCCCGCATGACGTCCCCCGACGGCGCCCTGGTCCTGTTTTCCGGCGGACAGGATTCCGCCACCTGCCTCGCCTGGGCCCTCGACCGCTTCGCCCATGTCGAGACACTCGGCTTCGATTACGGCCAGCGCCACCGCATCGAGCTCGATTGCCGCGCGCAGCTGCGGGCCGAGATGACCCGGATCGTGCCCGCCTTCGCCGGGCGGCTCGGCGACGACCACACGCTCTCCCTCGGGGCGCTCGGCGAGGTGTCCGAGACCGCGCTCACCCGGGACACCGCCATCGCCATGGAGGCAGGCGGCCTGCCCAACACCTTCGTGCCGGGCCGCAACCTCGTCTTCCTGACCTTCGCGGCGGCCCTGGCCTACCGGCGCGGCCTGCGCCACATCGTCGGGGGCATGTGCGAGACGGATTTTTCCGGTTACCCCGATTGCCGCGACGACACGATCAAGGCGCTGCAGGTGGCGCTGAACCTCGGCATGGATCGCCGCTTCGTGCTGCACACGCCCTTGATGTGGATCGACAAGGCCGAGACCTGGCGGCTCGCACGCGATCTGGGCGGCGAGGCCCTGGTCGACCTGATCGTGCGCGAGAGCCACACCTGCTATCTCGGCGAGCGCGGCGCGCTGCATGCCTGGGGCCATGGCTGCGGCGCCTGCCCGGCCTGCGCGCTGCGTGCCGCCGGCTATGCGCGCTTCCGCGCCGAGGATGCGTGAGCCGCGCTTGCCCGCCGCCCTCCCGTTCGCGCAGAGTGCGCCGCAAAGAATGGGAGGACACCTGACATGACCGCCTGCATCGTCGGCTGGAGCCACACGCCGTTCGGCAAGCACGATTCCGAGACAGTCGAGAGCCTGATCGTCCGCGTGACGAACGAGGCGCTCGCCCATGCGGGGATCGGCCCACAGGACGTCGACGAGATCGTGCTCGGCCACTACAACGCCGGCTTCACCCCGCAGGACTTCACCGCCTCCCTGGTGCTCCAGGCCGATGACGGATTCCGGTTCAAGCCGGCGACCCGGGTCGAGAATGCCTGCGCCACCGGCTCGGCGGCGGTGCACCAGGGCATCAAGACCATCGAGGCCAAGCGCGCCCGGGTGGTGCTGGTGGTCGGCGTCGAGCAGATGACCCGCACGCCGGGCCCCGAGATCGGCAAGACCCTGCTGAAAGCGTCCTACCTGCCGGAGGACGGCGACAACCCGGCGGGCTTTGCCGGTGTGTTCGGCAACATCGCCGGTGCCTACTTCCAGCGCCACGGCGACCAGTCCGACGCGCTCGCGATGATCGCCGCCAAGAACCACCATAACGGCGTCCAGAACCCCTACGCACAGATGCGCAAGGATCTCGGCTTCGAGTTCTGCCGCACCGAATCCGACAAGAACCCGTTCGTGGCGGGCCCCCTCAAGCGCACCGACTGCTCGCTGGTCTCGGATGGCGCCGCCGCGGTCGTGCTCGCCGACACCGAGACCGCGCTCCGCATGCGCCGCGCCGTCGCCTTCCGGGCGACCGCCCATGCGCAGGACTTCCTGCCGATGTCGAAGCGCGACGTGCTGAAGTTCGAGGGCGCGGCCGCGGCCTGGGCGCGGGCGCTCGGCCAGGCCGGCATCACCCTCGACGACCTGTCGCTGGTCGAGACCCACGATTGCTTCACGGTGGCCGAGCTCATCGAGTACGAGGCGATGGGCCTGACCAAGGAGGGCCGCGGCGCCGACGCGATCCACGAGGGCTGGACCACCAAGGAGGGCAAGCTGCCGGTCAACGCGTCGGGCGGGCTGAAGGCCAAGGGCCACCCGATCGGCGCCACCGGCGTGTCGATGCATGCGCTGTCGGCGATGCAGCTCTGCGGCGAGGCCGGCGGCATGCAGATTCCCGACGCGACGCTCGCCGGGGTGTTCAACATGGGCGGCGTCGCGGTGGCGAACTACGTCAGCGTGCTCGAGCGCATCAAGTAGGGAATGGGGGTCGCAGGACCATGACGGCGTTCCTGGTCCTGCTGCTCGCCTACACGATCAGCCAGTTCGACCGCGGCTTCCTGGCGATGGTCGCGCCCGACCTCGGGCCCGACCTCGGTCTCGCGGCCTCCGACATGGCGCTGCTCTCGGCCGGCTGGTTCCTCGCCTTCGCGGTTGGCCAGGTGCCGACCGGGCTCCTCCTCGACCGGATCGGGCCGCGGCGCACCGTGGCGGGGTTCCTGGTGCTGGCGGCCCTCGGCGCCGGGCTCCTCGGCCTCGCCCAGGGCTTTGCCGGTGCCGCCGGCGCCATGGCGCTGATCGGCCTCGGCTGCGCGCCGGCCCTGATGGGCGGGCTCTACCTGTTCGGGCGGTCCTATCCGCCCGAGCGCTTCGCCATGCTGTCCTCGCTGATGATCGGGCTCGGCACCTCGGGCGACCTCCTCGGCTCCACGCCGCTGGCGCTCGCCAGCCACGCCTTCGGCTGGCGCACGATCCTGTTCGGGCTCGCCCTCGTCACCCTGGCGGCGGCGGGTCTGATCCTGCGGCTGATCGAGGACCCGCCGCGTCTGGCCGATCCGGCCAAGGGCTCGGACAAGAGTTCGGACAGGACATCGGTCTGGCGCGGCTTCGCGGACGTCGCCCGGATGCGGGCCCTGTGGCCGGTCTTCCCGGTGGTGTTCGTGAGCTACGCCGTCGTCATCGCGACCCGCTCGCTCTGGGTCGGGTCGTATCTCGGCGCCGTCCACGGCCTCGACGCGCTCCAGCGCGGCAACGGCACGCTGGCGATGAGCGCCGCCATGGCGGCCGGCGCGATCGGGTACGGGCCGCTGGAAAGGCTGGTGCGCGATCCCAAGCGCACGGCCTTCGCGGGGTGCCTCGTGACCGGGCTGGCGCTCTCGGGGCTCGGCGTGTTCGGCAGCGGCTCCACCGCGCTGGCCGTCGCGCTCCTGGCACTGACCGGTGCGGCCGGCCTGAGCTACGGGATCCTGATGGCCCATGCCCGGCGGTTCTTCCCGGCCCACCTGCTGGGGCGCGGCGTCGCCTTCATGAACATCGTCTTCATGGGCGGGGCGGCGGCGATCCAGGGCCTGTCGGCCCTGTTCGTGCTCGAGACCGGCGGCCTCGGCCCCGACGCGCTCTACGGCCGGCTCTTCCTGGCCTACGGGCTGGCGCTCCTCGCCGCCACCGCGATCTATGCGGCCGCGCCGCGGGAGCCGGCCTTCGGGTCGCGCGCTCCCGGTGACCCAGAGCGCGGGACGAACGGCGCTACCCCGCCTCCCCCGGCGTCCGCGCCCGCAGCGCCAGGGCGTGGAGCCCGCGCTTGAAGGCATCGTCGAGGAGCGCGTTCACCATGCGGTGGCGCTCGACCCGGCTCTTTCCCTCGAAGGCCGCCGATACCACATCGAGCCGGAAGTGAGTTTCCCCGCCTTCCCGCCAGCCGGAATGGCCGGCATGCTGGTGTGATTCGTCGACGACGCTGAGCGCCGTCGGCGCCAGCCGCTCGTCCAGCGTCGTCCTGATCCAGTCGCCCAGGCTCATCGCGCACCCGTCGTTAACCCGCTTCGGATCGAGTGACCGGAGCGGGCATCCCCCGTCAAGCCGTCCTGTTCCGCCTGCGGCATCAGGCCCGGAGCCCTTGTGCCCGTCCCCCCGCCCCTCATAATCGCCCCGTCATGGATCTGAACTCGCCCCTGTTCGACCGCATCCGCATCCGGCCCTCGTGCGACGAGCCGAAGAAGGCCGAGGGTCCGGCCTGCGACCGGCCGGGCTGCACCCAGCCGGGGCTCCACAAGGCGCCCAAGGGGCGCAAGCAGGAGGGCCAGTACTGGCGCTTCTGCATGCAGCACGTGCGCGAGTACAATGCGTCCTACAACTATTTCGACGGGATGAACGACGCCGCCGTCCAGGCCTACCAGAAGGACGCGGTGATCGGGCACCGGCCGACCTGGGCGATGGGCGTCAATCCCGGCGGAAAGACCGGCGCGAAGCCCGACACGCCGCAGCGCGACTGGGACTACGTCGATCCCCTCGGCATCCTGCGCGGCGAGGGCGCGGGCCCCGCCGCCTCGCGCCGCGCCCGGGCGGAACCGCCACCGCCGCGCTACTCGGCGCCGGTGCGCAAGGCGCTCGACGTGCTCGGCCTCGACGAGAGCGCCGACTCCGCGGCGATCAAGGCGCAGTACAAGGTGCTGGTGAAGCGCTTCCACCCCGATGCCAACGGCGGCGACCGCTCGTTCGAAGACCGCCTGCGCGACATCATCAAGGCGCACGACACCCTGCGGGGCGCCGGCCTGTGCTGAGCCCGTCCCGGCTGCCGGCTTCCGGGTCGCCGGCCTCCTGGCCGGTCCCGCGCCGGGCACGGATCTCGCATCCCTGATCCGGCGCGAAGGGGGGTCGAAACGCGGCGCCTGCCCCATATATCCGGGTCAGGCACGTTTGCGCCGGCTTCCCCCGCAGCTTAAGGACAAGCGGCGCCCGCCGGTCTCCTCCGCGCCGTCGCGACATTCGCAGGCCACCCATGCCGGGCCGGCCTGCCCCGACGAGGCTCCGTATGCTTGCTGAAGACACGCCACCCGCACTCCCGGACACGACCGTCTCGGTGCGCAAGGTGTTCGGGATCGATTCGAACCTCGAGGTCCCGGCCTTCTCGGCCACCGACGAGCACGTGCCGGATCTCGATCCGGACTACCTGTTCGACCGCGAGACCACCCTGGCGATCCTGGCCGGCTTCGCCCGCAACCGCCGGGTGATGATCACCGGCTATCACGGCACCGGCAAGTCCACCCACATCGAGCAGGTCGCGGCCCGGCTGAACTGGCCCTGCATCCGCATCAACCTCGACAGCCACGTCTCGCGCATCGACCTCGTCGGCAAGGACGCGATCGTGCTCAAGGACGGCAAGCAGGTCACCGCCTTCCAGGACGGCATCCTGCCCTGGGCGCTGCAGAACAACGTCGCGCTGGTCTTCGACGAGTACGATGCCGGCCGGCCGGACGTGATGTTCGTGATCCAGCGCGTGCTCGAGGTTTCGGGCCGCCTGACGCTCCTCGACCAGAAGCGGGTGATCCGGCCCCATCCCGGTTTCCGCCTGTTCGCCACCGCCAACACGGTCGGCCTCGGCGACACCTCGGGCCTGTATCACGGCACCCAGCAGATCAACCAGGGCCAGATGGACCGCTGGTCGATCGTCACCACCCTCAACTACCTGCCGCACGACCGCGAGGTCGACATCGTGCTCTCGAAGGCGCCGCATTACCGCGGCGAGGGCGGGCGCGACATCGTCAACAAGATGGTGCGTGTGGCCGACCTCACCCGCAACGCCTTCATCAACGGCGACCTGTCGACCGTGATGAGCCCGCGCACGGTGATCACCTGGGCCGAGAACGCCGACATCTTCAACGATATCGGCTTCGCGTTCCGGGTCACCTTCCTCAACAAGTGCGACGAGCTGGAGCGCGCGCTGGTGGCCGAGTTCTACCAGCGCTCCTTCGGCAAGGAGCTGCCCGAGAGCGCGGTCAACGTCGCGCTGAGCTGACGGCGCCGGACCCATCGTCCGACGGCCGAACCCGATTCCGCCGCGCGAGCGCCCCGTCAGGGTGCCCGTGCGGCGGAACCGGCCCGGCCGGGACGACGATGGTGCCCCCCGGGCGCTCGTGCGGCAGGCCTCGATGCTGCACCCCTTCGACCTCGACTCGCTGAAGAAGTAGCCGCGCCATGTCCATCTCCAACCGCAAGCCCGGCGAGAAGCGCGAGTCCGTCGCCGAGCCGCTGAAGCGCTCGGTGGCCGGGACGCTGCGGGCCATCGCCCGCAAGGCCGAGATCGAGGTCACCTTCGCGACCGACCGGCCGGCGCTTACCGGCGACAAGGCCCGCCTGCCCGAGCCGCCGCGCAAGCTCTCCCCGGGCGACGTCGCGATCCTGCGCGGCCACGCCGATTCGATGGCGCTGCGCCTCGCCTGCCACGACAACACCGTCCACCGCCGCCTGGCGCCCGAGAACGCCGCCGCCCGCGCGGTCTACGACGCGGTCGAGCAGGCCCGGGTCGAGGCGATCGGCTCTCGCCGGATGGCCGGTGTGGCCGGCAACCTCACGGCGATGCTGGAGGACCGCTACCACCGCGGCGGCAAGTACGAGGAGATCACCGACCGGGCCGACGCGCCGCTGGAAGATGCCGTCGCCCTGATGGTGCGAGAGCGCCTGACCGGTCAGGCGCCGCCGCAGGCCGCGCAGCGCATCGTCGGGCTGTGGCGCGAGTTCATCGAGGACCGCGCCGGGCGCAACCTCGACGGGCTGATGGGGACCATCGAGGACCAGCGCGCCTTCGCCCGCTCGGTGCGCGACCTGCTCTCCTCCCTCGACATGGCGGACGAGGCCCCCCTCGACCCCGACGACGAGGAGAACGACGACGAGAACGAGGCCGAGTCCGACGAGCAGCAGGCCGGCGAGGGCGAGGCCGAGCAGCAGAGCCAGGGCGACCGGGCCGAGATGGAGGTCTCGGACGAGGCCTCCGACGAGATCGAGGAAGGCGCCACCGAGGCCGCCGACGCGCCGTCGGGCGAGTTGCCGGAGGATGCCGAGGACGCCGATTCGGAGGACGCCTCCGAGTCGTGGCGCCCGCCGGGCCCGCGGGCGAACGAGCCGCGCGGCCCCGACTACAAGGTGTTCTCGCAGAAATACGACGAGGTCATCCACGCCGAGGACCTGTGCGACGCCGACGAGCTGGCGCGCCTGCGCTCCTATCTCGACAAGCAGCTCGCCCACCTGCAGGGCGTGGTTGGGCGGCTGGCCAACCGCCTGCAGCGGCGGCTCCTGGCGCAGCAGAACCGCGCCTGGGAGTTCGACCTGGAGGAAGGCCAGCTCGACCCGGCCCGCCTCGTGCGCGTGGTGATCGATCCCCACCAGCCGCTCTCGTTCAAGCACGAGAAGGACACCAACTTCCGCGACACGGTCGTCACCCTGCTCCTCGACAATTCGGGCTCGATGCGCGGCCGGCCGATCACCGTGGCGGCGACCTGCGCCGACATCCTGGCCCGCACGCTGGAGCGCTGCGGCGTCAAGGTCGAGATCCTCGGCTTCACCACCCGGGCCTGGAAGGGCGGGCAGTCGCGCGAGGCGTGGCTGCAATCGGGCAAGCCGCCGACCCCGGGCCGCCTCAACGACCTGCGCCACATCGTCTACAAGTCGGCCGACGCACCGTGGCGGCGGGCGCGCAAGAACCTCGGGCTGATGATGCGCGAGGGCCTGCTCAAGGAGAACATCGACGGCGAGGCCCTGGACTGGGCCCACAAGCGCCTGCTCGGCCGGCCCGAGCAGCGCCGGATCCTGATGGTGATCTCCGACGGCGCCCCGGTCGACGACTCGACCCTCTCGGTCAATCCGGGCAACTACCTGGAGCGCCACCTGCGCTACGTGATCGACGAGATCGAGACCCGCTCGCCGGTGGAGTTGCTGGCCATCGGCATCGGCCACGACGTGACCCGCTACTACCGCCGGGCCGTCACCATCATCGATGCCGAGGAGCTCGGCGGGGTGATGACCGAGAAGCTGGCCGAGTTGTTCGAGGAGGATGGCGGCCCGGCGCCGAGGCGCAGGATGGCGGCGGGCGGGCGGCGGTAGGGCCTGCGGCTCGTCCCATCCACGACCTCATCCTGAGGTGTTAGCCGATCGCAGATCGACTGACCTCGAAGGAGGGCTCCAGAGACCTCTGCGTCATCTGGAGCCCTCCTTCGAGGCCGCTGCGCGGCACCTCAGGATGAGGTTGCGAGTGGGAAGACGGCATGATCGCCAAGCCTCGAGCCCAACGCGAAAAACCCCCGGGTGCCAGCGGCACATCCGGGGGTTTTTCGTCATCGTCCCGCGGAAGGAGGCGCCGGGCGCCTCCATCGCGAGGACGATCAGGCCGCCTCGGCGAGCTTCTTCTCGATCTCGCGCTTCAGCAGGCGGGCGTTCTGGGACAGCTCGGTCTCGCCGGCCTTGACCAGGAACGCGTCGAGGCCGCCGCGGTGCTCGACCGTGCGCAGGGCGTTCGCCGAGACGCGCAGGCGGACCGAACGGCCGAGCGTGTCGGACAGCAGCGTGACGTTGCACAGGTTCGGGAGGAACCGGCGCTTGGTCTTGTGGTTCGAGTGGCTCACGAGGTGGCCGGTGAGCACCCCCTTACCGGTGAGCTCGCAGCGACGCGACATGGTCTTCTATCCTCAACTGGTCATCGTTCGGCGAGGGACCACGCAACGCGAGAGCCGGGCGTGCTGCGCACCCCGGCATGAACCGGACCCCGCGAAGTCCCTGGAAAGCACGCGCCTATAGAGGTGGAAGGCGGGTCCCGTCAAGGCGGGAGCCGCCGATCGCGAGGGGCGCAAGGCCTCGTCGCCTCCGGTTTTCGCAGCCCGCGGGCACTCCGGTCAAGCGGTCCGGGCGGCGCCGACAGGGCAATCGCTTCAGCCTCGGTGCGGGTTTGGGCTGCGCGAGGCGGAGGATGGTGGTTCACCTGGGGCTTGGCGTTCTGCGAGGCCCCATGCCGTCATCGCTGTCGATCCTCGACCACTTCTCCGCCCTGGAGGATCCGCGCCAGCATTGGCGGGTGATCTACCCGCTGCCCGAGATCCTGCTGCTGGTGTTGTGCGCCACGCTCTGCGGCATGGACGATTTCGTCGAGATCCGGCTGTGGGGTGACCAGCGCCTGGACTTCCTGCGTCGCTTTCTGCCTTACGCGCGCGGCTTGCCCGCCCACGATACCCTCAACGACGTCATCAACGCGCTCGACGCCGACCTCTTCAAGACCTG
>NZ_FOEB01000020.1:0-125482 GCF_900110515.1 Methylobacterium sp. ap11 | reverse complement strand
CTCTGGTGGACCTGTTGTGGCGCCAGCCGCAGTGCAGGGTAGCTATGTTCGGTCGGGATAACCGCTGAAGGCATCTAAGCGGGAAACCCCCCTTGAAACGAGAACTCCCTCGAGAGCCGTGGAAGACGACCACGTGGATAGGCTGGATGTGCAAGCGCGGTAACGCGCTGAGCTGACCAGTACTAATCGCTCGATCGGCTTGATCGCTCTCATGATCCGTGTCCGGATCAGACACATGAACAACCACACACGATGAAGACGTGAGAACCAGCCATCCGGCTGCCACTCGCAAAAACATGCTTGCCGAACGCGACGTGCTTGGCCGGTCTGGTGGTCAGAGCGGGGTGATCAGAACCCGATCCCATCTCGAACTCGGCCGTTAACCGCCCCAGCGCCCATGGTACTGTGTCTCAAGACACGGGAGAGTCGGTCACCGCCAGACCTGCCAAGCACGTACACCTTCCCTCGACACGATCCGAACCACGAAGCCCGCCAGGCGTAAGTCTGGCGGGCTTCGTCGCGTTCGGTCAGCTTCTTGCGCTCTCGGTACCGGTTGCGAGGATCCGCTTGAGCCCGCCTTCCGCGTGTCCGGTCCTGGGCCGGAATGCATCGACCGAAGCTTGGCACCTCCCTCGCCGATTAGGCGAGGGAGGTGAAAGTATCGAGTGCGGCATCGATCGATCCGATGGGTGCCGTCAGGCGCCGGCGATCTTGTCCTGCGTCTTCGTGTCGAAATCGCTTGCGTCGTGGCGCTCGTGAAGCTGGTCGGCCGGGTCGCCGGTGATGCGGTTGACCTTGCGCCCGCGCTGCACCGCCGGCCGGGACAAGATCTGGTCGGCCCAGCGCACGACGTTGCGATAGCTCTGGACATCGAGGAACTCGGCCGCCTCGTAGAGCCAGCCCTTCACCACGCCGCCGTACCAGGGCCAGATTGCCATGTCGGCGATCGTGTAGGCGTCGCCCGCCACGAACTCGTGCTCGGACAGGCGCCGGTCGAGCACGTCGAGCTGACGCTTCGACTCCATCGCGTAACGGTTGATCGGATACTCGAACTTCGTCGGCGCGTAAGCGTAGAAGTGCCCGAAGCCGCCGCCGAGGAAGGGCGCCGAGCCCATCTGCCAGAACAGCCACGACAGCGTCTCGGCCCGCGCCGCCGGCTCGGTCGGCAGGAAGGCGCCGAACTTCTCGGCGAGATAGGTCAGGATGGCGCCCGACTCGAACACCCGGACCGGCGCGGCGCCGCTGCGGTCGACGAGGGCGGGGATCTTCGAGTTCGGGTTGGCCTCGACGAAGCCGGAGCCGAACTGGTCGCCGTCGCCGATGCGGATGAGCCAGGCGTCGTACTCGGCGCCGGCATGGCCGAGCGCCAGCAACTCCTCCAGCAGGATCGTGACTTTCTGGCCGTTCGGCGTGCCGAGCGAGTAGAGCTGGAGCGGGTTCTTGCCAACGGGCAGCGGCTTCTCGTGGGTCGCTCCCGCGATCGGTCGGTTGATGCTGGCGAAGCGGCCGCCGCTCTCCTTGTCCCAGGTCCAGACCTTCGGTGGCACGTAATCGGCTCGCTCGCTCATGGGCGCTCTCTCCGGTGTTGCGAGGCAACAGATAGGCACGCCACCGGCTCGGGGAGAGGGGTTCTGCTCCGAGATTTCGGGCGCCAGAGACGCGCATCGAGGTGCGGACCGGGCGGCTGACGCGTCCGGGACCGTGCGAACCAGAATCGGCCGTGCCCGATCGAGCGCTCCCCGGGGCCTATTGTCCCCCTCCCGGCATTGTGTTTTCTCGACCCGGACGCCGTCCCCCGGCGGACCCGCGTCCGGGCGCCACGAGCGCCCGGTGGATTTGCGTCCGACCGGTTTCGAAGAGCATTGCCCGATGAACAGTTTGAAATTCGGCACCTCCGGGCTGCGCGGCCTGGTGACGGACCTGACCGGGCGGCCCAGCTTCGCCTATGCCGCCGCGTTCTTCGCCTCCGTCGGCGCCGAGCCGGGCATGCGCCGCGAGGTGGTGATCGGGCGCGATTTGCGCGCCAGCAGCGCGGGAATCGCCGCCACGGTCGCCACCGCGGCGGCCGCGGCCGGCCTGACCGCCATCGATTGCGGCCCGCTGCCGACCCCGGCCCTCGCGCTCGAGGCGGCGCGGCGCGGCAGCCTCGCCGTCATGGTCACCGGCAGCCACATCCCGGACGACCGCAACGGCCTGAAGTTCTACCGCCCCGACGGCGAGATCACCAAGGCCGACGAGGCCGCCATCCTGGGCGCCCTCGGCGACATCGCCGATCCGGCGCCCCTCCCCCCGGCCGTCCCGGCCGAGCCGGAGCCGGACGCGATCGCGCGCTACCGCCGCCGCTACCTCGACGTCTTCGCCCCGGACATCCTGGCCGGCCTCACGATCGCGGTCTACCAGCAGAGCTCGGTCGCCCGCGATGTCCTCGTCGACGTGCTGTCGGCGCTCGGCGCGGACGCCGTGGCGATCGGCCGGTCCGAGACGTTCGTGCCGATCGACACCGAGGCCCATCGCCCGCAGGACGTCGCGTTCATCCGCGAGGCCATGGCCTCCGGCGCGTTCGATGCGCTCGTCACCACCGACGGCGACGCCGACCGCCCCCTCGTCGCCGATGCAAGCGGCCGCATCCTGCGCGGCGACGTCCTCGGCCTGATCACCGCCCGGTATCTCGGCGCCGACGCCGTCGTGGTGCCGGTGACGGCCGGCTCGGCCATCGAGCGCGCGGGCGGCTTCCGGCGCGTGCTGCGCACCCGGGTCGGCTCGCCCTTCGTGATCGCCGGCATGGAACGGGCGGCGCGGGACGGGGCGAGGATCGTCTGCGGCTTCGAGGCCAATGGCGGCTTCCTCGCCGGGTCGGACAGCCCGATCGGCGCCGAGGCCGGCGGCAAGGTCCTCCCGGCCCTGCCGACCCGCGACGCGGTGCTGCCGATCCTCGCGACCCTGGCGGCGGCCCGGGAGGCCGGCACGCCGCTGGCCGACCTCGTGGCCGCGCTCGACGTGGGCGAGACGGCGAGCGACCGTCTCCCCGATACGCCCTCCGAGCGGAGCGGGGCGTTCCTGCGCAAGCTCGCGGAGGAGGCGTTCCGCCGCGACTTCCTCCGCCCCGTCGGTCAGCCGCACGGCGTCGACGAGCAGGACGGGGTCCGGATCGGGCTCGACGGCGACCGGTCGATCCATTTCCGCGCCTCGGGCAACGCCCCCGAGCTGCGCTGCTACGCCGAGGCGAAGTCGGCCCGCGACGCCGAGGAACTGGTGCGGTGGGGCCTCGCCGCCGCGGCCGCCGCGATGGGCCGGACGGCCTGACCCGGTCCGTCACGGGGATAGGGGTCCGCCCCTATCCCGGGACCGCCACGGCGGCGGACCACGGCGAGGCGACGTCGCTGCACCCGGTCGCGACGTCGCCGTCGAGCCGGATCAGGTTGGGGCAGGCGAAGTTGATCGGGATCACGCCGTGCTCGACGAGCTCGACGGGCCCCGCGGCGGCGAGGGCGTCGCGGATCGCCGGCGTCAGCCGAAGATCCGCGCTCGTCCCCTCCGGGCCCGACACGTCGATGCGCGGAAGATGGGCCGCCATCCCCGGATCCATCCCGAAATCGAGCAGGAAGGCGAGGGTCTGGTAGACGCTCGCCAGGATGCGCCGGCCGCCGGAGGCGCCGCCCGCGAGCCGGGGCCCCTCCCCGCCGCGCGGCGTCACGATCACCGGGCACATGTTGCAGAGCGGGCGCGTTCCGGGCGCGATCGGGTTGGCGCTGCCGGGCCGCGGATCGAACCACATCATCCCGTTGTTCATCAGGATGCCGGTCCGCGGCAGGACGACCCGGCTCCCCATCGAGGACAGGAGGGTCGACGTCATAGACACCATCATGCCGTCCCGGTCCACGACGGTGAGGTGGGTGGTGCAGGTGTCGCCGGGCTCGGTGGCGGCGCCCAGTCCGGCCAGGCGCCGGCCGTAGGCCTCCCGCATGACGCTCGAGAGGCTCGCGAACCAGGCCGCGTCTGGGCCGCCCGGCGAGCAGGGGACCGGCGCCATCCCGGACACGACCTCGGCCAGCGTCGGCGCGGCGGTCAGGCCGCCGGCCGTGTGGACGAGATGGTCGCCGCGCCAGGCGATCGTGGGTGCCTCGCGCAGCACCGCCCGGTAGCCGGCCATGTCCTCCCGGTCGAGGACGCCGCCGAGCGCCGCGACGTCGGCGACGAGATCGGCGGCGACCGCGCCCTCGTAGAAATCCCGCAGGCCCGCCTCCGCCAGCCGCTCCAGCGTGTCGGCGAGGCGCCCCAGGGGCAGGAAGCCGGGCGTGCCCTGGTAGGGCGCCACCGGCGGCAGCCCGCCCGGCAGGTAGAGCCGGGCGCTCTCCTCGTAGAGCCGCAGCACCGAGGCCGAGGCGGCGATCTTGAGCGTGGTGAACCAGTCCTGGGCGAGCCCCCGGCGCGCGAGCCGCAGGGCCGGCGCGAGGAGGGCGGCCACCGGGCCGCCGGTCCCGAACGCGTCGTGCAGCTGCCCGTAGCCCGCGACCGCCGACGGGATGCAGAACGAGAGCGGACCGTGGACGTTGCGGTCGCCCTCGACCTCCGGCCAGGTGAACAGGTCGCGCTTCGTCCGGCCCGTGAGCGGATAATCCTCGGCCCGGGCGTTGCGGCTCGAGACCGGCCCGAAATCGACGACCGTCGCCCGGGTCGCGCCGGGCGGCAGCACGAGGGCGAAGCCGATGCCCCCGAGCCCGCTGTTCCACGGCTCGACCGCCGCGAGGGCGAAGGCGGTGGCGACCGCGGCATCGGCGGCGTTGCCGCCCGCCGCCAGGATCGCGGCCCCGGCCTCGGCGGCCTCCCGGTTCTGGGCGACGACGAGCCCGTGCCGGCCCGACGCGACCGGCTTCGTCAGGACCCAGTTCTGGGTCCGGTAGGGTGCGTGATCGTGAACCGGCATCCGTGTCCCCTGGCCTTCCCCGCGGCGTAGCAGTGTGGCGGCTCGCACGCATCGGGCCAAGGGAGGGTGCGGGGTGCTTGGGCAAGAG
This sequence comes from Methylobacterium sp. ap11, assembly GCF_900110515.1. NCBI lineage: Bacteria > Pseudomonadati > Pseudomonadota > Alphaproteobacteria > Hyphomicrobiales > Methylobacteriaceae > Methylobacterium > Methylobacterium sp. ap11. Next base: position 120,470 of record NZ_FOEB01000020.1, on the reverse strand, counting down.
CGCTGGGGCAAGAGCGCTGGGGCAAGAGCGCTGGGGCAAGAGTGGGCCGGCGAGGACGCGCCGCCGGGCTGGTCGACCGGTTTAGCGCATGGACCGGAGTGCTCGATCGTCCGGCGCAGGAGGGCCGAACGTGCGGGGTCGGCGCCGTGAAAAGGAATAAAATCTTTCAAACGTCGTCGAACGCCCGCCACTGACCGGCGAAATGACCGGAAACACCGCGAAAAGCGTCGGATACCTCGACTTTTCACGATTCGGTTTGAACGCGTGTTAGGCCATCAAGTCCATCCTCGCCGACGGTGAGACGTGGGGTCTCGTCGGGCGGGAGGTGTCGGATGCGGTGTGGGATCGGACGTTCCAGCTCGCATGCGTGCGACGCTCGCCGTCGAGGCGGACCGGTGCCCGCCGACATGCCCGGGCTCCTCCCCGACCGGCCTCGGCGCGACGGCGCCGGGCCGTCGCTTCGAACGGACGCCATGCCGTGAGCCCCACCGACACGTCCCCTGCGGCTGCTCTCGCCCGCCCAGACCGCCGGGTCGACGACGCCTCCGGCTCGGGCAATCACCGACTTCGCCACGAGACCCGCGTGGCGATGCTCGGCGAGACGCTGCAGCTCGCGAACTACTCCGCCGTCACCCAGGCCGCGGTGGCGGTAGCGCTCGCCTACATGTTCTGGGACATCGCCGCCCATGCCTATCTGCTGGGCCTGGCCGGGGCGGTGATCCTCCTGTGCGCCCTCACGGTGGCGGCGGCCCGGCGCTATCGCGGCACCTTCGGAGCCGGGGCGAGCGAGCACGCGGTGCGGCGGGGCTTCGCCGTCTCGAAGCTGCTCGCCTTCGCACTCGGCCTGTCCTGGGCCAGCATGCCGGCGGTGCTGCTGCCGGGCATGGACAACGCCTACCGGGTCATCCTGGTGGCGGTCTGCGCCGGACTCGTGTCGGACGCCTACGTCGTCGGCCCGATCTTCGGCGTCGCGTTCCTGCTCGCCGCGCCCGTGGTCGCCGGCTTGTTCGTCGGCCTGATCGGCTGCGAGGCGCCGGTGGGCCAGTACATCGCGATCCTGCTCGCGGTCTACGCGGCGTTCGTGTTCCTCAGCGCGCGCCGCATGTGCCGGCTGTCGTACCAGCGCCTGTGGGACCGGGCGGTGGTGCAGGAGCAGAGCGAGACCATCGGCCTGCTGCTGAAGGATTTCGAGGAGGGCGCGAGCGACTGGCTCTGGGAGACGGACGGGACCGGGCGCCTGCACCATTCCCGCCGCCGCTTCGCCGGCCTGCTCGGCCGGGACCGCGAGGACCTGGAGGCCGAGGATCTCAACGTCCTGGCGGTCCTGCGCGAGTTTGCGGCCGAGGGGGCGGCGCGCGGGGACGTCGAGGCGGTCATCGCCGCCGTCCAGGCCCGGCTGCCGTTCAGGGACCTCACGGTCAGCCTTCGCACCGCGCAGGGGACGCGCTGGTGGACGCTCAACGGAAAACCCGCCTTCGATCGGCAGGGCACTTTCCTCGGCTATCGCGGCGTCGGCTCCGACGTGACCGCGAGCCGGGCGGCGCAGGCCCGCATCGCCTTCCTGGCCGGCCACGACGCCCTGACGGGACTGCCCAACCGGACCAGCTTCCAGGGCGCGCTCGAGGATGTCTGTCGCGAGGCCGGCGCCGCCGAGCCCCGCTCCGCCCTGTTCTACCTCGACCTCGACGGCTTCAAGGCCGTCAACGACACCTGCGGCCACCTCGTCGGCGACCGGCTCCTGAAGGCGGTGGCGGCGCGCCTGCTCGCCGTCTGCGGCCCGCACGGCGCGTTCCGCCTCGGCGGCGACGAGTTCGCGGTGATCGTCCGCGACGCGGAGCGCGCCGGGTCGGAGGCGCTGGCCTCGCGGATCGTGGCCGAGCTGCGTCGCCCGTACCGGATCGACGAGGCGCTGCTGGAGGTCGGCGTCAGCGTCGGCATCGCCGCCGTGCCCGATGACGCGCTCGACGCCTCGAGCCTCCTCCTGCGCGCCGACCTCGCCCTCTACGCCGCCAAGGCCGACGGCAAGGGCTGCTGGCGGACCTTCGATCCGGCGCTCGAGGAGAAGGCCCAGCACCACCGCCAGCTCGACCTCGACATGCGGGAGGCGCTCGCCGCCGACGCGATGGAGCTGCATTACCAGCCGCTGGTCGACCTGCGCAGCGGGCGCGTCGCGGGCTTCGAAGCGCTGCTGCGCTGGAACAAGCCGGGGCACGGTTGGGTCTCGCCGGGCGAGGTCATCCCGGTCGCCGAAGCCACCGGCTTCATCGTCGAGATCGGCCGCTGGGCGCTCCGGCGCGCCTGCGCCGACGCCCTCGCCTGGGACGGCTTGCGGGTCGCGGTCAACATCTCGTCCATCCACGTGCGCATGCCGGGCTTCCACGAGGAGGTCGCCACGGTGCTGCGCGAGACCGGGCTGCGGCCCGACCTCCTCGAGATCGAGATCACGGAATCGGTGCTCCTCGACCACGGGGCGGAGGTGCTGGAGAACCTGAACCGCCTGCGCGCCCAGGGCGTGCGCATCGCGCTCGACGATTTCGGCACCGGGTACTCGTCCCTGAGCTACCTGACCGAGTTCCCGTTCGACAAGGTGAAGGTCGACCGCTCCTTCGTGCGCGACCTGCAGGGCCGGCCCGAGAAGGTCGCCGTGGTCGAGGCCATCGCCCGGATGGCGCGGGCCCTGTCGATGACGGTGACGGTCGAGGGCGTCGAGACCCGCCAGCAGCTCGACGTCCTGCGGGACAAGCGCTGCGACGTCGCGCAGGGCTTCCTCTACAGCCCGGCGCGGCCGGCTTCCGAGGTCGCGGCCCTCGTCGCGCGGATCGAGGGCGGCGGCCTTCCGCCGCGCGAGGGCGACCCGCCCGCCGCCCGCCCGGCCCTGCCGCTCGCCCGCGCCTCCTGACCGGAGCGGTTCGCCGCCGGGGAGGATTCGGGACGAGGCGGGATCCGGGCTCCCGTGCCGTCCCCGTCCCGGAATCCGCCCCGGCGACGGGCGCTCGCAGCGGACGCATCCGCGACGTCGTCAGAGCGCGATCATCTCGCGGATGCGCGCCGCGAGCACGTCGACCGCGAACGGCTTCGTCAGCACCGCCATGCCGGGCTCGATCCGGTCGTTGTCGAACAGGGCGGTCTCGGCGAAGCCGGTGATGAACAGGACCTTTAGGCCCGGCCGGCTCGCCCGGGCGGCGTCCGCCAGCTGGCGCCCGTTCATGCCGCCGGGCAGGCCCACGTCGGTCACCAGCAGGTCGACGCGCGCGTCCGACTGGAGCACCCGCAGGCCGCCGGCCCCGTCGGTGGCCTCGACCGCGGTGTAGCCGAGTTCGCTCAGGACGTCGGTCACGAGCATCCGCAGGGTCGGCTCGTCGTCGACGATCAGCACGGTCTCGCCGGCCACGGCCGGGGCCATCGGGCGCCGCTCGGGGACGGATCCGTCCCCGTCGGCCTCGCCGCAATGCCGCGGCAGGTAGAGGCACACCGTCGTGCCGGCGCCGATCTCGGAGGCGATCCGCACCTGCCCGCCCGACTGCTTGGCGAAGCCGTAGATCATCGACAGGCCGAGCCCGGTCCCCTCGCCCATCGGCTTGGTGGTGAAGAACGGGTCGAACGCCCGGGCGACGACCTCGGGCGGCATGCCGGCGCCGATATCCGACACGCACAGGGACAGGTACTGCCCCTCCGGCATGTCCTGCGCCTCGGCCTGGCGGCGGTCGATCCAGCGGTTCTGGGTCTCGATCACGATCCGGCCGCCGTCCGGCATCGCGTCCCGGGCGTTGATGCACAGGTTCAGGAGCGAGTTCTCGAGCTGCGAGGGGTCGACCAGCGCGGGCCAGAGGTCGTCCGCCCCCGCATGCCGTACGTCGATGCCCGGGCCAACGGTGCGCTGGACCAGGTCGAGCATCCCGTCCACCAGCCGGTTCACGTCGACGGCCCGGGGCGCCAGCGTCTGGCGGCGCGAGAAGGCGAGGAGGCGATGGGTCAGCGCCGCCGCCCGCTTCGAGGCCCCCTGCGCGGCGGCGATGTATTTCGCCACGTCCTTGGAGCGGCCCTGGGCGATGCGGGCCTCGATCAGCTCCAGCGAGCCCGAGATCGCCGCCAGCAGGTTGTTGAAGTCGTGGGCGAGCCCGCCGGTGAGCTGGCCCACCGCCTCCATCTTCTGCGACTGGCGCAGCACCTCCTCCATACGGGCGCGCTCCTCGCCGGCCTGGCGCAGGCGGTCGGCCGCCTCCCGCAGGTCCCGCGTCCGGTCCTGGACCCGGGCCTCCAGCGAGGCGTTGAGGCGGCGGATCTCGTCCTGCGTGCGGCGCTGGCGGAACGCGGCGAAGCCGAGGAGCGCGGTGGCGAGCAGGCCGCCGCCGCCGATCAGCCAGACCTCCGACAGGGCCGAGGCGCGCCGCGGGGAGAGACGCTGCTCGAATCTCACCGTCCAGGTGCGGCCGCCGAGCTGCAGCGTCGCCTCGCGCGTCAGCCGTCCCGCCACGGCGTCCGTGGCGCGCGCGGACCGGTGCAGCAGCGTCGCTTCGTCCGGGGCACCATCGTAGATCGCGAAGGCCGCGTCCTCCTCGGCCCTGGCCGCCACGATGCTGTTGAACAGGTCGTTGGCCCGGAACGCGCCGAAGACGAAGCCGAGGAAGCGGCGGCGGCGCTCGGCGAGATCGGAGGGCACGCCGCCGCCGGCATAGACCGGCATGGCGACGAGGAAGCCCGCCTGCTTGTTCGCGTCGATCTCCTGCACGAGCTGGATGCGCGCCGAGGCGGCCGGCTGGCCGCTGTCGCGGGCCCGCTCGACCATGTCGCGCCGGGGACCGGGTCGGACATCACGTCGTAGCCGATGGCGGCCTGGTTGCGCGGGTTCGGCGGCTCGGCGAACAGGACCGGGCTGATCAGCGGGTTGTCGGTCGACGGGCGGACGCGAAAGCCCGGCACGCCCAAAGCCTCGGCCCTCGCGGCGAACCGCTCGCGCTCGGCGGCCGGCAGGGTCGGGGTGAAGCCGATGCCGAGGAAGCCGGGATACAGGCTCTGGAACTCGATGCGGTCGACATACGCCCGGAACTCGGCCAGCGTGACGGCGTCGCCGTGGGCGGCGAACAGGCCGGCGCCGCCGCGCAGGAGCGCGGCATAGGTGCGGAACTGATCCTCGACCGAGCGCAGCTCGATCTCGGTCGCGTGCAGGAAGGTCAGGCGGTCCCGCGTCGTCGCCGCCCGCCAGGTCGCGGCGGTGCCCAGCCCCGTGGCGAGCAGGCCCACGGCGAGGATCGCGTGCGGGATCCAGCGCCACGCCCGCGGTGCCGGCGGTCGCGCAGGAGCCGGCGTCTCGTCGTGGACCTGCGGGAGGGAAGGGTCGTGCAAGGACGGGGACCGGGCAAGTGGGACGGCGCGTCGTGCAGGGCTTGGGACCTGCCGGGCCGCCCCATGATGCCGACGCCGACGCGGTTTAGCGAGCCGCGGACGACGCACCGTCCACTATCCGACCGACCGGGACCCGTTTCGCGGAGCCGGACGCGCCGGGGCGCCCGGACCCGACGCCAGAACGAGATGTCCGATGCCGCATCGCACGGTCCACGACACTGAGACCGTGGCGGCCGTCCGAGGGCTTTCCGAGAAGGCTCGCCCCCTTTCCCGGACGACTGGAGCGTCAGCGGAAGAAGATCCGGGATCCAGCACAGGATGTGCCGCGAAGCGGCTCGGCATGCTGCACCGTTGCAGACGCACGGACGCTTCGCGGCTTGTCGTGCTGGATCCCGGATCTCCTTCCGCTTCGCTGCAGTCGTCCGGGAAAGGGGTTGGCCCAGGATGAGCCGGGGAACTCGGCTAGGGCCAGTGTCGTGTGCCGTGGCCGCATCGACGGCCCCGGGGCGTGGTCGTTGATGCGGCATGAGAATCATCGGAACATCTTCATAAGATAGATAAATTCCGGGAGGCGGATCGATGAAGGTGTCGGACATGCGCCCGCTCAAGCGGGCGGGCCTCGCGCTCACGGCCCTCGGCCTCGGCACCGCGCCGCTCGGCGGGCTCTATGCCCCGGTGGCGCTGGCGGATGCCCGCGCCACGATCGATGCGGCCCTCGCGGCGGGCATCCGCCACGTCGACACGGCGCCGATGTACGGGCTCGGACGCGCCGAGCACCTCGTCGGCGAGCGCCTGCGCGAGGAGGATCCGGCCGGGCTCGTCGTCTCGACCAAGGTCGGACGGCTGATGGGCGTCGAGCGTCCCGGACGGCCGCTGCCGCCGGAGGCGGCCCGCAACGCATTCGATTCCGGCTGGCACAACGGCCTCTCGTTCCGGGAGATCTTCGACTATTCCTACGACGCGATCCTGCGCTCCTACGACGATTCCCGCCAGCGCACCGGCCTGTCGAAGCTCGACCTCCTGTTCGTCCACGACATCGGCCGCGTCACTCACGGCGAGGCGCATGCGCATCACTGGAACGCGCTCACCCGGGGCGGCGGCTTCCGGGCCCTCGCGGAGCTGCGCGCGGCCGGGCTGATCGCCGGGTTCGGCCTCGGCGTCAACGAGACCGGGGCGATCGTCGAGGCGATGGAGGAGGCCGACCTCGACGTCTGCCTGCTCGCCGGCCGCTACACCCTCCTCGACGGCTCGGCGGCGCAGGCGCTGCTGCCCAAGGCGCTCGCCCGGGACGTCGCCCTGGTGATGGGCGGGGTTCTCAACTCCGGCATCCTCGCCGCCACCGGCTCGGGCCGCAGAACGTACGACTACGTCGACGCGCCACCCGCGATCCTCGCCAAGGCCGAGGCGCTGGAGGCGGAATGCCGGGCGTTCGGCGTGCCCCGGCCGGCGGCCGCGATCCAGTTCCCGCTGCGCCATCCGGCCACCGCCAACGTGGTCGTCGGCGCCAGGAGCGCGGCGGAGCTGCGCCAGGCCGTGGCGTGGTTCGAGCAACCGATCCCCGACGGGCTGTGGCGGAGCCTGGAGAACAAGGGGTTGATCGCCGCGCCGTAAGGCCCCTCCCGCCCGGGGACCGGGCCGGCGGTCGCGTTGCCCGGCTCGGCGGCGCAGACTAACCTGGCGCCGTGACGACATCCGCCGGACCAAGTGACGACGGCGTCATGCCGGCCCGCGACGGAACGGGCACGAGGAAACGCCATGCTGAAGACCATCGACCCGCTGCTCAACGGACAGCTCCTCGCGATCCTGGACGACATGGGCCACGGCGACGAGATCGTCGTCGCCGACGCCAACTTCCCCTCGGCGAGCAACGCCCGGCGGCTGGTGGACCTGCCGGGCACGACGGCGCCGGCGCTCCTCGACGCGATCCTGTCGCTCCTGCCCCTCGACGACTTCGTCGAGAGCCCGATGGCGGTGATGCAGGCCCCGCCCGAGACCCGCCCGCTCTACGACGGCTACCAGGCGAGCGCCGACCGCGCCGAGGGGCGGTCGATCGCGATCACCGAGATGCCGATCCCCGAGTTCTACGCCCGCACCCGCACCGCCTACGCGGTGATCCGCAGCGGCGAGCGGCGCCTCTACGCCAACTTCCTCCTGCGCAAGGGCGTGATCTACCCGTGAGCGGGATCGACCCGTGACCGGGGTCATCGACAGCCACCAGCACTTCTGGCGCGTGGCGCGCGGCGATTACGGCTGGATGGGCGAGCACGTCTCGCCCCTCCTGCGCGACTTCATGCCGGACGACCTCGCGCCGCTCATGCGCCGGGCCGGCATCGGCCGCACCATCCTGGACCAGGCGGCAGAGACCGAGGCCGAGACCGATTTCCTGCTCGAGGTCGGCGCCCGGACCGAGTTCGTCGCCGGGGTCGTCGGCTGGCTCGACATGGAGTCCGACGCCTTCCCGGAGCGGCTGGCGCATCATCGCAAGAACCCGCTCCTCGTGGGCCTGCGCCCGATGCTGCAGGATCACGACGACGACCGCTTCATCCTGCGGCCGCGCGTCCTCGACAACCTGCGGCGCGTGGCGGAGAGCGGGCTCGCCTTCGACATCCTCGTCTTCCCGCGCCACCTGCCGCACGTCGCCGAGGCCCTGGCCCGGGTGCCCGCCCTGCGCGCCGTGGTCGACCACCTGGCCAAGCCCCCGGTCGCGACCGGCACCCTCGATCCCTGGCGGGACGGCCTCGCCGCCCTGGCGGCGTTCCCGGGCGTCTCCTGCAAGGTGTCGGGCCTGGTGACGGAGGCGGCGGCGGACTGGTCGCTCGCCGATCTCGCGCCCTACGTCGATCACGCGGCCGCGTGCTTCGGCGAGGACCGCCTGCTGTTCGGCTCGGACTGGCCGGTGGCGACCCTGGCGGCGACCTACGGCGAGGTCGCCCACGCGGCCCGGGCGCTGCTGGGCACCCGCTTCGGCCCCGCGGCGATGGCCAAGATCTTCGGCGGCAACGCGATGCGCGTCTACGCGCTCCCGGACCGACGATCCGCCGGAGGGGCGACGTGAGGCGGGGCGATCACGCCCCGCCCATGGCGGCGACCGCCGCGGCGACCGCCGCGGCGAGCCCGGACCTCGGACTGTCGAGCGGGCGCTCCTCCGGGGCGAGCCGCTCGCCCGCCGAGGCCATCGACGCCTGGGCCAGCGCGACGCGGGCGGCTCCGGCCCGCCGCGCGTCCCTGACGGCGTCGGCGACCGTCGCCAGATAGAGGTCCCGGTCCCCGGCCTTGAGCGCCGCCCAGGCTCCGGGCACGAGGTGCATCGCGATCTCGGCCCCAGTCCCCCGGGCCGCCGCCTCGAACAGCACCCGCGTCGGCTCCAGGGTGGTCTCGACCGCGCACAGCACGGCGATCCTGCCGCCGCCCGCGACCGCCTCGGCGGCCAGAGCGGCGTCGACCCGCATGACCGGCACCGGCGCGTCCCGCCCGGCCTCCTCGACCGCCGGGCCCAGGGTCGAGCAGGTCAGGAGGACGGCGTCGGCACCGGCGCACAGCCCCCGCAGGATCGCGGCCGTCTCGGCGCGGATCTCGGCGGTGAGGTGCCCGGCCCGCTCCGCCCCGGCGAGGAGATCGGGACGGACCGCGTGGCTCAGCGCCACGTCGCGAAAGCCCGTCTTCGTCAGGGCGGCCTCGAACACGTCGACGTTGCCGTCGATGGTGTGCAGGCAGACGATGCGTCGCATGGGGGTGGTCCTCACCGGGATTGCTTCGGCCTCGTGCCGGCCGGGCGAGTGTCGGCGATCCGCGCCGGCGGGGCCAGCGCGCGATCGTGCGGCACCGTGAGCCGCGAAGCGCCTGCCGCCGATCGACGGACCCACGCGGACGAAGCCTCGGCAGGCCGAGGCTTCGGATCCACTCAGCCCAGGGCCTGGCTCGCCAGGCCGTAGACCTGCACGGGCCCGCCGCGTTCATCCTCGCCCCGGGTCATCTCGACGCTGCGATCGACGTTGACCAGCCCCGAGGCCGACAGGAACTCGGCGAAGGGGCCGTCGTCGCGACGGGTGTCGACGCGCAGGAACGCCCCGGCATGGTCCCGCACGTGGACCGAGGCGAGGGCGACCGCGTCGTCGTCCGACGCGGCGACGATCGGGCCGACGACGTGGCCGCGGCCGAAGGGCCGGCAGACCGAGAAGCCGACGATCCGGCCGTCGCGCTCCAGCACGGCGGTCCGGCCCTGCTCCCGGAGAGCGTGCAGGAGCGCCGTGCGGTCGCCGCCGGTGGCCGCGGCGTCGAGCGCCCCGATCGCGGCCCAGTCCGCCTCCGCGGCCGGACGCACGCGGTCGTCGGCCACCGCCGCGCCCGCATCGGCCTGGCCCTGGTGCTGCGTGATCGATCCGGTGACGACGAAGCCGAGCCGCTCGTAGAGCGGGCGGCCCGCCGCGGTCGCCGTCAGCCGGATCGCCCGCGCGCCGGCCCGCGCGATCAGGTCGCTCATCAGCCGCTTGCCGGTCCCGCGGCCCTGCAGGGCGGGATCGACGATCACCATGCCGATCGTCGCCAGGCGCTCGCCGTAGAGCCACGACATCGCGCAGCCGGTGATCGCGCCGTCCTCGGTGGCGACCAGGCCCCGGCCGACGGCATGGAACAGCCGCCAGTCCTCGAGCTGGTGGGGCCAGCGCACCGCCTGGGACAGGGCGTGACCCCGCTCCAGGTCCTGCTCCATCATGGAGCGAATCTCAGTCGTAGCCGTCATGGCGAGCCGGAACTCCTCGGGGGCGGCCGTCGCACGGAGGCGGACCGCGTGGATCGAACGAAATCGGGGACGCGGCGGCGGGGCCGCGATCGGGGCGTCAGAACTCCGCGACCTTGCCCCAGGCCGAGGCGTGGAAGCGGTCGGGATGGTAGGGGCGCGGATCGACCAGCGGCTCGGCGCCGGTGACGATGTCGGCAATGAGGTGGCCGGCACCTGGGCCGATGCCGAAGCCGTGGCCGGAGAAACCCGCCGCCAGGACGAGGCCGGGCACGCCCGTGACCTCGCCGATCCCCGGTACGCCGTCGGGCGTCGAGTCGACGTAGCCGGCCCAGGACGCGGTGATCGCGGTGTCGCGCAGGGCCGGCAGCAGCGCGAGGGCGCGCCGGTGGGTCTCGGCGACGAGGCGCGCGTCGGGTTTCGGATCGAGGATGCGCATGCGCTCCATCGGCGTCGGCTTGTCGAGGGCCCAGCGCTTCGCGGTCTCGTGGCCGCTGCGCCACGCCTCGGCGCCACCCGGCAGGAGGACGCGCCAGCGCTTGGCGAACATCGGCACGAACTCGCGCGCGAACAGGATCTGCTGCGGCGTGGGATCGACCCGGGCGCGCCCGCTGATCGCCAGGTTGTAGCCGCCGCTCTCGCCGCGGCGGGTGAGCGAGACGCCCGCGGTGTAGAGCGCGTCCGGCAGGCCGGCGACGTTGGGGCCGACCGCCATGATCGACTGGCGCACCGCCGCCTGCGGGAAGCGGATGCCGAGCTGGCGGCAGAACGACGACGCCCAGGCGCCGCCGGCCATCACCGCCACCTTCGTGCGGATCGTGCCCTTCTCGGTCACGACCCCGCTGACGCGGCCGCCCTCGAGCTCGAGGCCGCGGGCGGCGCAGAACTGGTGCACGCTGCCGCCGGCCTTCATCACGCCGCGCGCGGCGATCGGCACCGCCCGGGAGGTGTCGGCGATGCCGTCGGTGGGCGAGAACACCCCGCCCTTCCACTCCCGGCCGGTGGCCCGGCCGTGCTCGCGCGCCTCGGCGGCGCCGAGCACGTGGGTGACGACGCCCTCGCCGGCGGCGAAATCGCGCCACTTGGCCCAGCGGGCGATCTCGGCCTCGTCGTTGCTGAGGTAGAGCAGGCCGCAGCGCCGGAAGCCCGGATCCTCGCCGATCTCGGCCGCGAGCCGGTCCCACAGGTCGAGGGCCTTGGTCGCCATCGGCAATTCGCGGGCGTCGCGGTTCTGCTGGCGGCACCAGCCCCAGTTGCGGCTCGACTGCTCGGCCCCGATCCGGCCCTTCTCGACGAGCGCGACGCTGACGCCCCGGCGCGCGAGGTAGTAGGCCGTGAACGTGCCCACGACCCCGCCGCCGATCACCACGACGTCGGCGGCGGCCGGCAGCTCCGGCGTCGTGTCGATATGGAGGAGAGGTGCTGGCATCCGTGGGCTCCCTTACATCCGGGACAGCCTAGCCGGGCCCCTCGATCCGGGTGTGCCGGAGTGGCCGGACGGGCCGGCATTTTCTGCTGCGTGGCGCGGGCCGGCCGCCGGTATCGTCCGGCGGGCCGGCCCCGGGCTCAGTCGTAGTAGCCGAGGATCGCCTTGGTCTCGAGGTACTCCTCCAGGCCCTCGCGGCCGTATTCCCGGCCGTTGCCCGAGCGCTTGTAGCCGCCGAACGGCGCCTCCGGGTCCCAGGCCGGGACGTTGAGGTGGACCTGCCCGGCGCGGATGCGGCCCGCCACCGCCCGCACCTGCACCATGTCGGTGCCCTGGACGTGGGCGCCCAGCCCGTAGATCGTGTCGTTGGCGATCTCCACCGCCTCCTCGACGCCGTCATAGGGCAGGATCGCCAGGACCGGCCCGAAGATCTCCTCCTGGGCGATCGCCATGTCGCGGCGCACCTCGGAGAAAACGGTCGGCCGGGCGTAGAGGCCGGTCGTCAGGCCGTCGGGCCGCCCCGTCCCGCCGGCGACGAGCTTGGCGCCCTCCTCGATGCCGATCGCGATCATCCGCTGGATGCGGTCGTACTGCGCCCGGTTGGCGATCGCCCCGTGGGTCGTCGCCTCGTGCCGCGGATCGCCGACGACGAACCCGGCGACGGTCGTGCGCGCCAGGGCCTCGACCTCGGCGAGACGGGCGCGGGGCACCAGCATCCGGGTCGGGGCGCTGCAGGATTGCCCGAGGTTGCGCATCGCCGCGGCGATGCCGAGGGGGATGCAGCGGGCGAGGTCGGCATCCGGGAGCACGACGTTGGGCGACTTGCCGCCGAGCTCCTGCGCCACGCGCTTGACCGTCGGCGCCGCGGCTTGCGCCACCAGCACGCCGGCCCGCGTCGACCCGGTGATCGAGATCATGTCGACCTCCGGATGGGTGGAGAGCCCCTCCCCGACCACCGGCCCGGTGCCGTTGACGAGGTTGAACACGCCGGCCGGGCAGCCGGCCTCGTCCATCACCTCGGCGAACAGGAGCGCGCTCAGGGGCGAGAGCTCGCTCGGCTTGAGGACCACGGTGCAGCCCGCCGCCAGGGCCGGGGCCACCTTGGCGGTGATCTGGTAGAGCGGCCAGTTCCACGGCGTGATGAGGCCGCACACGCCGATGGCCTCGCGGGCGATGGCGGTGGTGCCGCGCCGCGACAGGAACGGGAAGGTCGCCAGGAGATCGCGCGCGACCCGGATATGGGCGGCGGCGAGCGGCACCTGGGCCTCTCGGGCATAGGTGATGGGCGCGCCCATCTCGGCGCTCAACGCCTGCGCGAACGCTTCGAGCCGCGCGATCACGAGGCCGTGGACGCGGTCGAGCAGCGCCGCGCGCTCGGCGGGCGCCGTGCGCGACCAGGCCGGGAAGGCGCGCCGGGCGGCGGCGACCGCGTGCGCGACGTCGGCCTCGGTCCCCAGGGCGATCTGGGCGATCACCGTCTCGCTCGCCGGGGACACGACGGCGACGCGCTCCGCGCCCGCGCCCTCGCGCCAGGCGCCGTCGACGTAGAACCGGTCGAGGCGGCCGGCCTCGGCGAGGTGCCGGATGGGATCGGTCATGGCAGGCGGTCCTTTCGGTGGCAAACGGGGGCCGGCGGGCGGCGGCGACCGGGGCGGACCGGGCTCTCGACCGCCCCGCCGGATAGGCGCGCCGCCGTCGCCCTGCCTCACCGACCGGCGGTCCATGGCGCGAGCCGGTCCCGCCCGGCGCGGGGCTCGACATCGGGCGTCGCCGGTTTCGCGAGCGATATCCGGATGTTCCGCCGGCACGATGATGCGCGACGGCCGACCACAGCTTTCACCGGAAATCGGCGCGTTTTCGGCATTTCCTTCCAAAACCCCGGCGGCCAGCGGCGAGGGCGCCGGCTCGCGCCTCCGTACAATCGGACGGCTCCCCGGCGGCGGCAGGCGAAGCCGGAGATCCTCCGGGCGCGGCTCGTCGTGCGCCTGCGGGCCTCACCTCATCCGCGAGACAGCCATGACCCTCCTCGTCACCATCGACACCGATCCGACGTTCGAGCCGAAGCACGCGCTCCCGCTTCCCGAGCGCCTGATCGCGGGCTCTCCGTCGTTCAAGACCTGGGCGCAGGACGAGTCGCGCGGCGAGACGGTCAAGACCGGCATCTGGGAGGCGACCCCGGGCGAGACCCACTCGATCAAGGGCACGACCTTCGAGTTCTGCCACATCCTCTCCGGCCTGGTGGAGATCGAGGAGAAGGGCGGCGAGACCAAGACCTATCGCGCCGGCGACAGCTTCGTCATGAAGCCCGGCTTCGTCGGCGTCTGGCGGACGATCGAGACCGTGCGCAAGATCTACGTCTGCGTCTACGAGTGACGGAGCGGGGGCGTCCGGGCGAGGCACCGGCGCGTGCCGGAGGCCTCCGGCCGACCCGCGGAACGCGCGGGCGCCCTCTTCCCCGCCGACGGCCGAGCCCGGCCGGCCCCCTGAACGGCGGATCCGGCCTGTAGGGACCGGGCGGCCCGTCGCCGGCCGATGATCGGCGCCCCGGCCGGGATGCCGCCGCCCTTCGCGAGGGGGGGAGCCTGCGCCACCACGACGGCGGCCTCGTTCGCGGCGATCGATCGGTTCGTGAGCCCGCGCAACGCGATCGTGGCCCGCACGCGTCGGCCCCGCGACGCGTATGCCGCGCCGATGGGCCGGCTCCCCTCACGCCCGCGGCGTCCCGCGATCGGTTCGAGGACGCGAGCCGAGTGCGGCCACGATGGGCGCCCCGGCGAAGGGATGCCGTGCGGACGGCCGCCTCCTTGAGACCATTACGGCGACGCGCGAGATCTCGGGACCGACCCGTGCCCATCCGCGCCTCGACCGATCAGGCGGTGTCGTCGACCGCGGCGCTCATGGTGCCCGGAGCACTCATGGAGACCGGAGCGGCGTCCCGGGCGCCACCCGCTTCCCCGCACCCATCGCGCCGGTCCGCGCCCCCGCCCGCCGAGGTCGCCCGCTTCCCCGCGACGCGGCAGACCGCCCGGGCCGCAACCGGCAGAAACCCTTCCTGTATCCGGTCATGACTGCCGTGATCACAGCTTAGGTAATTTTGCCGTGATTTTTTGGTGCCGTGGCAGCAATCAATCCCGTTCAAATCTCAAAGCATCCTTGTCATTCGCTGCGTAAGCAGATTGTTAATAGCGTTTCCGGTATCCATGACCAGGCAGATTGCCTATCCATAACGGCCTATCCATGGTGGCGGGGCAATCGCCAACAGTGATCGATGCCATGATCTGCAGCCCGCCAGGATCTCCCGTGGACGTCGGTCGCACCACATTGCTGCAGACCCACCTGCGGTCGATCCCGAATGCGATCGTGGAGACCCGCCGGGAGAGCCCGGAACTGCATCGCGGGCGCGAGGCCGTCTCCCGGGACGCCGTCGACGCGATGTTCTCCTGAGGGGCGGGTCGAGGGCGTCGATGAACCGGATCCTGCTGATCTCGGACAACCCCCGCCGCAGCCGCGGCCTCGCCCAGGATCTCGCGCGGGACCTCGCCGGCGGGATCGATTGCGAGATCCACGACCTCTACGGCGACGAGGCCGCGGCCGGGGCGGCCGACGCCCTCGTCACCGACGTCGACGATTTCAGCGCGGAGGCGGTCGCGCGGGTGCGCCGCCTGGTCGGCCGCGCCCGCCGCGGCACGCCCCTCGTCGTCCTGATGAACCAGGACAGCTCGCGCGCGCGCCTGTTCGGGGTCGCGCTCGGGGCCTCCCGGACCCTCTGCGCGCCCTTCGACGTCGCTCGCCTGCGCGATGCCGTCGGGGCCTTCGCCGACGAGGCCGGGCCCGTGCCGCTCGCCGCCGCGCGCTCCAGCGACGCGGCGCGCCGCATCTACGGCAGCATTTTCGTCGCCGAGCGGCCGATCGCAGAGGCTCCCGTCGATGCCGGGACCGACTTCGTCGGCCGCGCCGTACGCGAGACCGGCATCCGCGACTGGGTCCGGGCGGTGCAGCGCTTCGACGACGCCACCCATCAGCACTGCCTTCTCGTCACCGGGCTCGCCGCCGCCTTCGCCCGCAGCCTTGGGCTGGGCGACCTCGAATGCCATCGCCTCACCAAGGCGGCGCTGCTGCACGACGTCGGCAAGATCCACGTCCCCTCGGCGATCCTCAACAAGCCGGGCAAGCTCGACGCGAACGAGATGGCGATCGTGCGCCGGCATCCCGACGAGGGCTACCGCATGCTCGCCGGCCAGGGCTTCGGCCCGGAGATGCTGGCCGTCGTGCGCTCCCACCACGAGATGCTCGACGGCTCGGGCTATCCCGACCGGCTGAAGGCGGACGACATCCCGGATCTCGTGCGCCTGATCACCGTCTGCGACATCTACGCCGCCCTGATCGAGCGCCGGTCCTACAAGCCCCCGATGACGGGCGAGGCGGCCTTCGCGATCCTGGAGGGCATGTCCGGCCGCCTCGATCCCGCGGTGGTCACGGCCTTCCGGCCGGTCGCCGCCGCCTTCACCCCCCGCTTCCCGTGCGACGCATGACCCGGCGCCTCCCCACGGCCCTGACGCGGGGCGCCCGGGCGGCCCAGACCTGGCTCCTGCTCGGCACCCTCGTGCCGCTCGGCATCATCGCGGTCTGCACCCTGATGCTGCTCCAGCTGCGCCAGGACGCCTGGGACAAGGCCGAGCGGACCGCGCAGAACCTGCTCCAGGTGATCGAGCGCGACATCGACCGCAACGTCGAGATCATCGACCTGGCGCTGAAGAGCGTGGTCGAGAACCTGCAGATGTACGATCTCGAGGAGATCAGCCCGCGCTTCCGCCAGCGCATCCTGTTCGACCGCGCCGTCAACGCCCGGGACCTCGGCGTGATGCTGGTCCTCGACGAGTACGGCAACGCGCTCTACGACGCCGCCGGCTGGCCGGCCCGGCGCATCAACGGCGCCGATCGCGAGTATTTCCGGGCCCACAAGGCCGATCCGGGCATCGGCCTCCACATCAGCCGGCCGGTGATCTCCCAGCTCAACGGCACCCCCGTCGTGGTGCTCAGCCGGCGCATCGGCCTGAGCGACCAGTCGTTCAGCGGGATCGTGCTCGGCAGCCTGTCGCTGTCCTACTTCGACAGCCTGTTCGCCCGGATCAAGCTCGGGCGCGAGGGCACGATCAACCTGTTCCTCGACGACGGCACCCGCCTCGTGCGCTATCCCGAACCGAACACGGATCTGGCGCCGAACTTCGCCGATTCGGCGAACTTCCAGCGCTTCCGGCGCGAGGGCCGCGGCAGCTTCGTCGGCGTCACCCACAGCGACGGGGTCCAGCGGCTCTACGCCTTCACCCAGGTCGGCAGCCTGCCGCTGATCCTCAACGTCGCGCTCTCCACCGACGAGATCGAGGCGGAGTGGCGGGGGAAGGCCCTGGTGATCGGCGCCATGCTGCTCGCCCTGTGCGGGCTGACGATCGGGCTGTCGTTCCTGATCGCCTGGGAACTGCGGCGGCGCTCGGAGGCGGAGGCCGCCCTGGCCCGGCTCTCGCGCACCGACGCGCTCACCGGCCTACCCAACCGCCGGGCCTTCGAGGAAGCCTTCGCCCGCACCTTCGCGGAGGCGCGCCGGCGCGGCGAGCCGTTGCCGCTCCTCGTCGTCGATGCCGACCACTTCAAGCGCTACAACGACCGCCACGGCCACGCGGTCGGCGACCGGGTGCTGCAGGGGATCGCCGGCGCCCTGTCGGCGAGTGCGCGCCGGCCGGCCGATCTCGTCGCCCGGGTCGGCGGCGAGGAATTCGCCATCCTGCTGCCGGGCACCGACGCGGAGGGGGCGGTGAGCGTCGCCGAGCGGGTGCACGCGGCCGTGGCCGCCCTGGTGGTGGAGGCCGAGGGCGCGAGCGTCGGCCGGATCACGGTGAGCATCGGGCTCGCGCTGGGCCTGCCGCGCGAGGGCGGCACGCCCGGCGCCCTGTTCGATCTCGCCGACGCCGCCCTCTACGAAGCCAAGGCGACAGGCCGCGACCGGACCTGCTACGCGCTGATGGCGGTGGACGGCTGCAAGGCGGCTTGAGCAGGCTCGCAGCGGCATGCGGACGCGTCGCCCGCTCGGGTTTCCACGTCGGTTACTTTGACAGCCGGTGCTCCGTGTGAGACCGCTCACGCTCGCGGAGCCGGCAAGCCGCCTCTCCGACGGCCGAACCGGATCGGCCGAACCCGTGCCACCCGGCTTCTCGAGCCCCACCGACCCTGTCGAACGGGTGGTGCTCACGGATCCGTCGCGGCGCAGGCGCGTAGGCGGGCGGGCGCCAATCGGCCCGCGATCTTCCGCGGCGCATGGCCGCCACGCGCGCGAAGCGGGGACAGGACGTCATGCACGGCAGATTCGACGGCCTTCTCTGCGTCCCCGACATCCGCGCCGAGGGCGGCGGGATGAGCGCGCTCATCCGCGGGCACGACTGGGCGGCCTCGCCGCTCGGCGACCGTTCGGCCTGGCCGCAAGCCCTGACGACCCTCGTCGGCGCGATCCTCGCCTCGCCCCAGCCGGCGTTCCTGGTCTGGGGGGCCGGGCGGAGCCTCCTCTACAACGACGCCTATGCCGAGATCCTCGGGCGCAGGCACCCGGAGGCGCTCGGGCGCGACTACCTCGACGTCTGGTCCGGGCGCGGGGCCGATCTCGGCCCCCTCACGCAAGCCGCCTATGCCGGCAGCCCGGTCCATGCCGACCACGTCGTGGATCGGGCCACGGGCCACGCGCACGGAGCGGCCCGGTTCTCCCTCCTCCACCTGCCGATCCGCGATGCCGCCGGGCGCGTCGAGGGTCTGTACGGCACCTGCACCGAGATCGTCGGCCCTGCGGCGTCTCCCCCGCCCGCCCCGGGTAGCCGGTGGGAGGCGCAGGCGCCGCCCGGCGACGGACCGGGGCGACAATCCTTCCTCCTGGACCTCAGCGACGCGCTGCGGCCGCTGACATCGCCGGCGGACATCGCCGAGGTCGCGGCCCGGCGCCTCGGCCGGCGGCTCGACGCCAGCCGGGTCTTCTACGCCGAGATCGGCGGCAGCCTGATGAAGGTCGAGCGCGACTACGCCCGGGGCGTCGATTCGATCGTCGGGGAGCACTCGCTGGCGGCCTTCGGCCCGGATCTCCTGGCCGCCTACCGCGACAACGCGGTCGTCGCCGTCGAGAACGTGGCCGCGGATGCGCGCTTCGGCGCCGAGGCGCGCGAGGGCCTCGCATCGCGGCGGGTCGCCGCCTACGTCGACGTCATCCTGTTCCGGGAGGAGCGGTGGGTGGGGCTCCTCGCCGTGCAGAGCGCGACCCCGCGCGCCTGGACCCGGGCCGAGGAGGACCTGATCCGCGAGGTGGGCGAGCGCGTCAAGGCGGCGATCGAGCGCGGCCGCGCCGAGACGGCCCTGAGCGAGAGCGAGGCGCACCTGGCGGCGATCTTCGCCGGCGCCTCGGTCGGCTTGTCCGAGGTGAGCGCCGAGGGCCGCTTCCTGCGGGTGAACACCGAGTTGTGCCGCATCCTCGGACGCTCCGCCGACGATCTGCTGGGGCTCGACTTCACGTCCGTCACCGACCCGGACGACCTTTCGCCCAGCCTGGCGGCGGTCGCGGAGACGATCGGGACGGGACGCAGCACCTCCCTCGACAAGCGCTACCTGCGCCCGGACGGCACCGCGATCTGGGCCAATACCAGCATCCGGCGCCTCGACGACGCGGAGGGCCGCTTCGGGAGCTTCCTGGCCGTGACGGTCGACCTGAGCCGGCGCAAGGAGACCGAGCATCGCCTGGCCGAGAGCGAGCGCCGCCTGCAGGAGCTGAACGAGACCCTGGAGCAGCAGGTCTCCGAGCGGACGGCGGAGCGCAACCTGCTGGCCACCATCGTCGAGCGCACCGACATCATGGTGATGGCGGCCGATCTCGATTACACCATCCTGGCCATCAACAAGGCCAACGCCGACGAGTTCGAGCGGATCTACGGCGTGCGGCCGAAGGTCGGCGACAACATGCTGGATTTGCTGGCCGACCAGCCCGAGCACCACGCCCAGGTGCGGGCCGGCTGGGGCCGGGGGCTGGCCGGCGAGGAGATCACCGTGGTGGAGGAGTACGGCGACGCCGAGCGCGCCCGCCCCTGCTACCAGATCAGCTTCCGCACCCTGCGCGACGCGAGAGGCGAGCGCACCGGCTGCTACCAGTTCGTGATGGACGTGACCGAGCGGCTGCGGAGCCAGGCCCAGCTCGCCCAGGCCCAGGACGCCCTGCGCCAATCGCAGAAGCTCGAGGCCGTCGGCCAGCTCACCGGCGGGGTGGCGCACGACTTCAACAACCTGCTGACCATCATCCGGTCGTCGGTCGACTTCCTGCGCCGGCCCGACCTGCCGGAGGTGCGCAAGCGCCGGTACCTCGACGCGGTGTCGGACACCGTCGAGCGGGCCGCCAAGCTCACCGGCCAGCTGCTGGCCTTCGCCCGGCGCCAGGCGCTCAAGCCGGAGGTCTTCGACGTGGGCCAGAAGGTGCGCGGGATCGCCGACATGCTCGACACGCTGACGGGCGCGCGGGTGCGGGTCGTCACCGAGGGGCCGCATGGGCCCTGCCTCGTCCGGGCGGACCTGAGCCAGTTCGAGACCGCCCTGGTCAACATGGCGGTGAATGCCCGCGACGCCATGGACGGCGAAGGGACCCTGACCCTGCGGGTGTCGTGCGGCACGGCGCTGCCCGCCATCCGCGGCCACGCCGGATCCCAGGAGCGCTTCGCGGCCGTGGCGCTGATCGACACCGGCACGGGGATTTCCCCGGGACAGATCGGCCGGATCTTCGAGCCGTTCTTCACGACGAAGGCGGTCGGCAAGGGCACGGGCCTGGGCCTGTCCCAGGTCTTCGGCTTCGCCAAGCAGTCGGGCGGCGACGTGGACGTGCGGAGCACCCTGGGACAGGGCACGACGTTCACGCTCTACCTGCCGGAGGTCGCGTCCGACGAGCGGATGGCCGCGGATCGCCCGCAGGACGACGGGCACGCCCCCCTGGGAACCGGCCAGCGGGTCCTCGTGGTCGAGGACAATGTCGGCGTCGGCCAGTTCGCGACGCAGATCCTGGAGGATCTCGGCTATCGGCCCGTCTGGGCCGCCAATGCCGAGGAGGCGCTGGAGGAGCTCGGCCGCGACGGCGGCGGGTTCGACCTGGTGTTCTCCGACGTCGTGATGCCGGGCATGGGCGGCGTCGCCCTGGCGCAGGAGCTGCAGCACCGTGCGCCGCACCTGCCCGTGATCCTGGCCTCGGGCTACAGCCACGTGCTCGCGCAGTCGGACGCGCACGGGTTCGAGCTGCTGCACAAGCCGTACTCGGCCGAGCAGCTCGGCCGCATCCTGCATCGGATGCTCGACCGGCGCCCGAGCCTGCACGCCGACGGGGCGGTGCACGACGAAGCCGCGCTCGGATAGTACCGACGCTCGTCGAAGCCGACCTTTGGCGCCGGTCTCCAATCTCAGCCAAGCCTTCGGCTTGGCATCGAGACTTCGAGATGGATCAATGGTCCGTCGGCGCGTCGCACGCGCCCCTTGACGCCGGGCCGCGTCCAACTCGACATTGGACGACGCGAGATCGACGCCGCAGGGCGCGCCTCGCACCGGACGCCCACAAGGGCGACGGAAAAAGAACGACAGCGGGAGGAGGCGGACATGACCGCGAACGGGAGGACCGGGGCACGCCGTGCGGCCTGGGCGGCGACCGCCCTCGTGGCGTTGGGCCTGACCGGCGGGAGCGCCGGGGCACAGGCCCTCAAGCAGTACGATTCGAGCGGCAAGGCGTTCTGGAAGAACCCGCCGCCGGACTGGTTCCTCGGCGACGAGACCTCGGCCCAGAAGGGGTTGGCCCCGCCCGCCAATCCGGCGCTTCCGGCCTCGGACGAGGAGCTGGCCGAGAACCTGAAGGCGGTGAAGCTGCCGGCGGGCTTCACGATCAGCGTCTATGCCAGCGGCGTGCCCGAGGCGCGGCAGATGGCCTTCGGCGACAAGGGCACCTTGTTCGTCGGCTCGTTCGGCGCGACCAACGTCTACGCGATCGTCGACCAGGGCGGCAAGAAGGTCGTCAAGACGATCCTCAAGGGCCTCAACATGCCCACCGGCCTCGCCTTCCGCGACGGTGCGCTCTACGTCGTGGCGATCGACAAGATCTTCCGCTACGACAATATCGAGGCGAACCTCGACAAGCCGCCGGAGCCGGTCGTCGTCTACGACGACATGCCGTCCTTCGTGGCGCATGGCTGGAAATACCTGACCTTCGACAAGGACGGCTGGGTCTACGTGCCGTTCGGCCCGCCCTTCAACATCGGCAACCCGCCGAGCAGCGTGTCGCAGGTGCGCCGCGTCGACCTCAAGACCGGGGCGGCGGAGATCGTGGCGCTCGGCGTGCGCAACAGCGTCGGCGGCGACATCGATCCGCGCACCGGCCGGTACTGGTTCACCGAGAATGCCCGCGACTGGATGAGCGACGACATCCCGAGCGACAAGCTCAACATGATCTCGAAGGTCGTCGAGCATTTCGGCTATCCTTACTGCCACCAGGGCGACATGCCGGATCCGAAATTCGCGCAAGGCCGCACCTGCGCCGAGTTCACCCCGCCGGTGGCGAAGCTCGGCGCGCACGTGGCGCCGCTCGGCATGAAGTTCTACACCGGGTCGTCCTTCCCGGCCGAGTACAAGAACAACATCTTCATCGCCGAGCACGGCTCGTGGAACCGCCACAAGTACCAGGGCGGGCGCATCGAGCGGGTGGTCGTCGATCCGGACGGCAAGAACGCCAGGATGGAGACCTTCGCCTCCGGCTGGCTCAAGGGCGACCGCGACTATACGGGGCGGCCAGCCGACATCGTGGTCGCGCCGGACGGCGCGCTGCTGGTCGCCGACGACTGGGCCGGTGCGATCTATCGCATCGCCTACGGCAAGTGAGCGGCGCGCGATCCCGCGCCGGCCGGCCGGTCCGGACCCTCTCCGGGCCGGCCGGCGCCGCGCTCGGCCTCCTCGCGCTCCTCGCCGGCGCCCCGGCGCTCGCCGCCGAGGCGCCCGAGGTGGCCCAGGCCTGCCTTGCCTGCCACGGCGAGGCCCTCGCCGAGGGCGCGCCGCCGATCGCCGGCCATTCCAGCAACTACATCCAGCTGCAGCTGGTGTTCTTCCGCGCCGGCCGGCGCAAGAACGAGATCATGCAGGGCGTGGCCGGGGGGCTGTCGGACAACGACATCCGGGCTCTCGGCAAGTATTTCGCCTCCCTGCCGGCGCCGGAGACGAAGCCGCCCGCCGACATGCAGGCCGATCTCACCAGGGCCGGCGAGGCCGCGGCCCTGCGGCACCGCTGCGCCGCCTGCCACGGCGACGCCTATCTCGGCATCCAGGCGGCCCCCCGGGTCGCCCGCCTGCCCGAGGCCTACCTGGCCAAGGCGCTCGGCGACTACCGGGCCGGCACCCGCCCGAGTTCCGGCGGGGCGGCGATGACGGAGGTGGCGGGCGCGCTCTCGGACGCCGACATCGCGGCCCTCGCGCATTACCTGGCGGTCCTTCCCTGACCTCCGCCCCCGCCTGCGGTGGGGTCCGCCCTCGCGCCTTCGGGCGATCCGCCCCAACGCCCGCCGCCGCGCCCCGGGCGGCGCGGCGGCAGTCCCTCACCGCGCGGCCGCGTCGAGGGCCTCGCAGCGCGTCGTGGAGGCGGCGGCCCGGGCGGGGTCGGGATCGACGCCGTTGACGCAGTCGGTCTTCAGGAACTCGACCAGCGCCAGGCGCTCGTCGACCGAGAGCGCCCGCCCGATGACGCCCGTCCCCTTGGTGCCGGCGAATTCGTGGCCGGTGTTGAGGTTGCCGCGCTTCGCGGTGTCGAGGGTGAACAGCCCGCCGAGCCGGTTGGCCTCGGCGCCGGCCTCGGCGTTCAGGCAGTCCTTCGGGTCCTTGGCGGCGACGGCGGTGAGCTGGTAGCCGAGGCAGACCGGATCGAATTCCCGCCGGCCGAGGGTGAAGGTCTTCGGGCGCTCCGCCACCGGCGACAGCAGCGCGAAGACGTTCGGGACCGCGCCGTTGTGCAGGAAGGGCGGCGTCGCCCAGACCCCGTCGAGGGGGCGTGCCTTGTAGGCGAGCGGCGCCTGGATGCCGTTCGGCCGGTAGCCGTTCAGACGCTCGCGGTCGGCCTTCGCGGTCGGCGGGGTCTGGCTGTCGTACCAGCGGTCGACCGTGCGCTTCACCGTCACGCCGAGGGCGGGCCCGAAGGCGTAGCGGCCGTCCTTGTCGGGCTCGCCGAGCGCGACGTCGCCGGGGCCGTCGCCGCTGCGGTCCTTGAGCGCCCGCACCAGGGTGTCCGGCAGGGCGACCGTGCGGGCGATCATGTCCTCGGCCTGGGCCGGATCGGTCCCGATCGTGGCGATGGGAATGGGCTTGACCACGAGGTAGCGCTGCCCGAACGCGTTCGGCTTCAGCCACGCCGTCGAGTCCCAGAACTCCTTGCGGCCGATCGGGGCCTGGTGGCAGCCCTGGCACAGCTCGCCGTAGAGCCCGGCGCCCTTGCGGGCCCGGCCGAGGTCGATCGCGTTCGCCTTGTCGATCTCGGCGAACAGGCTCGGCCAGCGCGGGGCGCGCAGGCCCGTGAAGCCGGCCTGCGCGTCCGGCTGCTCGCCGGCGATCTGCTTCTCGATCCGGGCGATGTTCTCGACGTGCACCTGCGAGGCGAAGAGGTCCTTGGCCGGGCCGGTGAGGGTGACGGGCGCCGAGACGCCGAGGGCCTCGCCGGCGTTGCGCACCATCGGCTGCTCGATGGAGGCGTTGTACTGCACCCAGTCGAACCACGACGTGTTCCAGACGTGGGGGAAGTTCACCGGTGCGGTCGTGGCCGCGTAGTTCGCCTCCCGGGCCGCGTCGTCGAGGTCGAGAGCGAAGACCGTGTTGCCGATGCGGTTCAGGGCGTCGAGCCGGCCGTAGCCCTCGTCGACGGTCGCCGCGGAGACCTTCTTGTCGAGCTTGCGCACCGCGTCGAGGCGGTCCCACAGCGCGTCGAGCTGGGCCTTCAGGTCGGACTTCTGGGCCTCGCTCGCATCCTCGCCGAGCACGTTCATGGCGAACCGGTCGAAGCGGCCGGGGACGTACTTGGTGAACAGGATCGAGAGGCCGAGGCCCTGCCGGAACTTGCCGAGGTCGGTGAGGGCGGGCCCGCCGTCGACGAGGAGCGCCGTCTCGCGATAGGTCAGGCGCCCGGTATGGCAGGCCGCGCAGGTGAAGCCGATCTTGTGGGTCGGCTTGCCCGTGCGCGGGTTGAGCCAGGGCTGGCCGTCGGGCAGCAGCATGTCGCCCCGGTCCTCGGCCTTGTCACCGCCGCGGGCAAAGCCGATCGGCAACTGGATCTCGCCGCCGCGCGTCGCCCCCGGGATGAAGCCGTAGCGGTCGAGATAGGCCGGGTCGGCGAGCCGGCCGACGTCGCCCACCAGCGTCAGGCGCGGCTGCTCGAGGGCGATGAACCACTCGTAGGGGATGTTGAGGGTCTGCGTGCCCTGGTCGGCATGGTGGTACCAGTCCTGCTCGTCGTTCGACCACGCCTGGCCGAGCCAGCGCGCCTCCTTGACGGGCGGGTAGTCCGGCAGCGCGACGTAGAGCTTGTCGCGGTAGATCTTGAATCCGATGCCGACGACGATCAGCAGGACGGCGATGATGCCGACGATGATCTTGGCGAGGCGCCCCGTTCCCACGTCCGTGTTCTCCGTGTCGAAGAAATATCGACGGGACGGGGCACGATCGCGTCCGTCCCGTTGCCGTTCCCGCCCGTTCACGGGTCAGGGTGCGTCGGCGATGCCCTTGGGAAAATCGGCCTTCAGCGCGTCGATCGTCGCCGCCACCACCCGGTCGGCCTTGCGCGAGGCGACGCCGACCCCGAACGTCTTGGCGCCCCGGCGTGCCAGGTAGCCGAGGATCAGGCCCATATCGTCGGTTTCCTTGCGGAAATCGATGTCGACGAGGGTCGAGACCACCTTCTCGATCCGCTGCCGCAGGTCGCCGCGCAGGAGGTCCAGCCGGACGTCCTCGGGGCGGGGCCGGTCCGCCTCGCCGATCTCGATCGGCTCCTGGAGCTGCGGCGTCAGCGGGATGATGGGATAGAGCGGCACGTCCGCCCGCGAGCCGTCGGGGAGCGGCAGCGTCTTGAAGCCGAGCCCGCGCTCCTCGCCGGGGGCGACGGACCCGATCTTCTTGCTGGCGTCGCGCACCCGCCAGCTTTCGGCAATGGTCGCCCCGTCGAACAGGCCGTTCGTCCCCGGCAGCACGAAGTTCCAGCGCAGGAAGGCCTGGGCGTTGCGGCGCCCGAGGAGGTAGTCGTGGCGGCGGAAGCTCTCGTGCAGGAAGCCGCTGAAGCCGCCGAGCGCGCCGCTGGCGATCGGGAAGACGATCGGCTCCCCGTCCGCCCGCTGGCGCACCGGCGAGACGATGAAGCGGGAGAAGTCGGTGCCGTCATGGGCCCGGGCGAGCTCCTCGGGCTTGAACCGCGCCTGGTTGATCAGCGCCGAGAACAGGCCCGGCAGCGCGGTCGCGAGCGTGCCGGTGACCGGGTCGGCCGGCAGCGCCTGGTAGTTCGGGAACGGCGCGATCAGCACGACCGAGCGGCGCGCCTTGTCGCCGGCGGGCTCGTCCGGGTAGCCGTTGGTGAGGTAGCGCCGCGCCTGTTCCAGCGGCTCGTTGTCGATCGTCCCGCCGTCGACCGCCCAGTATTCCGCCGTCCCCTTGACGTCGTAGCGGCAGTCCGGCGGAATGACCTCGAACTGTCCCGTCGCGTTGATGCGCCCGACCGTGCCCCAGACCAGGAGCTCGGCGGCTGGCCGGCTGACGCGGCGGGGCGCGAGCCCGACCGGAAAGGCGCCGGTCGCGAGCGCCGCGACCTTGAAGAAATCCCAGGCCGGGTCGTCCGTGCGCGTCACGTCGAGCCAGGGATCGCCGGTCGGGGCTTGGCCGCAGCCGATCTCGAACGAGGCGACGTCGGCATGGTTCGTCATGCCGAAGGCCCGGTTCGTCCCCGCCCCGACGAGGCCGAACGAGTACGGCACCCCGCGCAGGTTCGTCAGCGTCAGCATCACCCGCAGGCTGTCGCGCCCGCCCCGGCCGATCCAGGGCCGGCGGACTGGGGGCGAGTCGATTGCGAAGGCCTTGGCCAGGATATCGTCGAGGACGGTGCTGCACAGGACCGACTTGAGGGCGCTGGTGCCGTCGAGGTCGCCGGTCTCGAGCAGGCGCTCGATCGCGATCTCGCGGACCCAGCTCGCGTAGAGGCGGTTCTGCGACTCGGGCGGCGGGGGAACCTGCGCCCGGACGTGGTCGAGGCGGCGGAACATGTGCAACGCCGCCATGCCGGCGGTCATGCCGCCTGCCGAGGCGCCGGCCAGCACCGGCACGCGCACGTCGTGGGTCGGACCGTCCCAGCCGGGCGCGTCGCGGGCGGCGTAGTAGCCGTCCAGCGCCTCAATCAGGAAATCCATCACGCCGGCCGAGTAGCACCCGGCCGAGATGGCGCCGGCCAGCACCAGGCCGACCTCGTAGACGGGACGTGCGGGCATGGCTCCCCCGGGGTTCGCGGAAATCGCCGTCGGCGCGGGACCGGTCACGGCGCGGCCTCCGGCGCGAGGCCGAGCACGAAGCGCTCCGCGAACGGACCGCCCCGGTCGTCGATGCGGCCGGCCTCGCCGTCGAGCAGCCGGACCCCCGGCAGGCGCAGGATCTGCCGCACCGTCTCGGGGATGATCGCGTAGCCGACATACTGGCCGAGGCACCGGTGCTGGCCGAAGCCCATATGCAGGTAGTCGAGGCGGGCCCGCGGCTTGAAGCTCTCGGGATCGGGAAACAGGGCCGGGTCGAACATCGCCGACCCGATGGCGAGCGCGACGACGCGCCCGGGCGGGACCGCGAGCTCGTGCTCGGTGCCGGGGGCGAGCCGGGCCGGCTCCGCGGCGATCCGCAGGACGAAGGTCGTCATCGGGTTGAACCGCAAGGCCTCCCAGACGATCGCGTCGAACCGGTCCGTGTCGGGCGAGCGGGCGGCCTCGATCGCCTCGGCCCGCACGTCGGGCCGCAGGAGGATCTGCTCGGTGGCGTTGGCGATGGCCTGGGAGGTGGTCTCGACGGCGCCGACGAGGAGGCCCGCGATGTTGCTCACCACGCGCTCGGCGTCGAAGCCGGCGCCCCCCGTTCCGGCCAGGCGCAGCAGGCGGGATACGGCATCCTCGCCCCGCGCCTCGGCCCAGGGCTGGCGCCGCGCCAGGAAGCGGCGGATCCAGGCGCGCATCTCGGTCCCGGCGGCGACGTTGTCGGCCTTCACCGCCGGGTCGCCCGTGAGGTTGTGGAACATGTCGGCCTGGGTCGCCCGCGACCAGCGCAGCATCGCCGCATCGTCGGGGCCGTAGAACCCGAAGCTCTGCTGCACGACGCGCAGCGGCGCCAGGCGAGAGGCGAGCCCGACGACGTCGATCGTGTCGCCCTCGACGGCGAGCGCGGCGGCGACCGTCCGGCCGACGAAATCCCGGATCGCCGGCAGGTCGTCCCAGCGCAGCAGGCTGCGCATCACCGCCTTGTCCTGCCAGTTCAGCTCGCTGTCGTCCCGCGCCAGCATGAACGGGCCGACGGACGGGTCCATGTGCGGCCGGTAGGTCACCTGGAAGGTCGACGGGCGCGACAGCGCGTCCATTACGTCGGACCACCGCGAGACGACCGCGAAGGGCGCCAGGTCCAGGATTGGCCGCTCGGCCCGCAGCTCGGCGAACAGGCCGCGCCAATCCGCCCGCAGATGCCGGAAGAACGCCGCCGTGCGCGCGGGACCGTTTTCGGGATCGACGGACCCGAATTCGTCCAGAAAGGTCATCCTGCACCCCTTGCTCGACATCGTCGGTGCGTCTGCATATTTATATTTGATTTTTAAGCGCGGTAATTCTGTCTTTGATTGATCATGCCGTCATCGGCCGTGGGAATGTCCGGTCCGGTCGCACATCTTCCGTTCCGGAATCGAGCCGATCCCGCCCCGGATTCGCGGTACGTGGCGCACAGGCTCCCGAGTCCGCGTGCATCGGCACGCGGCGACATCAATGTCCGCTGGACAATCGTTCCGTTTCTTTGTTGAAACCTGAATATGCCGCACAATCATTCTAAGCCTGATGCAATGTCAAGCTGCCGTTTGGAGAAACATATTTCTGTATCGCCGGCCCTCCCGAACCAGCGTGGGGCGGAGACGGAGCCGAATATGACTTTATGGACGGAAATTGATAGAGAGTTCATGAGATACAGAAGTAAAATTGAAATACAAAAGTCATGTGAACGATTTCGATTCGATGTAGAAAGAGTTCAACGAGTTGTCTGTACGCGGGTGCTTTCTTGAACCCGAATGGCCCGACCGACCATCGCGGCAGGAGGAACGGGCCCCGGGGGCGACACGGCGTGGCGCGATCCAGCGCGTCCCATGACGGCGGAGGCGTCTCGGAAGACCTGCGAGGGAGGTAAGAAAACTTGCAGGGCGGCCTGCGAGCCTTGACCCGGTCTGGGGCAGCACCCGGTCACGCCGGACACGGTACACGACACTGAGACTGTGGCGGCCGTCCGAGGGCATTCCGAGAAGGCTCGCCCCTTTCCCGGACGACTGGAGCGTCAGCGGAAGGAGATCCGGGATCCAGCGGAAGACGTGCCGCGAAGCGGCTCTTCACCTTTCACCGTTGCAGACGCACGGACGCTTCGCGGCTTGTCGTGCTGGATCCCGGATCTCCTTCCGGTTCGCTTCAGTCGTGCAGGCCCGTACCGGGCCCGGAAAGGGGTTGGCCGACGATGAGCCGGGGAGCCCGGCCAAGGCCAGTATCGCGGTCCGTGCGCGCCGCAACCAGGTGCCAGCCCAGGCCTTTGATTTCGCAGCATTTTCTTTCGCCGAACCGGCACCTACTCCATCGGAGGATGTTCCGGACGAACTCGCGAAATCTGCCTAAAGGACTAGCATTCTCTGCGTAAGACGCGCCCATATATGCCTTTAGGAACGCCAATATTGCACCGCACAAAGACGTTCCGACCGCAGCGATTCGCGATGGTCGTTTTTCCGGCAGAAAGCGTCGCCGCGCGACAAGCCGCCACGTCCGGTCCCACTAGCTTTTCATCATCCCAGATCGAAGGCACCGCGGCGCCGACAGGGCCGGATGACGAATCGGGGATTGCGCCACTCCTGGGGAGTCGTGAGCAAATGGGCCGCATCACTCTGCAGGGCATCGGAAAGGTCTTCGGTCGCGACCCCGCCCGGGCGATGGACCTGATGGCCCAGGGCAAGACCAAGGCCGAGATCGCTGCGTCGTGCGGGGCGGTGGTCGGGCTGCGCGACGTCGCCGTCGAGGTGCCGGAGGGCGAGATTCTTGTCCTGATGGGGCTCTCGGGCTCGGGCAAGTCGACCCTCCTGCGCTGCATGAACCGGCTCGTCGAGCCGAGCTGCGGGCGCATCGTCGTCGACGGCACCGACGTCACGGCGCTGAGCCGCCGCGATCTCCTGGCTTTCCGCCAAAAAATGTTCGGCATGGTCTTCCAGCACTTCGCGCTGCTGCCGAACCGCACCATCCTGGGCAATGTCGGCTTCGGCCTCGAGATCAAGAAGGTGCCGGCCGCCCAGACGCGGGAGCGGGCGATGCGGGCGATCGAGCTCGTCGGCCTCAAGGGCTGGGAAGCCAAGTATCCGCACGAGCTCTCGGGCGGCATGCAGCAGCGGGCGGGCCTTGCCCGGGCGCTCGCGGCGGATGCCGAGATCCTGCTGATGGACGAGGCGTTCAGCGCCCTCGATCCCCTGATCCGCCGCGACATGCAGGCGGAGCTGCGCGAATTGCAGAAGACGCTCAAGAAGACCATCGTGTTCGTCTCGCACGACCTCGACGAGGCGATCGCGCTCGGCGGCCGCATCGTGCTGATGAAGGACGGCGAGGTGGTCCAGGCCGGGCGGCCCGAGGAGATCGTGGCGGCCCCCGCCACCGAGTACGTCGCCCGGTTCGTCGCACATATCGACCGGGTCGCGGTCCTGCGCGCCGGACAGGTCGCCGACGGGACCGCCCCGGTCCTCTCCGCCACCCAGACGGCCGCCGAGGTGCGGGCGGTGCTGGCCGGGAGCGGCGGCGAGGCCTGGCTGGTCGCCGGGCCCGACGGCCGCTTCGCCGGCCGCCTGCCGGCCGCCCGCCTCGCCGCGGCGCGCCCCGACGAGACCCTGGCGGGCCTTCTCGACCGCGAGGCCGGCACCGTCGAGGCCGATGCCGGCCTCGCGGGGCTCCTCGGCCGGGTGGCGGCCGAGGGCGTGCTCGCCGTGATCGACACCGAGGGGCGCCTCGTCGGCAGCCTCGCGAGCCGCGACGTCGTGCGGGCACTGTCCGCCCGCCCGGGCGCTGGCGGATCCGACCCGGGCGGTCCCCAGCCCGCGATTTCCTCCGAGCCGGCAGGAGCTGAGCGATGGACTGGACAATCCCCAAATTCCCCCTCGACACGCTCAGCGACGAGGGGCTCGATTGGCTCACCGACCATGGCAGCTGGCTGACCCGGGCGGTCAGCCGCCACGTCGCCGACTGGATCGACGCGCTGACCTCGGCCCTGGTGGCCGTGCCGCCCTGGATCCTGATCGGGGCCGCGGCGCTCGCCACCTGGAAGGTCGGCGGCCGGCGGATCGGGCTCCTGACCCTCTTCGGCCTCCTGTTCCTGTGGAACCTGCGGCTGTGGCAGGCGACGGTGGAGACCCTCGTGCTGGTTGTCCTGGCGACCGCGGCGGCCCTCGTCATCGGCATCCCGGTTGGGATCTGGTTCGCGCTGAGCCGGCGGGCCTGGCGGATCTTCTCGCCGGTCCTCGACATGATGCAGACGCTGCCGAGCTTCGTCTACCTGATCCCGGCCCTGCCGTTCTTCGGCCTCGGCGCGGTCTCGGCCTGCTTTGCCACCATCGTGTTCTCGGTGCCGCCGGTGATCCGCCTGACGGCGCTCGGCATCCGCAACGTGCCTTCGGAGCTCGTCGAGGCCTCGGACGCCTTCGGGGGATCGTCGGCCCAGAAGCTGTTCAAGGTGCAACTGCCGCTGGCTCTGCCGACCATCATGGCGGGCGTCAACCAGACCATGATGCTGGCGCTGTCGATGGTGGTGATCGCCGCGATGATCGGGGCCGGCGGCCTCGGCCGGGTGGTGTGGCAGTCGATCCAGCGCCTGGAGGCCGGCGCCGGGTTCGAGGCCGGCATCGGCATCGTCATCCTGGCGGTGATCCTCGACCGGGCCACCCAGGCGCTTGCCGCCCGCGCCCGGCCGCACGGCACCGCCTGAGCCGTTTTCCAATCTCCTTCCAGAAAGGTCCCTCGATGCGCGCACCCCTCCTCGGCGTCGTCCTCTGCCTCGCCCTTGCCCAGACGCCCGCCGAGGCCGCCGGCAAGCAGGTCCGCCTCGCCTATGTCGAGTGGGCCGACGCGGTGGTCGCCACCAACATCCTCAAGCTCGCCCTGGAGGAGAAGGGCTACGAGGTGAAGACGATCCCGCTCGCCGCCGCCGCGATGTGGCAGGCGGTGGCGACCGGGGATGCCGATGCCAGCGTCGCCGCCTGGCTGCCGGTGACCCAGGGCGCCTATTACGAGAAGCTGAAGAACCGCCTCGAGCTGATCGGCCCGAACGTGACGGGCGCCAAGATCGGCTGGGCGGTGCCCGCGACCTCGCCGCTGAACTCGATCGAGGACCTGAAGACCAAGGCCGCCGAGGTCGACGGCAAGGTGATCGGCATCGATCCCGGCGCCGGCGTGATGAAGACCTCGGAGGCGGTGATCAAGGCCTACGGCCTGCCGGTCAAGCTCCTCGACGGCAGCGACGCCACGATGACGAGCGCGCTCAAGGACGCGATCCGCCGCAAGCAGGACATCGTCGTCACCGCCTGGACGCCGCACTGGATGTTCGCCCGCTACCAGCTGAAGTACCTCGCCGACCCCAAGCAGGTCTTCGGCGGCGAGGAGAGCGTCAACACGCTGGCCCGCAAGGGCCTGAAGGAGGACATGCCGGAGGTCTACGGCATCCTCAAGAAGTTCAAGCTCGGCCTCAAGGACGAGGAGGCCGTGATGGCGGAGAACGAGGAGAAGGGCGCCAAGCCCGCCGAGACCGCCGCCAAGTGGATCGCGGCGAACCGCGCCACCGTGGACGGCTGGCTGAAGTAAGCCGCGGCTCGGACCGACGCCTCGTGGACCGCCGCCGCCCCGCCGGGCCGCGGCGGTCCCTTGCATTCGGGAAGCCCCGGCACGAGCCTGCCTCGACGTCGGCGCCGACGCCGGCGTGACGTCCATACCGGCGTGACTCGGCGGCACGCCCTTGCGACAAGGAGAGACAAACAACGAAAACCGGAGGGACGCCGCGCCATGGCACACGAGGACACGCAGGAGGCCGACCGCGCCCGGCGCGACACGATCTCGGACGCCATGCGCCGCGCGGCGCGGCGCCACCGGGATCGGACCGCCCTGTCCTTCGCCGAGAGATGCTGGAGTTTCCTCGCCCTCGACCGCGCCGCCGACCGGGTCGCCGCCGGCCTCCTGGCGGCCGGGCTCTCGCGCGGCGACCGGCTCGGCGCGCTCGGGCGCAACTCGGACGCCTACCTGATCCTCTGGCTCGCCTGCGCCCGGGCCGGGATCATCCACGTCCCGATCAACTACGCGCTCACCGGGCGCGAGCTGCGCTACGTCGTCGAGCAGTCCGGCGCCGCGTGCCTGATCGTCGACCCGGCCCTCGAGGGCAATGCCCGGGAGGCGCTCGGCGCCTCCGCCGCGCCGTGGTTCGGCACCCTGTTCGGTGGCACCGGCCTCGACGTGCTGCACCTCGCGGGCGACGGCGGCCCCGCCGAGCCGGTCGAGGTCGCCCTCGCCGAGGACGACGTGGTGCAGCTCCTCTACACCTCCGGCACCACCGCGGCGCCGAAGGGCGCCATGATGACGAGCCGGGGGCTGCTGGCCGAGTACCAGAGCTGCATCCTCGCCCTCGATTTCGGGCCGCACGACCGGGCGCTCGCCGCGCTGCCACTCTACCACACGGCACAGATGCACGCCTTCACCATGCCCCAGCTGCTGGCCGGGGCCGAGACGGTGCTGATCGAGGCGCCCGCCCCCGAGACCTGCCTGCGGCTGATCGAGGCGCACCGGCTCACCTCGTTCTTCGCGCCCCCGACGGTGTGGATCAGCCTCCTGCGCTCGCCCGACTTCGCGACCCGGGACCTCACCAGCCTGCGCCACGTCTATTACGGCGCCTCGATCATGCCGGTGCCGGTGCTGGAGGAGCTGCGGGCGCGCCTGCCGGGGGCGCGGCCCTACAACTGCTACGGCCAGAGCGAGATCGCCCCGCTCGCGACCGTCCTGCGGCCGGAAGAGCACGACGCGCGGCCGGCCTCCTGCGGGCGCCCGGTCTTCAACGTCGAGACCCGGATCGTCGACGACGCGATGCGGGACGTCGCCCCCGGCGAGCGGGGCGAGATCGTCCACCGCTCGCCCCAGTTGATGGCCGGCTACTGGGACAAGCCGGAGGAGACCCGCGAGGCGTTCCGCGGCGGCTGGTTCCATTCCGGCGATGTCGGGATCATGGACGAGGCCGGCTACATCACGGTGGTCGACCGGGTGAAGGACGTGATCAAGACCGGCGGCACCATCGTGGCGAGCCGCGAGGTCGAGGAGGTGCTGTTCACCCATCCCGGCGTGTCGGAGGTCGCCGTGATCGCGCTGCCGCATCCGAAATGGATCGAGGCGGTGACCGCCGTGGTGGTGCGCCGCCCGGGCGCCGAGGTCGGGGCGGACGAGCTGGTCGCCCATTGCCGCGCCGGCCTGGCGCCGTTCAAGGTGCCCAAGCGCATCCTGTTCCAGGACGACCTGCCCCGCAACACCGCCGGGAAGCTCCTCAAGCGTGCGCTGCGGGACACCTACGCCGCCCTCGACTGGAGCGAGGAATCCGACGCCGCCCGGGGGCGGTGATACGCCCTCGCACGACGCGGACCGGGCGGGCTCCTACCCGCCCGGCTCGACCATCAGCGCCATCCGGACCAGCTCGGCGAGGCTGCCGGCCTGCATCTTCGCCATCACGTTGGCGCGGTAGATCTCGACCGTGCGCGGGCTGATCCCGAGCGCCTGGGCGATGACCTTGTTGGGGCTGCCGGCCATCAGTTCGTCGAGCACCTGGCGCTCGCGCTCCGAGAGCGCGGCGATGCGCCGGCCGGTCTCGGCGACGGCGGCGTGGCGCTCGGCGGCCCGGCGCCCGCGGTCGAGGGCGGCGCGCACGGCGGCGAGCAGGACCTCGTCGTCGAACGGCTTCTCGATGAAGTCGAACGCGCCCTCGCGCATCGCCGCGACGGCGAGCGGCACGTCGGCGTGGCCGGTCATCACGATCACCGGCCGCCCGTCGCCCCGGGCTTTCAGGCGGCGCAGCAGCGCGATCCCGTCGAGGCCCGGCATGCGCACGTCG
This sequence comes from Methylobacterium sp. ap11, assembly GCF_900110515.1. Lineage (NCBI taxonomy): Bacteria > Pseudomonadati > Pseudomonadota > Alphaproteobacteria > Hyphomicrobiales > Methylobacteriaceae > Methylobacterium > Methylobacterium sp. ap11. The sequence goes on along the minus strand of NZ_FOEB01000020.1, from coordinate 85,536 downwards.
GTGACGATGCAGCCCGCCTCCTGCCGGGGGTAGGCCAGGAAGGCCGTGGCGGATTCGTGCAGGCGCACCGGGATCCCATCGGAGGCGAACAGGAAGGCGAGCGATTGGCGGACCGCGAGATCGTCGTCGACCACGTCCACCGGCACCTCACCCGACATCGTCCAGCTCCCTTCTGTCGACCGCCCGCAGCGTGAAGCGGAAGCAGGTCCCCTGCCCTTTGCGCGACTCGGCCAGGATCTTGCCGCCATGCGCCTCCACGATGGTACGGCAGATCGAGAGCCCGACCCCCATCCCGTGCGCCTTGGTGGTGACGAAGGGCTGAAACAGCCGCTCCAGTACCTCCGGCGCGAGGCCCGGGCCGGTATCGGCGACGGCGATCTCGATCAGCCCCTCCCCGGGCAGCGCCCGGGTGGTGACGCGCAATTCGCGCCTGGCGACGTCCTGCATCGCCTCGATGGCGTTGCGGATCAGGTTGAGCAGGACCTGCTGCACCTGGATGCGGTCGGCCAGCACCAGCGGCGCCTCCGCATCGAGCGCGAAGGTGACGTGGACGCCCCGCTCCTTGGCGCCGACGAGGGCGAGCGCGCTCGCCTCCTCGACGAGCTTGGGCAGCCCCTCGATGTGGCGCTCGCCCTCGCCGCGGGCGACGAACTCGCGCAGGTGGCGGATGATCTGGCCGGCCCGCAGCGCCTGATCGGCGGCCTGGCCGACCGCGTCGGCGAGCATCGGCACCTCCGGCCCCTGCATCCGCTGGAGCAGGCGGCGGCAGCCCTTGAGGTAGCTGGAGATGGCGGTGAGCGGCTGGTTGATCTCGTGGGCCAGCGTCGAGGCCATCTCGCCGAGCGCGGTGAAACGCGACATGTGGACGAGCTCGGATTGCAGCTCCTGAAGCCGCGTCTCGGTGCGCTGGCGCTCGGTGAGGTCGCGGATGAAGCCAGTGAAGTAGCGGGCGCCCGAGGAGCGCATCTCGCCGACCGCCAGCTCCATCGGGAAGGTCGAGCCGTCCTTGCGCTGGCCGACCACGACGCGGCCGATGCCGATGATCCGCCGCTCGCCGGTGGCGAGGTAGCGGGCCATGTAGGCATCGTGCCGGCTGCGATAGGGCTCGGGCATCAGCAGGCTGACGTTGTGTCCCACCACGTCCTCCGGGGCGTAGCCGAACTGGCGCACCGCGGTCGCGCTGAACGACCGGATGCGGGCCTCCTCGTCGATGACGACCATCGCGTCCGGCACCGTCTCCAGGATCGAGCGCAGATGCGCCTCGCGGGCGCGCAGGTCCGTCTCGGCCTGGCGCTGCGCCTGGATGCTGAACACCACGCCGCGGTGACGCACCGGCCCGCCCTGCGGATCGACCTCGATGGTCCCGCGCGAGCGCAGCCAGTCGCTGCGGCCGTCGGGCCGCACCACCCGGTAGTCGACCTCGTAGCTGCCGCCCTTCGCGAGCGCGTCCCGAATCGCCCCCGCCCGGGCCTCGCGGTCGTCCGGGTGGACCAGGGCCTGCGTCGCCGCGAAGGTCGTCAGCTCCTTGGGCGACACGCCGAACAGCCGCGCCCCGCTCGCCGAGACCGAGATCCTTCCGGTCGGCACGTCGAGCGACCAGAAGCAGGTGCCGACCTCCTCGAGGGTCTGGCGCAGCTCCTCGGCATCGGGTGCGGCGGGCGGCGGGCTCGCGGGGGAATCGGGTTTCGTCATGCGGGCCAGAGCGCGCGGCGCGGAATCGCATCGCCGTCGATAGCAGGAACCCGGCGCGGCGTCCGCCCCAGGGTACCCTCAGCCGTCGAGCCGCCGCAGCGCCGCCCGGTCGCGCAGCTCGACCGAGCGGCGGTGGGCCGGCAGGGCGATGATTCCGTCGCGCTCCAGCTGGGTGAAGGTCCGCGAGACGCTCTCGACCGTGAGACCGAGATGGTCGGCGATGTCGACCCGCGACATCGGCAGCGCCAGCACGCCGTCGGCCCCCGCCCGGTCGGCGAGGCCGAGGAGGAAGCTCGCGACCCGCTCGCGGGCGGTCTTGCGGCCGAGGAGCAGCATGTGGTCCTGCGCCCGGGCCAGCGCCCGCAGCATCGCCGCCACCACCTCCCGCGCCAGCGCCCCGGCCTCGCCGGTGAGCGCGTCCCGGTCGCTCCGGCGGTGGGCCGCGAGCACCGTGTCGACGATCGCTTCGGCGCCGGTCCGGTGCGCCTCGCCGGCCTCGAGGCCGAAGATGTCGCCCGGGAGGTGGAAGCCGTCGATCTGCCGCCGCCCGTCGCTGAGAAGCCGGCAGGTCCGCACCGCGCCAGACACGACCTTGTAGAAGTGGAGCGCACGCTCGCCCTCGGCGTAGATCTCCACGTCGGCCTCGACGCGACGACGCGTGCCGGTCTCCTCCGGCCGGAGGCGGGCGGGGACGGGACCGGGATTCAGCGCGGGGCCGAGGCCGGCGGTGGCGAGAGCGAGCTGCATCGGATGCCTCGTCGGGCGATCGTTCGGGCGGTCTTGACGAGGTCCATGGCTAGGCGATCGAGGACGGCGGCGACATTCCGGTTCGACGCGTAAGGGATTCTCCTTAGCGTTGGGCACGTCCCGCTCGGGCTGCTCCTGGAGATCCGGCGAGGCGCGCCCCGCTGCTCGGTGGCGCCTCTCGTGATCGACAGGCCCGCATGGGGACGCACGCATCAAAGTCGGCGGAGTAAAACCTATATCTGCAACGCTAGAGCATTTTCCAACGAAGTGGATGCCGGTTCGTCGAAGAAAATGCGGCAAAATCAGAAATATAGAGAGCTTCGCAATTGCAACGCGATCGTGAAGCGCTCTAGAGCGCACTCGTCAGGTCGGTGTGACCAAAATCCCGTCCCTTGAACAGGATTGGATCCCGATAGGCGCGGGCGCAGGCGTAGGACAGGCAATCTGCGAGGTTGAGCTCAGCCGGATGGCCCCTCCCCTTGCCGTAGCGCTGGAACGCCTCGACGGCGAAGCGGCCGATGCTATCGGTGATCGACACAACCGTGATGCTGGCCTCGGTCAGGAACTCATCGAAATCGGCCTGGACATCGGCCGGATCGCGATCCAAGCGGCTTGCTAGGACCATGCAGGTTTCCATGCGAACCATCGGCGAGGTGTACCGCCGCGCTGCTCGTTCGATGCAGTCGGCGAAGACCGGGGCCTCGGGCTCCTTGCAGAAGATCGCCACGAAGGCGGACGTATCGACGAACATCAACGAGTCCACATTGCGTCGCGGTCCGCTTCGGTGACGGGCCGAGGGTTGGGTCCCGCCTTCGCCAGGGCTCGGTCCGCGAGGGATTCGAGGCGCTGCGCGAGGGGTGTCGAGGACCGCTCGCGTTCCAGCTCATGCTCCAAGGCGTGAATCACGGCCTCGGTGATCCCGGTGTTACGGCGCTGAGCCAGTTCGCGAGCCAGCGCGTGCGCGCGAGGGTTGCGGACGTTCAGGGTTGTCGCCATTCGCAGCGCCTCCATGCCGATGTAATGAAAAAACTTAGAGACGTAATGCGCGCGGCGTCAATCCGATGCGGACGCCTGCGGATCGCGAATCGCATCAGGCACGAGGCCCGGCCCGACAGCATGCGGGGAAAGCGCTCTCCGGCGGGGAGAGCCCTACGACGTCGTCCCGGGCACCCGGGTCGAACGCGAGTTCAACTTGCCCAGGCTGCCCGCCAGCTCGGCGGATGCCCTGGCGACCTCCTCGGCCACGCTCCGAAAGCCGCGTTCCTCCAGGGCCGAGGCCAGGTCGTGCAGGGCGGCGTCGAGCTGCCGCGTCAGGACGTGCTCGCCCAGGCTCGACAGCGCCCGGTGGGCGACATCCGCCAGTCTCTCGGCCGTCGGCGCCTCGACGTGGCGCAGCAGGATGGCGAGCGTGGCGACGGCCTCGGTCAGGGTCTGGGACTGGATCGACTCGGAGGCGACGACGATCACGGCTTCCAGGGCGTCGGTCGCGATGACGGGCGCGGCGTCGCCGTAGACGATGCGGGCGCCGGCATCGCCCCGGATCTCGATCTCGCCGTGGCTCCACCGCGCGATGATGTCCCGCAGCGCCTGGATCACCGTGAGGCCGGGATTGGGATTGGATTTCGCGGTCGAGACGGAGGTCCAGGCGATGGTCGCGAGCTGATGCAGGCCGTAGGCGGTGCTCGTCTGGAGATCGCGCCCGTCGTCATACGCGAAGGCGGCGAGGGTCTCCTCGGCGATGCGCTCGCACGCCTGCGCGTCCAGGACTTTGCCGGGGTCGCACCGGAGCCGGAACACCGGATCGCCGACGGCGCGATACGTCCCGAGGGGGATCAGGACCTCGACCTCGACGTCGCCAGCGCGCTCCAGGGCCCGCTCGACCCGGGCGACGTCGAGCCCGACGACGTAGCCGTTCTCCCGGGAGCGGACGAGGGCGCGGTCGGCCCAGTCGCGGCGCGTCGTCCTGCGGGTCGCGGCCAGCACCTCGAGATCCGTGCCGCGCGCTTCGAGCACCTTGTCGTGGATGAACTGGATGATCTGTTCCGGCCGCATTTGGTCGATCGTGTTGTAGATCATCACGATGATCAGGCACAGGGCCAGGGCGGTGAGCAACAGGCTGAGCGCCGCCGCGAAGACCGGGCGGTGATAGTCGGTGTTCGTCACGAGCGTCGTCAGCACGAAGACCGACAGGCCGACGAAGTAGCCGAAATAGAGCTGGTTGGTCCGGCGCGCCATGAACTGGTCGGTGACCTGCGCCGTCAGGGCGCCCGCGCCCTGCTGCACGGCGAGCAGCAGGAGCGAGAAGGTGATCGAGGTGACCGTGACGATGCTCGACGCCACGGTCGCGAGCAGGCTGCCCAGGGCCGCGCGATCCCCCATCAGGGCCCCGAGCCAGGCAAAGCCGCGGGGCGCGCGATCGCCGGACCACGACCCGTCCGCCAGGTAGACCAGGGCACTGAGGCCCACGAATCCGAGCACCGTGGCGAGCGGCAGAGCCAGGAACTGCCGGAACGACCGCCGGATCGCGCTGACGAGCCGGTTCGGGACCGAGGCAATGGTCTTCATCGACGAATGTCACCACGGGGCGATGCGCATCGGGGCACGGTAGCACGGGCCGAACCTCCGCCGCGCGTCCCGCGCCCCTCACGCCGAGGCGGCCAGCGCGTCGTGGATGCCGGCGAGCAGCGACCCGTCCTCGAACGGCTTTTCCACCACTTGCCGGAAGCCGGCATGGGCGGCGCGGTGGCGCAACTCCTCGGTGAGACGGCCGGTGACCAGGATGGCGGGCAGGCCGACGCGCCGGGCGCGCAGGCGGCCGACCAGCTCGACCCCGTCCATGCCCGGCATGAGATAGTCGACGACCAGGCATCCCGTCCGAGGCAGCCCCGCTTCCCCGAGCAGATGGCCGGCATCCTCGTAGAGGCGCACGTCGAGCCCTTCGAGCTCGAGGGCGAATTTGAGCGAGCGTCGGACGGCCTCGTCGTCGTCGACGACGAGGACCGGTCCCGTCGGAGCGGGCATGGCGGCCTTGGACCCTGTCTTGCCGCATCGTGGTCCGGCCCGGCGCGAGCCGCCTTGATCTCGCTCAAGCGAGGGGCGGCCCGCTTCCATCGGTCCCCCGCGATCCGGGAGGATCCGGGCCGCCTCAGGCGGCACCGGCGGGCGAGGCCGGCCCGACGGTCGCGGATCTACCGGGCTGCCTTCGGTTCCGGGAAGGCACCGAGCGACACCCGGGCGACCTGCCGCAGGGCTTCCCGGTCGGCGCCCGAGGACGCGAGCACGCCCATGCCCGAAGCGACCGTCGAGAGGAAGCGAGCCAACGCCGCCGGGTCGGCGGACGCTCCGAGGTCGCCGTCGCGCTGAGCCGCGGCGAAGCGCTCGCGCAGCTCGGTCTCGGACTGGGCACGCCGGGAGGCGAGCTCGAACGGGATGTTTTCCGAGCCCTCGCCGCAGGCGAGCCCGCCCTGGACCAGCAGGCAGCCGGGTGGGTTGGCCGGATCGGTGTGGCTCTCGGCGATGCTGGTCAGGAAGCGCTCGGCCACCTCGCGGGCGGTGGCACCGGCCAGCACGTAGCGCATGTGTGTGGAGCGCCGCTCGGCGTAGCGGTCGAGCGCCGCCTTGAGCAGCCCCTCCTTGCTGCCGAAGGCCGCATAGAGGCTCGGCGGCTTGATGCCCATCGCCTTCGTCAGCATGGCAAGGCTCGCGCCGTCGTAGCCGTGGCGCCAGAACACCTCCATCGCCTCGTCGAGGGCCTTGTCCGTGTCGAACGACCGGGGCCGTCCCATCGCCATCGCCTGCCGACTCCCATTTTTGTATCGAGTGGTAGATAAGTATCTTGACGGGCCGCGTCGACACCGACATGTGTATCGCACGATACAGATATCGGAGCCGGCCGTGAACCCATCCCGTGCCCCATCCCTAGGACAATTCCTCGTCCGGCGCAGCGCCGGGATCGGCCTCGTCCTCGCCCTGCTGGCGGGGGCCTCCTATCCCTTCCTCGCGCCGTCCCTCACCCGGGGAAACGCTGCCGTCGCCGCGACGCCGCCGGCTGAGGCGGCGGTGCCCGCCCCGGTCGCCGCGATCACGCCGCGCGACGTGGTGCTGTGGGACGATTTTTCCGGTCGCCTCGAGGCGGTCGAGCGCGTCGACGTCCGGGCCCGCGTCGGCGGGGCGGTCCAGGCGACGCACTTCGCCGAAGGGGAACTCGTCAAGGCCGGCGACCTCCTGGTGACCATCGACCCGGCGCCCTACGCGGCGGAGGTCCAGCGCCTGGAGGCCCAGGTGGCGGGGGCCGAGGCCCGGGTCGCCCTGACGGTGAGCGACCTCGAGCGCGGGCGCCGACTCTCCGACCAGCAGATCGTCACCGCCCGCGACCTCGACGTGCGCGCCAACGCCGCCAAGGAGGCGAAGGCGAGCCTGGACGCCGCCAAGGCGGCGCTGGCGTCCGCCAGGCTGAACCTCGGCTATACCGAGATCCGGGCGGCGGTGGCCGGGCGCGTCGGGCGCCGCGAGGTCACGCCCGGCAACCTCGTCACCGCGGGCGCGGGGGCGGCGGTGCTCACCACCCTGGTCTCGGTCGATCCGATCCATGCGAGCTTCGACGCCGACGAGACGGTGGTGCTCCAGGCGCTCGCCTCGATCGCCGGCCCGGCGGGCGGGCGCGGCCGGCTCGATGCCATCCCGGTCGAGATGACCACCGCCGAGGGAGCGCCCGCCCGCGGGCACCTGCAATTCATCGACAACAAGGTCGATGCGCGCAGCGGCACGGTCCGGGTGCGCGCCAGCTTCGCCAACGGCGACGGCCGGCTCATCCCGGGGCAGTTCGCGCGGATGCGGCTCGGCCGACCCGCGCCCGAGCGGCTGCTCCTCGTCGACGAGCGGGCGGTCGGCACCGACCAGGACAAGAAGTTCGTGCTCGTCGTCGGGGCGGACGACCGCGCCGCGTTCCGGGCGATCACCCTCGGCCGCGCGGTCGACGGCCTGCGGGTCGTGACGTCGGGCCTGTCGGGCGGCGAGCGCATCGTCGTCAACGGCCTGCAGCGGATCCGCCCCGGCACGCTGCTCAGCCCCGAGCCGGTGACGATGGGCGCGCGCGGCGCCCCCGAGACGCGCCGCCTCGCCGAGCGCTGACGACCCCGGCACCCCCGACCCGATCCACCGTCCGGCGCGGACACCCGGCGGCGGCTCCCGAGCGGCCGCGCGGATCCCCCGTGCCTGTCCACTCCGCTGCCGTCTATTCCCTTGCCGTCCGCTCCTTGGCCCGCTGCCCCGCCCCCGGAGGGCGCCATGACCCTGTCCAAGTTCTTCATCGACCGGCCGATCTTCGCGGGCGTGCTGTCGGTGCTCATCTTCATCGGCGGCCTGCTGGCGCTCCTGGCGATGCCGATCTCCGAGTATCCCGACGTGGTGCCGCCCTCCGTGGTGGTGCGCGCGACCTTCCCGGGGGCCAACCCGAAGGTGATCGCCGAGACGGTGGCGACGCCGATCGAGGAGCAGATCAACGGCGTCGAGGGCATGCTCTACATGTCGAGCCAGGCGACGACGGACGGCATCATGACGCTGACCGTGACCTTCCGGCTCGGTACCGACCCCGACAAGGCCCAGCAGCTCGTCCAGAACCGGGTCTCGCAGGCCGAGCCGCGCCTGCCGGCGATCGTGCGCCAGCTCGGCATCGTCACGGTGAAGTCCTCGCCCGACCTGACGATGGTGGTCCACCTCGTCTCGCCGAACGGGCGCTACGACATGACGTACCTGCGCAACTACGCGGTGCTCAACATCAAGGATCGGCTGGCCCGCCTCGACGGCGTCGGCCAAGTCCAGCTGTTCGGGTCCGGCGACTACGCGATGCGGATCTGGCTCGACCCGCAGAAGACCGCCGAGCACGGCCTGTCGGCGGGCGACGTGGTGCGGGAGATCCAGGCTCAGAACGTGGAAGCGGCGGCCGGCATCATCGGCGCCTCGCCGGCGGTGCCCGGCCTCGACCTCCAGCTCTCGCTCAACGCCGAGGGGCGCCTCGCGAACGAGGAGCAGTTCGGCGACATCGTGGTCAAGACCGGCGAGAACGGCGAGATCACGCGGCTTCGCGACATCGCCCGCATCGAGCTCGGCGCCTCGGACTACGCGCTGCGCTCGCTCCTCGACAACAAGGCCGCGGTGGCGCTGCCGATCTCGCAATCGCCCGGCTCGAACGCGATCCGGATCTCCGACGAGGTCCGCCGGACCATGGCGGAGATCAAGCGGACGATGCCCGAGGGGGTCGACTACCAGATCGTCTACGACCCGACGCAGTTCGTGCGCGCCTCGATCGAGGCGGTGATCCACACATTGCTCGAGGCGGTCGCCCTCGTGGTCCTGGTGGTGATCCTCTTCCTGCAGACCTGGCGGGCCTCGATCATCCCGCTCCTCGCCGTGCCGGTCTCGATCGTCGGCACCTTCGCGGTGATGCACGCCTTCGGCTTCTCGATCAACGCGCTCAGCCTGTTCGGCCTCGTGCTCGCCATCGGCATCGTGGTCGACGACGCCATCGTGGTGGTCGAGAACGTCGAGCGCAACATCGAGGCCGGGCTGTCGCCGCGGGACGCCAGCTACCAGGCGATGCGCGAGGTCTCGGGGCCGATCATCGCCATCGCGCTGGTGCTGGTGGCCGTCTTCGTGCCGCTCGCCTTCATCAGCGGGCTCACCGGTCAGTTCTACAAGCAGTTCGCCCTCACCATCGCGATCTCGACGGTCATCTCGGCGATCAACTCGCTGACCCTGTCGCCGGCCCTCTCGGCGCTGCTGCTGCGCGACCACCACGCACCGAAGGACCGGCTGACGCGGGCGCTCGACACCCTGCTCGGCTGGTTCTTTCGCCGGTTCAACCGCGCCTTCGGGCGCGCCTCCGACGGCTACGGCCGCGGCGTCGGCGCCGTCGTCTCGCGCAAGGGCGCGATGATGGTGCTCTACCTCGTCCTCGTCGGGCTCACCGTCGGGCTGTTTCGCCAGATCCCCGGCGGCTTCGTGCCGGGGCAGGACAAGCAGTACCTCGTCGGCTTCGCGCAGCTGCCCGACGGCGCCACCCTCGACCGGACCGAGGACGTGATCCGCAAGATGAGCGAGATCGCCTTGAAGGAGCCCGGCGTCGAGAGCGCGGTGGCCTTCCCGGGCCTGTCGATCAACGGCTTCACCAACTCGTCGAATTCGGGGATCGTGTTCTCGACCCTCAAGCCGTTCGAGGAGCGCAAGGACCCCTCGCTCAACGGCGCGGCCATCGCGCAGTCGCTCAACCGCAAATACGCGGCGATTCCCGAGGCCTTCATCGCGATGTTCCCGCCCCCGCCGGTCAACGGGCTCGGCACCATCGGCGGCTTCAAGCTCCAGATCGAGGACCGCGCCGGCCTCGGCTACGAGGCGCTGAACGAGGCCACGAAGGCGTTCCTCGCCCGAGCCGCGCAGGCGCCGGAGCTGGCCGGCCTCTTCTCCAGCTTCCAGATGAACGTGCCGCAGCTCTTCGCCGAGATCGACCGGACCAAGGCGCGCCAGCTCCGTATCCCGGTCACCGACGTGTTCGACACGCTGCAGATCTATCTCGGCTCGCTCTACGTCAACGACTTCAACAAGTTCGGCCGCACCTACTCGGTCCGGGTCCAGGCCGACGCCCCCTTCCGCGCCCGCCAGGACGATGTCGGCCTGCTGAAGGTCCGGGCGGGATCGGGCGAGATGGTCCCGCTCTCGACCCTGTTGCGGGTGCGCCAGACCGCGGGGCCCGAGCGGGCGATGCGCTACAACGGCTTCCTCACCGCCGACATCAACGCGGGGGCCGCCCCCGGCGTCTCGTCGGGCCAGGCGCAGGCGGCCGCCGCCCGCATCGCCGCCGAAACGCTGCCGCGGGGCTTCGCCTTCGAGTGGACCGACCTCACCTACCAGGAGTTCATCGCCGGCAATTCCGGGATCTGGGTCTTTCCGCTCGCGCTGCTCCTCGTCTTCCTGGTTCTGGCCGCGCAGTACGAGAGCCTCGCCCTGCCGCTCGCGATCCTGTTGATCGTGCCGATGGGACTGCTGGCGGCGATGTTCGGGGTCTGGCTGTCTTCGGGCGACAACAACGTCTTCACCCAGATCGGCCTGATCGTGCTCGTCGGCCTCTCGGCCAAGAACGCCATCCTGATCGTCGAATTCGCCCGCGAGCTGGAATTCGCCGGCCGCACGCCGCTCGAGGCGGCGATCGAGGCGAGCCGCCTGCGGCTGCGCCCGATCCTGATGACCTCGATGGCCTTCATCATGGGCGTCCTGCCCCTCGTCACCGCCACCGGGGCCGGCGCGGAGATGCGCCGCGCCATGGGCGTCGCGGTGTTCTCCGGCATGATCGGCGTCACCGCCTTCGGGCTGTTCCTCACGCCCGTCTTCTACGTGCTGCTACGCCGCATCTCGGGCAACCGACCGCTGAAGCACCACGGGGCGGAAACGCTCCACGCCGGGCAGGCCGGGATCGGGCAGGCCGCATAGCCGTACGCGTCGGTGTGGATCGCTTCGCCGGGAGGCGACCCGGCGCGGCGTGCCGCCGGTGGTGGTCCCCCCTGTTCGGCGCCCCCTTCATCGCCTGGCGCGGCGTGCCGCTCGTCCCGAGCGACGAGCCGCCGATCGACCTCGACCCGGTGACCGGCGCCCAGACCACCTCGATCCTGCTGCTCCGCGTCGGCGAGGGCGAGCAGGGTGTGGTCGGCTGTCCGCGCGCCTGCATCTTCGCGCAGACGGTGGCGCCGGCTTTCTTTCAGAGACTGTCTTGCCGATCGACATGCTCTATCCCACCAGCAACCTCATCCTGAGGTGTTGGCGATCGGAGATCGACTGACCTCGAAGGAGGGCTCCAGAAATCTCCGAGGTCACTGGATCCCTCCTTCGAGGCTCAGCGATCGTCGATCGCCCGCGATCTATGATCGCCAGCACCTCAGGATGAGGTGGAGGGTAGGAGAGAAAATCCCCCTACGATTATGTCGTTGCAAGTCAAACAGGATCTCACGCCGTGCCCATGCAGGCTTCGTACTGAATGCACTGGAGCAGGAACTGCGCGAGCGTCGCCCCGGTCAGGGCAACGGGCTGGTTCGTCACTCGCACCGCGGCGCGCAATACTTGGCTCCACGGTACGCCGGGCGCCTGGCCGGACTGGGCATCGAGCCGTCGGTCGGCAGCGTCGGCGACAGTTGCGACAACGCCCGGGCGGAGACAGTCGGCGGCTTGTTCAGGGCGGAGGTGATCCACCGCCGCCTGCTCGCGCCGATCGGCAACGTCCCTCCCGCCGAGGCCGAAATGCACTCTCATACCCACGTCGGCGACCAGGCCCTGGCTGCCTGACCCTAGACAAACAGCCTCCGAAAAACCCGAGCGGTTCGGAGCAGGGGGGTTGATGCGTCTCGTGGTCGGCTTGCCTGCGGCCTTCGTTGATGCACGCGCATCTGGAAGTAGAACCTGCTGATACAGGTCAGCACAGCCTCTGCCCGGGCCGCGACGGAGTCGAGGCCGAGGGCATACAAGCCGCGGAACACGCTCGCGGAGCCAGACCCTGGACACAACCGTGACGAGGGTCCTCGGTCAACGCGCCTTGACGCCTGCGCCCAGCCCTCGACTGCGGCATTGTCCACCGTGCCGGCTTCCGTTTCCGGCCCGCGGGCTTCGCTTCGATCGCAGGGTCGAGGAGACCTGCACTGTCCGACCGCGACGACACCATCCTCGAACGACACCTCGCCGATGGCGAGGCCGATCCCACCGCCACGCTCGTCCGCCTCGTTCCGGCCCACCCGGATCTGCGCGAGGACCCTGTCGAGCTTCGGTGCGAGATCTTCCTGATGGAGTTCCGGGCGGCCGCCTATCCCGACCACGCGCCAGCCGAGCCCGCGGTAGCTGAAGGGCGGTTTCTTAGTGGGATCCACCCCTCCCCTGACGTCATCATCGTGGGAGGGCGGGCAGTCGTGACGCGGTCGTGCGCAACGTGCTTCGACCAGCCGGCGCCGACGCTCGCATGTCCGTCCCGTACGGGATCCGAAGACCCGTGCCCGCCGTGGCAGCATCGGCCTAGCAACCCCGACGGCGGCATTGTGTCCGCCAGGGGCGGAGGCCTCTGCACACCGCACCGGATAACGCGCCCTCACCGGCCCGCGGTATTCCACGCCCCCCTAAGGGAGCTCAGGATACCGCATGCACCCTACGGGGCTGCACGCGCTACGTTATCGGAATGGAAAAGGCTGGAGCGGGTGAAGGGAATCGAACCCTCGTATTCAGCTTGGAAGGCTGCTGCTCTACCATTGAGCTACACCCGCGGCCGCCGCCCAGGTAGCACGGCCGATCCGGTTTGAGAAGCGCGGCCGGCGGGGAATTCCGGTGCCCCCGGCCGCGCTCCGCTCCCCTACTCCACCACCAGCTTGTAGGGCTGGCCGGCGCGCAGGGGAGCGCCCTTGTCGAGGCCGTTGAGGACCTGGAAGCGTTCGAGCGGGCGGTCGACCGCGGTCATGCGCTGGGCCAGGCTCTCGGCGGTGTCGCCGGGGGCGGCGGTGACGGTCTGGATGCGCAGGGGCTTGAGGCTGCGCGCCTCCTCGGGCGTCACCAGGGCGATGCTGGACAGCCAGCGGCCGAAGGCAGGCTCCGGGTCTGTGGTGCCCTTGGCGGCCATGATCATCCGGAAGGTGTTGGTGCCGACCCGGATCGCCGCGAGGCGGAAGTACCACTCCTTGCCCTTCGAGACCGCGGTGACGGCCGGGAAGCCGTTCACGATCCGGTTCTCGACGCTGCCAGTCTCGATCGCGTCGTTCCAGGTCGCCTTCAGGACCTCCTCGAGGCCCTGGCCGGCATGGGTCTCGACCGCGTCGAACAGCAGGCGGCGGGCGCCGTCCGGCGTGGTGCCGAGCACGGCGCGGGCGGTGTTGTCGAGCCCGAACCCGTCCGGCGCCTCGAAGGCGACGCCGAGGCGGGGATGGATGAAGCGGCGGCCGCGGATCAGCCCGTCGGCCGGGTTGTCGCCGTAGGCGATGCCGTCGATCGCCGCGAGGTAGCGGTTGCGGTCGTCGGTGCCGAGGCCGGGCGCACCGATGCGGCGGGCGGCCTGGGTCACCTGGGTGATGCGCTCGGGCGTGCTCGGATGGGTCGCCAGCATGTCGGGCTCGGCGTTGAGCCCGCCGCCGGCGCGGAGCGCCGTCGTGCGGTTGAGCGCGGTGAGGAAGCGGGCGGCGCCGAACGGGTCGTAGCCGGCGCGGGCGAGGGTGCGCACGCCGGTCTGGTCGGCCTCGAACTCCTGGGTGCGCGAGAAGCGCGCCAGCACGAAGCGGGACTGGTCCTGCAGCAGGGCGCCGGTCGCGGGGTCGTTGAGCACGTCGGCCACGACCTTGCTGACGAGCTCGGAGCGCAACGCCATCTCGGTCCGTGCGCTGGCATGCCGCAGGGTCACGTGGGCGATCTCGTGCGCCAGCACCGCGGCGAGCTCGGACGTGTCGTCGGCGAGCGCCAGGAGCCCGCGGGTGACGTAGAGACGCCCCGTCGGCAGAGCGAAGGCGTTCACCACCGGCGAATCGAGCAGCGTCACCGCGTAGGTCTCGTCGGGGCGCTCGGTCGCCTTCACCAGGCGGTCGGTGACGTCGCCGACGAAGCGCAACGCCGCCGGCGCCTTGTACTCGCCGCCGAACGAGGCGACGAGCTTGGCGTGGTCGGCGTCGTTGGCCGGCCGGTCGCGCCCGGTGGTGCGCGGCGCCTCCGGCGGCACGACGGCCGCCACCGGCGGCAGCGCCCCGGTCTGGTCGGCGGTGCAGGCGGCCACGAGCAGGGCGAGCGCGGTCGCAGGCCCTGCGACCGCGGCCTGGCCGGCCGGGTTCGTTCGCGTGAAAAGCCACCCCATGGCGTCAGCGCCGCGGCGCCTGCTCCTCGTCCAGCATCTCGATCATCTCGGCCGCGCCGACATCCAGGGTCGGCCCGCGCCAGAGCTCGACGATGCCGCGAGCCCGCACGCGCCGCCCCCGAAGCGCAGCAGCAGAGAAACCACGTTCGAGCATGTTCCGCCAAGTGCGTTTCGACACCGTGACGGTCGCACCCTCGGTCCCGAAAGGGGCGAAGTTGAGGTAGGTGCGCCGCTCGCGCTCGCCGACGTTGCGGACGCGGCCCTCCACGACCACGAATCGGCCCACGAGACCGGCGAGCCGCGCCCCCTCCTCCGCCGGCACCGGCGGCGCCCCGGCCCACAGGCCGCGGCCGGCGCGCCGGGCCGTCTCCTCGATCGCCAGGAGGCCCGGGCGGCACAGGCTGTCGCCCTCCCCGGCATCGACCTGGACGAGGCCGGCCGCGACGAGCCCGCCGGCGAGATCGACCGGGGCATCGTCCGGAGAAGCAGTTTCGGAACTGTCCTGCGTCGCGGCATCGAGGGTGATTCGGCCCCAGCGGTCGGCCTCCGGCGCCTCGCGGGTTGCAAGCGAGCGCCCGGCGAGGCGCATCAGCCAGGCCCGCGCCGCCTCGGCCGCCGCCGGGTCGTCGGGCCAGCGCAGCCCGTCGAGGCGCCCCCGCCGGCCGGAGGCGAGGACGAGCTCGCCCCGGGCGGCGACCGATTCGAGCCGGTCCTGCCCGGATACCCGCCCCCGGCAGGCCAGCGGCTCGCGCCCGCGCGGGGCCGCCGCCTGGGCGGCGCCGGCGACCAGCACGAGGAGACAGACCACGATCCCTCCCCGCATGATCGACCCCCGCTCCCGATGGATGCCCGCCCGGCGGTGCACGCGGCGAGGTTGGCGGAAGCCGGCCGGGATGGTAAGAGGCTCGCCGTGGGTCTCCGTAGCTCAGCTGGACAGAGCACAGGTTTCCTAGGTTCAAATTGGGCGTCGCGCCGGGAAACCGCGCGGCGGATCCGCTCAAAGTCGGGGAAAGCGTCGAGCCGCCTTGGCCTCACGCCGATCCCGAGCCAAGCCCGGACCGCCAGGCCGGGAAGGTGTAGAGACTAGACGGGCGGCACCTAAGGGCGTGCGGGCGGACCTGCAGGCTTACGGTGAAGGGATAGTCCAGACCACGAACGCCTCGCGGCGGCGGCGAAAGTCGAAGTGGTATGAAACCTGGGGTCGCAGGTTCGAGCCCTGCCGGGGACGCCACACCTTGCCAAGCCTGTGAGCTGGCTGAAAGTCCGCTGAAATCAGTGCCTTGTGGGACGTCGGTCGTACAATCGGCCGGTGCAGACGGGCCATGGGCCTGTTGAACTCCCTCCTGTAGGACGGGCACGGCCCCTGCTATCTCCAGTGGGTGATCCCGGCCGGGCTGCGGCCCTTCATAACCCGCCCCGTGGGCCGGGAAGGCGAGTCTCCAGACCAGGGACCCGGCCATCGTCGAGCGAGCCCACGACCGCCTCCTCCCCCGCTGCGTGGCGGACTTCGAGGACGCCGAGAGGATCGGGCGCGAGGGTCCGGCAAGCCGGGCTTGCAGCGAGAAGCCGCCCTCCCCCGGTCGCAGAGATCGAGGCGGACTTCCTTTCGGGACTGCTCCGCTACTAGGCGGGCCTCGTAGCGGCTGGAGCCGAGCCTGAAGCGTCCCTCTGGCCGGCCCTCGACATCGCGCGGGAGGCCCAGGCGGCGGGGGCGTGGTCGACGTGCTCACCGGCTTCCTGCGCAAGACGGTCGGCCTGATGGACCCGACGAAGGTCTTCCACTGCGTCGGGCGCACCTTCACGCGGGTGGCCCGGGATGCCGGCTGCATGAGGAGATGTACGATGCACCTACTGGGCTCGCCGGAGGCGGTGGCGTCGGGCGGGACTACGGGAGAGGCCTCGGGCTCAAGGTGCGATGGCGCCCGACATGGCGAAAAGCAGGCCAGATGGCCGGCTCTCCGCCACTCCGAAGGTTCTCAACGCTCAGTTGCGATAGCCACCGGAGGTCATACCGCGGCGTTTCTGGCCCCTCGGACGAGACGGATGCTTGCCGTTGCCCATGCGAACGGGTGTCAGAAGCGAGTTGCCGTCGACAGTCGCGCTCGCCCCGACGCTTGTCGTGCTCGATGCGGGCAGCGGAGCCGCCGAGGCCGGAAGCGACACCAGGAAAGCACCCAGGGCACCAGCGCAGACGGTAGCAGTCAGGGCAGGGATGGACTTCAACACGATTTGCCTCACAGGCTTGTGATGGTTCGGCCGACCAACACGGGTCCTGCGTTAGTGTTCCAAAGGAAAATGGGCCTACGCACCTTGCGCCACTTTACGCCGTGCTTTGAGAACCATCACCCTTTCCCGCCCTGCACCACGCGCAACGTCATCAACCCGGGAGGCAAATCCGGCGGCCTCCCGGGCCGCTCCAGGTCCACAAAATGCGCCTTGCACTTCGGGACGTACTGACTCTTCGCCCTTGCCGTCGGCACGTCCCGCCAGGGGCAATCCATCGCGATCCGATGAATCACCTCCTCTAGCGGTGTCTCCGGGCCGAACTTTGCGGCTAACCTCGCGAGCCTGTAGCTGCCCTGCCGGTCGGGGCACTGCGGGCACCCAACCCGCACCACCACGTAGGGGTAAGCGGCGAGGTTGCCCGGCCGGGCCGGTGGCGGATCGTCAAAGCGCATCGCCGGTGTCGTCCAGGTGGCCACGGACGAAGCCCCGGGAGATGAGCCGAGAACGCTCGCGGGTCCGACGCTCGGCTTCCAGGAGGTCCGCCAAGGCGTCCGTGATGGCGCACCGGAGAGCAAGCGCGAGGTCGCCCGAAGTCTGCGAAAGGTAGGCCGCGGCGATGGCCTCGACGGGGCATGAGGCGCGGGTGGAAGCGGAGGACGGGTCTCCGGCGGGTTCGGTGTGTCTCGCCAGCATCGTGTTGCCCTCCGTCCGAATCATTGAGAACGAAGAGGGAACACGCCACGGGCCGGTTGGTTCGGTCAAGTGCTTAAGGAGGCTCCTTGGCGCAACTGACAGAACCCGCCCTGGCTCCCGCCAAGTGACTGAAATCGCAGGGGCAAGGGTGTTTTAGATAGGCGCTCTCACAAGCAGAACACGGTACACGACACCGAGACTGTGGCGGCCGTCCGAGGGCGTTCCCAGAAGGCTCGCCCCCTTTCCCGGACGACTGGAGCGTCAGCGCAAGGAGATCCGGGATCCAGCGGAAGATGTGCCGCGAAGCGGCTCGGCATGCTGCATTGTCGCAGCCGCACGGACGCTTCGCGGCTTGTCGTGCTGGATCCCGGATCTCCTTCCGTTTCGCTGCAGTCGTGCAGGCCCGTACCGGGCCCGGAAAGGGGTTGGCCGACGAGGAGCCGGGGAGCCCGGCCAGGGCCATGGTCGTGTACCGTGACAAGCAGAATTTCAGCCGCGCGCAGCTCGCGGCCGGGACGCCGCGTTTCTCCGGTCGGCTTCGCAGCCAGGATCGACCCGCGGTTCGGCGCCGCCGGTTCATGGACGCGTCGCGATGACGGCGCACCGATGCGCCCGGCCTGTCTCGATCGGATTTTCCCGGATCTCCTGACGCGGTGATCGTAGGGGACAAGGGCGTATTTCGAGGGCCCCGCGCAGTCCGTCGGCGATCGCGAGCCAACGCCGCGGGTGGCCGGCGGACGGCGCCGGCCGACGCGCGTCAGAGGAAATCCTGCTCCGCCTCCCCCTCGTCCCGCAGTCCGTCCAGCACGTCCAGGCATCCCTGCAGGATGTAGGCGGCCGCCAGCTTGTCGACGAGTGCGCCGCGGCGCGCCCGGGAGGCGTCGGCTTCCAGCAGGGTGCGGGTGACGGCGGCGGTCGACAGGCGCTCGTCCCAAAAAAGCACCGGCAGGGGCAGGATCGGCTTCAGGTTGCGCACGAAGGCGCGGGTCGATTGCACCCGGGGGCCCTCGCTGCCGTCCATGTTGAGGGGCAGGCCGATCACCAGCCCGCCGACGGCGTGCTTCGTGGCGATGGCCGCGAGCGCGGCGGCGTCGGGGGTGAACTTGACCCGCTTGATCGTCTCCAGCGGCGAAGCGATGCGGCGCTGCACGTCCGAGAGGGCGAGCCCGATGGTCTTGGTGCCGAGGTCGAGCCCGAGCAGGCGGGCGCCGCCGCGGGAGTCGGCCGCGAAGGCTTCGATCGTCTCCCGGTTCACGGGCGGCCTCCGCGCCTTAGGTAAGGGGTGCCGGCCCCGCCCCGACGCAGCGCCCGGGCGGCCGGCCGCCGATTTCCACTCCGAAAACATCTTTGCCCGGAGCTCGTCCGATGCGCATCACCTGGTTCGGCCATTCCGCCTTCCGCCTCGATTTCGGGTCCGCCCACGTGTTGATCGATCCGTTCTTCACCGGCAACCCGGCCTTCGAGGGCGACCGCAAGGCGGCGACCGAGGGGGCGACCCACATCCTGGTCACCCACGGCCACGGCGACCATGTCGGCGACACGGTCGAGATCGCCGCCGAGACCGGTGCCAAGGTCGTCACCAACTACGACCTGTGCATGTGGCTCGGCTCGAAGGGGGTCAAGCAGCTCGAGCCGATGAACACCGGCGGCACCGTCGATGTCGGCGGCTTCCGGGTCAGCCTGGTGCGGGCCGACCACTCGGCCGGCATGAGCGAGGCCGGGGTCACGGTGCCGCTCGGGCTGCCCAACGGCGTGATCGTGCGGGCCGAGGGCGAGCCCACCGTCTACCACATGGGCGACACCGACATCTTCGGCGACATGGCGCTGATCCAGGAGATCTATCGCCCCGACGTGCTGATGATCCCGGTCGGCGACCGCTTCACCATGGGGGCCGACACCGCGGCGCTCGCGGTCACGCGCTTCTTCAAGCCGAAGGCGGTGTTCCCCTGCCATTACGGCTCGTTCCCGATCGTCGACCAGAGCGCCGACCGCTTCGTCGCCGCCCTCGACGGCAGCGGCGTGCAGGTGATCGTGCCCCACAAGGGCACCGCCGTCACGGTGCAGTAAGGCACGTCCGCGGCCGCCCTCCCCCGGGGGCGGCCGCGCCCGGCCGGAGCGTCGCCGTTAAGGTTAACCAAAGGTTGACGTGGCGGGGCGGGACCGAGTGAGATTAACAAACCGTTAATCCGCCGTGTCCCCGCTCCGAGGTCGTCTTGGCCGCCACCATCCTCCCCTTCGCGCTATCCTCCGGTGCCCGCCCCACCCAGGAGGCCGTTCCGCCGGCGCGGGGCGCGATGACCCTCGACCTCGACGGGGCGATGAGCCCGCTGCGGGGCCCGTTGCCGGCGGCGAGCGGGCGCTTCGTCCGCGCCGCGGCCGCCCCGGCCCGCCGGGTGCCTGCCGAGGCAATCCTCGCCATCGGCCGGCGCCTGCGGCAGTCCGCGACTCCCTCGGCGGCTCCGCAGGCCGCGACTCCGGAGGCCGCGACTTCGGTCCTGGCCGCCGCCCGCTCCGGCATGCCGCGCAAGCACAAGCTGATGCTGCTCACCGCCGCCGCGATCCTCTATACCGGTAGCATGGAGGCGCGGCGGCACTTCAAGCCGCGGGCGGTGCTGATCGAGGTGCCCTCGACCCGGGCGCACGCCATCGCGGCCATGCCCGTGCGGATGCCCGCCGCCTGAGGCGAAGGCCCGCCCGTTGCGGCAGCGCGAAACGCGGTGCTATAGCGCCGGGCGACCGGGACCCGTGCCCGGATAGTGGATTTCCCCCGAACGGAGTGCCCATGTCGGTCGACGCCAAGACGGTCCGGCGCATCGCGCACCTGGCGCGGATCGCGGTCACCGACGCGGAGGTGGCCCCGCTCCAGGACGAGCTCAACGCCATCCTGTCCTTCGTCGAGCAGCTCGACGCGGTCGACGTGTCGGGCGTCGAGCCGATGACCTCGGTGACCCCGATGGCGATGAAGAGCCGCGAGGACGTGATCACCGATGGCGGCCACGCCCGCGAGATCGTCTTCAACGCGCCTCTGACCGAGGACAACTACTTCGTGGTGCCGAAGGTCGTCGAGTAGCCCTCGGGCGCCCCCGCGAGATTCAGGCATCCAGGCGGCCCGTGCGGGCCCGCGACAGGACGAAACGATCGTGACCACCAAGCCGGCAGAGCTGACCGACCTCACCCTGGCGCAGGCCCGCGACGGCCTGCGGGCGAAGGAGTTCTCCGCCCGCGAGCTGGCGCAGGCCCATATCGACGCGATCGAGAAGGCACGCGTGCTGAACGCCTACCTGCTCGAGACGCCCGACCGGGCGCTGGCCATGGCCGACGTCGCCGACCAGAAGCTCGCCGCCGGCGAGGCCCGGCCGCTCGAGGGCCTGCCGCTCGGCATCAAGGACCTCTTCTGCACCCACGGGGTCGTCACCACCGCGGGCTCGAAGATCCTCGAGGGATTCCAGCCTCACTACGAATCCACCGTCACCCACAACCTGTGGCGCGACGGCGCGGTGATGCTCGGCAAGCTCAACCTCGACGAGTTCGCCATGGGCTCGTCGAACGAGACCAGCGCCTACGGCCCGGTGATCTCGCCCTGGCGGCGCAAGGATTCCGACACCAAGCTGGTGCCCGGCGGCTCGTCGGGCGGCTCGGCCGCGGCCGTCGCGGCCCGCCTGTGCCTGGGCGCCACCGCGACGGATACCGGCGGCTCGATCCGCCAGCCGGCGGCCTTCACCGGCACGGTCGGCATCAAGCCGACCTACGGCCGCTGCTCGCGCTGGGGCACCGTCGCCTTCGCGTCGTCCCTCGACCAGGCCGGGCCGATCGCCCGCACGGTGCGCGACACCGCGATCCTGCTGACCTCGATGTCCGGCCACGACGACAAGGACACCACGTCCGTCAATCTGCCGGTGCCCGATTTCGAGGCGGCGGTGAACCGCGGCGTCAAGGGCCTGACCATCGGCATCCCGAAGGAGTACCGGGTCGAGGGCATGCCGGCCGAGATCGAGCGGCTGTGGCAGCAGGGCGCCGACTGGCTGCGCGCCGCCGGCGCCAAGGTGGTCGAGGTCTCGCTGCCCCACACCAAGTATGCACTCCCGGCCTACTACATCGTGGCGCCGGCCGAGGCGTCCTCGAACCTCGCCCGCTACGACGGCGTGCGCTACGGGTTGCGGGTTCCGGGCAAGGACATCGCCGGGATGTACGAGGCGACCCGCGCCGCCGGCTTCGGCCGCGAGGTCAAGCGCCGGATCATGATCGGCACCTACGTGCTCTCGGCGGGCTACTACGACGCCTACTACGTCCGGGCCCAGAAGATCCGCTCGCTGATCAAGCGCGACTTCGAGGAGGTCTACGCCTCGGGCGTCGACGCGATCCTCACCCCCACCACCCCGTCGGCCGCCTTCGGGTTCGGCGAGAAGGCCAAGGCCGACCCGGTCGAGATGTACCTCCTCGACGTGTTCACCGTGACGGTGAACATGGCGGGTCTCCCGGGCCTCGCGGTGCCGGCCGGCCTCGATTCGCAGGGCCTGCCGCTCGGTCTCCAGCTGATCGGCCGTCCCTTCGACGAGGAGACCTTGTTCGCGGCGGGCCAGGTGATCGAGGAGGCGGCGGGCCGCATCGCCCTGCCGCAGGCGTGGTGGGCGTGAACCACCCCACCGTTCCCTACTACCCGCCTGCCGTCTGGGTCATGGCGGCGTTCGATCCGGTGCTGATCGGGCTCGCGCTCTATCTCGGCTGGAAGGCGGACCAGTTCGGCAAGGTCGTGCTCGTCGCGATGATCGCGCTGGTCGCCTCGGTGCTGGTGTCGTGGGTGCTGACCGGGATCGGCGTGCCGTGGCCGGCGCCGATCGGACGGGAACTGCCGACGTTCTTTCCCGTGCGCACCGGCGCGGCGCTGATCTACGCGATCATCGGCTACTCCGCCCGGCGGGTGATCGCGCCGCGCGCTTGACGCTCGCGCGCCGCCCTTTCTACTAGGCGCAAACGCACCCCTCTCCCGGACGCGAGAGGGCGAACCGCCCGAGAGACAGAAGACCGCCATGACCGCTCCCGTGAACCCCAAGAAGCTGATCAAGGGCGCGCTGGGCGACTGGGAGGTGGTGATCGGCATGGAGATCCATGCCCAGGTCACCAGCCGCTCCAAGCTGTTTTCCGGCGCGCCGACCGCCTTCGGCGCCGAGCCGAACGACAACGTCTCGCTGGTCGACGCCGCGATGCCCGGCATGCTGCCGGTGATCAACCGCGAATGCGTCGCGCAGGCCGTGCGCACGGGACTGGGCCTCAAGGCGCAGATCAACCATCGCTCGGTGTTCGACCGGAAGAACTACTTCTACCCGGACCTGCCCCAGGGCTACCAGATCAGCCAGTACAAGAGCCCGATCGTCGGCGAGGGCGAGGTGCTGGTCGACCTCCCCGACGGCGAGAGCATCACGGTCGGGATCGAGCGCCTGCACCTCGAGCAGGATGCCGGCAAGTCGCTGCACGACCAGTCGCCGACGATGAGCTTCGTCGACCTCAACCGGTCGGGCGTGGCGCTGATGGAGATCGTCTCGAAGCCGGACCTGCGCTCGTCGGAGGAGGCCAAGGCCTACGTGACGAAGCTGCGCACCATCCTGCGCTACCTCGGCACCTGCGACGGCGACATGGAGAAGGGCAACCTGCGCGCCGACGTGAACGTCTCGGTGCGCAAGGTCGGCGAGCCCTTCGGCACCCGCTGCGAGATCAAGAACGTCAACTCGATCCGCTTCATCGGTCAGGCGATCGAGGTCGAGGCGCGGCGCCAGATCGCCATCATCGAGGATGGCGGCACGATCGACCAGGAGACCCGCCTGTTCGATCCGACCAAGGGCGAGACGCGCTCGATGCGCTCGAAGGAAGAGGCGCACGACTACCGCTACTTCCCCGATCCGGACCTGCTGCCGCTCGAATTCGACCAGGCCTTCGTCGACGGGCTCGCCAGCGGCCTGCCGGAACTGCCCGACGCCAAGAAGGCCCGCTTCATCGAAACCTACGGCCTCTCGGCCTACGACGCGACGGTGCTGGTGGCCGAGCGCGCCTCCGCCGATTACTTCGAGGCGGTGGCCAAGGGCCGCGACGGCAAGATCGCGGCGAACTGGGTCATCAACGAGCTGTTCGGCCGCCTGAACAAGGAGGCCAAGGGCATCGAGGACAGCCCGGTCTCGGCCGACCAGCTCGGCGCGATCGTCGACCTCATCGGCGACAACACGATCTCGGGCAAGATCGCCAAGGACGTGTTCGAGATCGTCTGGAGCGAGGGCGGCGAGCCGCGCCAGGTCGTCGAGAGCCGGGGCCTGCGCCAGGTCACGGATACCGGCGCGATCGAGGCGGCGATCGACCAGATCATCGCGGCCAACCCCGACAAGGTCGAGCAGGCCAAGGCGAAGCCCACCCTGCTCGGCTGGTTCGTCGGCCAGACCATGAAGGCCACCGGCGGCAAGGCCAACCCGGCGGCGGTGAACGCACTGCTGAAAGCGAAGCTCGGGATCGAGTAGTAAACCTCGACGGCGCCGCCGCCGAACCCTCCCCCCTTTGCGGGGGAGGGTGGCGAACGAAGTGAGCCGGGAGAGGGGACGCCGCTTCCGGAGAGGTCGCGCCCGTGATGACGGGCGATATACCCGGTAACGTCGCGCTGCCCCTCTTGCGGGACTTCGTCCCGGCCCGACCCGTGCGGACGCTGGGGCCGCCCTCCCCCGCAGAAGGGGGAGGGTTCGCGCTCAGGGCCGGTCGCGCCTCATTCGGCGACGACGGCCGCGCGACAAACTGGCATTGGTGCTCACGCTCCCTTGCCGGCCCTCGCCCCGGCTCCATACCCTCGCGAGCGGCCTCCCGGCGGGACGGTCCGCACCTCCCGCGAGGCCGCATGCCCGACCTGTTCAGCCCCTTCACCCTGAAGGACGTCACGCTCCGCAACCGGATCGCGATGTCGCCGATGACCATGCATCGCTCGGTCGACGGGGTGGTGGGCGACTACCACGTCATGTTGTACGGCTCGCGGGCGGCCGGCGGGTTCGGCCTCGTCTTTCCCGAGCAGATCGCCATCACGCCGGAGGGGCGCACCACCAGCGCCTGCGCGGGGATCTGGGACGACCGGCACGTCGAGGGCCTCGCTCGCGTCACCCGCATCATCAAGGAGATGGGCGGGGTCCCGGCGATCCAGCTCGGCCATACCGGGCGGAAGGGCAGCGAGCAGAAGCCCTGGGAGGGCAAGCTGCAACTGCCGCCCGACCACCCGGACGGCTGGCAGCTCAAGGCCCCCTCCCCGATCTCGTATGGCGGCCGCTACACCTACCCGGTCGAGGCGCTGAGCGTCGCGGAGATCGCCGGCATCCACCAAGCCTACGCGGACGCCGCGCGCCGGGCGGTCGCGGCCGGGTTCGAGTGGCTGGAGATGCACTTCGCCCACGGCTATCTCGGCGCCAGCTTCTTCTCGCCGCTCGCCAACCAGCGCGACGACCGCTACGGCGGCTCGTTCGACAACCGGTTGCGCTTCCACCTCGAGGCGCTCGACGCCGTGCGGGCGGTGTGGCCCGAGCGCCTGCCGCTGACCATGCGGCTCGGCTCCGACGACCTCCACCCCGACGGCGTGCAGTTCGACGAGGCGGTGGCGGCGGTCGGCCGGATGACGGCGCACGGTCTCGACCTCGCCGACCTGTCGATCGGCTTCAACACCGACGCGATGACCGACCCGCCCTTCGCCCGCATGGCGTTCATGGTCGAGCGCGGCGCGCGGGTTCGGCGCGAGGTCGGGATCCCGGTTGGCGTGAGCTGGAATCTCGGCCTGCCGGCGGTGGCCGACCGGGTGATCCGCGACGAACTGATCGACCTCGTCTTCCTCGGCCGCCCGGCCCTGTCGAACCCGCACTGGCCGGTCTGGGCGGCGCGGGAGCTCGCGCATCCCGACCCCTTCGCCCTGGTGCCGGAGGATTGGGGCTGGTGGCTGCGCAACTTCCGCGCCCACGAGGCCTGCATCGGCTGGCCCGCCCCGGGTGCGGGGACCGCCTGACCGGCCGGGACCAGCCCTCCGCACGAGACGCGGAATCGTCAGCGTCGGCAGCGCCTTGAACGAGAAAAACCCGGCTGCTTCCCAGCGGTTTTTTGCAGATTGTCCCGTCACGCTGCCGATGACGACAAATATTTTCGCGGACGCCTTGCTATCTGGATTTAAATAAATTACTGATGACGGATCGATTGTTGGCCTGATTACCGAGCCTCTCCGCCGCCTCGTGCCGGCGCAAGCTCTGCCACTCGCTCCAAATCCGTCGATTGAATCGAGCCTTGGCGCTGCGAACCCGCGCGCCGAGCTCCGCCATATGCTTGCAGATCATGGATACGACAATGACGACCGGCACCGTGAAGTGGTTCAACGTCCAAAAGGGTTTCGGCTTCATCCAACCGGATGACGGCGGCAAGGACGTGTTCGTGCACATCTCCGCCGTCGAGCGGTCGGGCATGCAGTCCCTCAACGAGGGCCAGAAGATCTCCTACGAGATGGAGACCGACCGTCGCAGCGGCAAGCAGTCCGCCGGCAACCTGCGCGCCGCGTAAGGTTTTTTGCGATCGGGATGCGGATGGTTTCAGCCGCATCTCCCCACCCGTACGCGATGCGGGCCAGACCTCCAACAGATTGTTCCTGAGTGAATTTCACGTTCAGTTCCGAGACCCGTTCCGACCAGGCGCGCGTCGAGCCCGCCACGTTCCAGGTGCAGCAGATCTGGCAGCATGCCGGCGGCACGCCGCGCGACGTCAGCCACCTGATCGACCGGACCTACCGCTATCACTCGGTGCGGGAGCTGCATTGGCACCTCGCCGACCGGTTCGCGCGCCCGGTCCGTTCCCTCGCCATCAGCCGGGTCTGAGCGATGGGCAAGTTCAAGGAAGCACCCCTGGGTGACCGCCTCGGTACCGCCGCGGCCGCCCGCCAGGCGATGCTCGGCCGGTTCCAGGCCCGCAGCACCGCCGACGATCCGGCGCTCATCGCCCGCCGCGCCGAGCGCCAGGCCGTCGCCGAGGCCCGCGCCACCCGTCAGGCCGAGCGCGACGCCGAGCGCGCGGTCCAGGAGGCCGAGCGGCTCGTCCGCGAAACCGAGGCCCGGGCCGAGGAGGCACGTCAGCGCGAGGTCGCCGCGGCGGACGAGATCCGGCTCGCCGCCGAGGCCGCCGTCGCGGCCGAGCAGCGCGAGGTCGACCAGAAGGCCGCCCGCGACGCCCGCTACGCCGCCCGCAAGGCGCGCAAGCGGGGCTGATCCCCGGCACCGGGGGGCTGCCCCGGCCCCACGTCAACCAGGAAGGGATCGGCCCGATGCCGTACAAGTTCAAACTCCACCAGCAGGTGCGGATGGTGCGCTCCGGGATCTCCGACGCGCTGGCCAGCGACATCGACGTGTTCGAGGTCGTGCGGCTGATGCCGGAGGACCGCAGCGGCGAGGCCGCCTACCGCATCCGGTCGATGAAGGGCGAGCGCGCTGTGCGCGAGAGCGAGATCGTCGCCCTGCACTGAGGATCCGCCCACCGGCCCACGCCTGTGGCCACGTCGCCACAGCGGCGGCAAGAGGCGGGAGGGAGGCAATAAACGGCTGCCTTCGCTCGTCTATCCGGGCAGGGGGAGTCTACCCGCGCACGCCGTCCTGCGGCGGTCGGGCTCCCGATGGGAGAGCCCGCCCCGTGACCCGTCTCCGCCGTTTCCTGCTCCCCGCGCTCTGGCTCGCCGCCTGCCCCCTGCCGGCGGCGGCGCAGGTCGAGCAGGACGGGCAGTTCTGGATCAACGCCACGGCCTTCGGCAGCATCGGGTCGTTCGCGGTTTTCGCCGAGGTGCAGCCGCGCTTCGGCGATGGTCCCTCGCGGCTCGACCAGCTCATCGTGCGCCCGGCCGTCGGCTGGGCGATCAACGACGCGCTCACCCTCTACCAGGGCTATGCCCGGGTCGAGTCCACCCCGCTGACCGGGCGGTCCTGCTCGGAGGACCGCAGCTTCCAGCAGGTCGGCTGGGAGATCGGGACGATCGAGCGGGTGAAGCTCTCCTCCCGCACGCGGTTCGAGCAACGGTTCCAGACCAACGGCCGCGACACCGGGTTTCGCCTGCGCCAGATGCTGCGCGCCGCCGTGCCCCTGACCGACGAGACGCGGGGCGTCGCCGCCGTCGCCTGGACCGAGGTCTTCGCCGCGCTCAACGACACCGACTGGGGCGCGCGGGCCGGATTCGACCGCGTCCGCACCTTCGTCGGGCTGGAAATCCCGCTTCAGGGGCGGTCGACCCTGGAATTCGGCTACATGAACCAGACCGCCCGGGCCCCGGCCGGGCGCGTCGCGATGGACCACATCGTCTCGCTGAACCTCTTCCTGCGCCAGTGATACCCGTCCCGCCGGACCTACAGGTAGCTCAGCACCGGGTGGCGCCCGCGCCGCTTCACCCCCACCATCCACCGGCAGGCGCCGTAGAGCGGCAGGGCGAGGAGCGCCGCGATCAGCCAGAGCTGCCACGGCGCGTCCGCCGAGACCCGGCCCTCCGCCCCGAAGCCGAGGGCGAGGAGGAGGTCGTGGAGCCCGCGCAGCAGCCACAGATGCGCCAGGTAGAAGAACAGCGGAGCGCCGCCGAACACCGTGAGCCAGGCCAGGCGCCGGGCCGGCAGCGCCTCGAGCAGGGCGAGCAGCACAAGCCCGAGGCCGAGGGTGGCGAGCAGGAAATCGGCCGAGGGCGGGTACTTGGTGAGGTTGAGGAACGACAGGGCGCTCGCGCCGAGATCCGCCCCGGCTCGCCACGGCGTCGGATCGCCGTAGCCGTTCAGGCCCCGCAGCACGAGGAACGACGCCAGGGCGGCGGCCCCGAGCGCCAGGAGCCGGCGGCGGCGAACCCCCGCCTCCAGGGCGTACCACGGGCCGAGCGCGTAGCCCGCCGCCGCGACGCCGATCCAGGGCAGGACCGGGTAGGAGGTGCGGGCCACGCCCCAGGGCAGCGGGATGAAGCCGCGCTGGTGCAGGATCGACCACGCGACGTAGCCCGGTTGGCCGGGCGCCAGCACGATCCCGTCGAGGAGGTTGTGCCCGAGCATGACGACGAGCGCGACCGCGACGAGGACCGGCCGGGGCAGCCGGATCAGTCCTGCAAGCGCGATCATGCCGAGCCCGATCGCCCAGATCACCTGCAGGTAGAGGACCGGCGGCAGCAGGCTGCGGGTCCAGGCGAGGTTCACGAGGGTGAGCTCGAGCGCGATCAGGAACAGGCCACGGGTGAGGAGGAAGCGCGAGGCCGCCCCCGGGCCGTGGCGGCCGGCATAGAGGCTGGCCGAGAGCCCGGTGAGGAGAAGGAAGACCGGCGCGCACAGATGCGCGGTGAGCCGCGTCGTTGCGAGGCCGGGCGGGGTGACCGCGAGGTCCATCGGGTCGCGGACCTGGGCGTGCAGGAAGAAGAACTCGCGGACGTGGTCGACCAGCATCAGCAGCATGACGAGGCCGCGCAGCGCGTCGATCGCGGCGATGCGCGGCGGGCGGGGGCCGGCGGTCACGAGGCGGCCTCGTCAGCGAGCCGCGACAGGAGCCGGCGCACGTCCGGCGGCGTCCAGACCCGGCCGCCGCGGGGCTTGGGGATCCCGCGCCGGGTCAGGCAGGCGGCGATGCCCTCGGGCGTCGCCCCGGCTTCCGCCGTGATGGCGGCGAGCACCGGGGCGAGGCGCTGGCGGTAGCCCCGGGCGCGGGTGGCCGCCGCGTCCCGGCCGGCATCGCCCCTGCGCGCGGGCGCGCCCGCATCGCCCAGGCGGGCGGGGGCGGCCATCAGAACCGCACCGACAGGGTGCCGGTGAAGCGGCGCGGCGTGCCCGGAAACACCCTGAAGACGTTGAGTGAGCTCGCGTAATAGGTGGTGTCGAAGACGTTCTCGACGTTCAGGCCGAAGCGGAAATTCTCCCACTTGTAGTAGGCCAGCGCATCGACCGCGATGTAGCCCGGCAGCCGGAAGGCGCCGCCATTCGCGTCGCCGGCCCGTTCGCCGACCGCCCGCGCGCCGCCGCCGATCCCGAATCCCTTCCAGGGTCCCTCCTGCGCCTCGTAGACGGCGAGCAGGCTGCCCGAATGGCGCGGCACATTGATGAGGGGCGCGCCGACCGGCAGCACGTTGTCCTTGGTGACCACCGCGTCGGCGAAGACGTAGCCGGCCAGGACCTTGACCGAGGGCGAGAGCTGGCCGGCCGCCGTGAACTCGAAGCCCTGGCTGCGCACCGCGCCGGCGGCGATCGAGAAACCGCTGTTGTTGGGATCCGCGGTGAGCACGTTCTGACGCTCGACCCGGAAGGCGGCGCCCGTCAGGCTCAAGGCGCCGCCGTAGAGGTCGAGCTTGGTGCCGACCTCGTAGCCGAGGCCGGTCTCCGGCGCGAACGGGCCGTTGAACGAGGAGGCCGCGGCGTCCGGCCCGATATTCGGCCGGAAGCTCGTGCCGACATTGGCGTAGAGCGACAGTTCCGGCAGCGGCTGGTAGACGAGGCCGGCCCGGGGCGTGGCGGCGAAGTAGGTCTGGTCGCTCCGGACCCCGGTGCTGCGCTCGCGGAACGCCTGCTCGAAGAAATCGAACCGCACGCCGACCATCGCCTTCCACTCGGGCGACAGCGCGATCTGGTCCTGGGCGTAGAGCGCGGTGTTGGTGACCTGCTCGATGCCGTTGGTCTGGCGCGTGTAGTTCGGAAGCGGCTGGCCGTAGGCCGGGGCGTAGATGTCGAGCGAATACGGGTTCGTGCGGGTGTTGGAGCGGATCTGCTGGTAGGTGCCGTCGGTGCTCTCGCGCTCGAAGCCGAGCAGCACGGTGTGGCCGATCCCGGCGGTGTCGAAGCGTCCGACCAGCTCGGCCTGGCCGAGCGCGATGTCGGCGCGGTAGTTGCGGTAGTTGCGGTCGCGCAGGACGGTGCGGTTGTCGGCGGCGATGCCCCGCACCTCGACCGCCTCGCCGGTGAGCGAGTTGGAGTTGAGATAGGTGGCAAGCCGCATCTGCCAGTCGGCGTCGAAGCGGTGGTCGACCCGGATCTGCATCGAGTCGTTGGTCTGGTAGATGCTCTGGCCCGGCTCGCCGAGGAAGCGCGAGATCGGCAGGAAGCCGAGCCGGTTGTTGATCGCGATGACGCCGCGGTCGAACACCGTGCGGTTGCGCAGGAACTCGGTCTCGACCGTCACCTTGGTGTCGGGCGTGACCTGCCAGCTCACGACGGGAGCGACGAACAGCCGGTCGCCATCGACGAAATCGCGGAAGCTGTTCTGCCGCCCGGCCGCGAGGTTGAAGCGGTAGAGGAGCGTGCCGTCCTCGTTCAGCGCGCCGCCGGAATCCACCGTGCCGCGGACCTCCTCGAACGAGCCCCACAGCCCGCCCATCTCGACGAAGCGCTCGGCCGTCGGCTGCTTGGTGATGATGTTGACGAGGCCGCCCGGGTCGCTGCGCCCGAACAGGCCGCCGCCGGGGCCCTTCAGCACCTCGATCCGCTCGACGTTCTGGGTGTCGGGCGGCGGTGGGAAGCCGCGGTTGAGCGGAAAACCGTTCTTGTACAATTCCGAGGTGGTGACGCCCCGGATGGCGTAGCTGAAGATGGTCAGCCCGCCGAAATTGTTCTGCAGGGCCACGCCCGGCGTGTAGGTGAGGACGCGGTCGATCCGGGTGGCGGCGAGATCGGTGATGACCTCGCGCGGCGCCACGGTGACGACCTGGGGCACGTCGCGCTGGAGCGTGTCGGTCTTGGTGCTGCTGACCGCGCGGTCGGCCCGGAAGCCCGCGGTCGGGCCGATGAGGCCTATCGTGCCGGACGCCGTAGTCGGAAGCGTCGGCAGGCCCGGTGCCGCGGCGGCCGGGCGCGGGCCCTCCACCACGACTTCGTCGAGGGCGATGCTCTCCTGGGCGCGGGCCGCGGGCGCGGCGAGACCGACGGCGACGGCGCCCGCCAGGGCGGTGCAGCGGCGACGGCGGGAGGGCGCAGGATGGCGAAGCGGCGGACGGGTTCTCACGAAGCACACTCGATGTTGCCGTGCGGGGCGGACGGACGAGCGGCAGGCGGCATCCCGCGTTCCTAGAACGCGGCAGCCGGACCCGAGCGCTCCCCCGGGCCGCACCGCCCGCAGGACGTGACCGCGCCGACGTGGCGCGCGCCGAAGGCAGGTCTCCTGGCTCGCGGATCGTCGCTCCCGCCTGGCCTTCCCGGTGCGGCGCACCAGTGACCGTCGGCGGCGGGATCTCTCCGCTCACAGTTGCGGGGGCAGCCCCGGTTTGGCCCGAACGGTCTTGTCCGACCGAGCGCACCGGGTTCCCTCTTAGCCCCGGGCGTGACGCCCGGGGAACCTTGGCTGCCGTGAAAGTGCCACGGTCGCCGCGCTGCAGCAATAGACCGGAAACGCATTGTAATAACGTTGCGCATCCTGTGTCCACAGGAACACAACGGATCTCGCCTTGTCAGAGCTCAGGGCGTGCCGACCTGCCGCAGGTACGCGGCGGTCGCCGGATGGAGCCACGCGGCCGGGACCGCCGCCGCGAGGTCGCGGGGATCGCTCGGACGCTCGTGCGGCTGACGCCGCGCCAAGGCCGGCCGCGCCGCGTCGATCGCCGCGACGAGGCGGGCGACGGCCGCCGGGTCGAGCCCGGGCCGGCCGAGGATGAAGCTCCACGACCCCACCGTCTCGATCGCCGCGGCCTGCCCCGGAAAGGTGCCGGCCGGCACGGTCATGCGGCGTAGGGACGGGCTCGCGGCGAGGATCGCGGGGATCGCGTTCAAGGGGGGGCCGAGGAATCGCGCCCCGCCGGGTGCCGTGGCCGCGGCCCGAAAGCCCGGCCATCCGGTGCCGCCGCCCCACAGCGCCGCGGCGCGACCGTCGCGCAGCATCGCCGGGCCGTCGCCGGCATGGTCGAGGAGGACGGGCCGGATGTCGTGGTCAGGGTCGAGGCCCGCGCCGCGTAAAACAGTGCGGCCCATGGCGGTAAGGCCGGAGCTGCGGGTACCGAGCGCCACCGGCCGGCCGCGCAGGTCGTCGAATGCCTGAATCGGCCCGTCCGCCGGGACCACGAACAGGCCCGGCGCCGAATAGACCGGAGCGACCACGGTGACGGCCGGCGCAGCCCCCTGCCCCGCCAGGGCCTCGTAGGCGTACTCGCCCTGGACGAGGCCGAGGTCGACGCGGCCCCCGCGCAGGAGGTCGAGGTTCTCGGTCGAGCCCTTGCTCGCCCGCAACTCCAGGGTGATGTCCGGGCTCGTCTCCCGGATCGCCGCCGCCAGCGCCTCGCCGTAGGCCGGGAAACCGCCGCCGGGCGTAGCGGTGGCGAGAACGAGGTGGAGCGGTTCCTTGGGCGCCTCCTGCCCCCCCTCCCCGGCGCGGGCGGGCGGATGGACGAGACCGATCAGGGCCAGGACCGCGAGGAGGCGGCGCCACGACGGAGCGCTCGGCGGGCGCCTCGACCCCGAGCAGGTTTCGCCGAAGCGGTGACCAGTTCGGCGCCGAAAACCTGCGACGAACCAGGAATTTGAGCGGGCGAAGCGTCGGCCTGCCGACGCAAGTCTGCTGAGGCCGTCATGGCGATGCTCGTTCATCCGCGACCTCGTCCCACGCTCCGAAGATCGAAGTCGTCGACGTGTCTTAGATCTCCCGCACCCGGCGACCAACCGATTCGGCACCCGGCGCGACGGCTGTCCTCAGGCGCTGAGCCGGCGCGTGGCGAACGGGTCGGCGGCCACGAGGTTGCGGGCCATCGCCTCCTGCTCGGCATCCAGGATCGCCTGGGCGATGCGGCTCACGAGATCGCAGCTCGCGGCGTCGAGCGCGGCGTCATCGCCGGCCCGCGCCGCCACGGCGAGCGCGGAGCCTTCCTGCAGCACGATCGAGCGGGCGGTGCGGATCGCGTCCGCGACGGCTTCGTAGGGGCGGGGCATCGGCCAACTCCACGGGGTTGACGGCAGCGCCGCACGGCTGCCGTCGGGTCATCGAAACCCCGAGGCCTGGGAAAGTGTTCCGGGGTGCGGCAGGCCGGGACGCCGCACCCCGTAAGGCCTTCGGATCCGTGCGGGATCACGGATGCCCCATCGCCGCCAGCGTCCGGCCGTCGCTGCCGATGTCGTCCGGGCCGGTCATGCCGAGCAGCTCGATCAGCCGCCCGCGCGCCCGGCTGACCCGGCTCTTGATCGTGCCGACGGCGACGCCGCAGATCTCGGCCGCCTCCTCGTAGGTGAAGTTCTGGGCCCCCACCAGCACCAGCGCCTCGCGCTGGCTCGCCGGCAGGGTGCTCAGCGCCGCCTGGAAGGCGGACAGCTCGACCCGCGCCTCCTGGTCCGGCAGGGCCGTGAGTCGGCCCGCCATCACCCCGTCGGCATCCTCGACCTCGCGCCGGCGCTTGCGCTGCTCGGAGTAGAACAGGTTGCGCAGGATGGTGAACAGCCAGGCGTAGAGGTTGGTGCCGGGGGTGAAGCTGTCGGCCTTGGTCCAGGCGCGCACCAGGGTGTCCTGGACGAGGTCGTCGCTGCGGTCGAGGTCGCGGGTCAGCGAGAACGCGAAGGCGCGCAACGCCGGGATCGCACCGAGCAGCAGGGCGCGCATCTCGGGATCGACTTGTGTCATCGCGGACGTCATCGCGCATCCTCCTGCCCGGTGGGGTCGGCGGCGGGCGCGTCCGGCGGGGCCGCGTCTCCCGCGGTGGCGGCTTCGAGCCCGGCGAGCAGGGCGGCGAACCGGTCCGGCACGGGTGCGTTGAGGAGGTCGGCATAGTGGGCCCGCAGCGCCCGCCCGAGGCGGCGCTGCGTCTCGGTGTCGAGCTCGCCCCGTCCGTCGGGCCGGCCGCGGGATCGCGGCTCCGGTCCGGCCGGAGCGTCGGTGTCGGTCACGTCATCGCGCATCGCCGCATCGCCTCGCGGCTGCCGGTGGCCGGGCCACGGCGGACGGACTTGCCCACCGAAGCCCGGCGCTCCGGTCGGGAGCCGCCTCTCGCTTCGTTGGTGCCGCAATAAAGCCGTGGATTTTAATGCGATCTGAAAACGGTATTCAGCCAATCTTAATCAAGGCTTGGCTGTAGAGCTCCGGATCGTCTGTCCCGCTCGACAAGCTCGACCGGAAGCTCTGCTGGGAGACATCCCGCGTCGACGGTGGAACGACAGAGGCGCGTCGAACCGGGCGGCACGGCGCCGTCCGGGACGTGCGTTGCACATCCGCACCGGGGAGCGACGCCGCACGAGGGTGTGACCTGACAGCGCTTGCCGGGCGGCCGGCGGCATCTACCCTAAGGGGCCATGACCTCCATCGGGAATGACACCTTGACCCCGACGTCGCTTCGTGTGCCCGCCGCCGCCGCGGCTCTCCTCACGCTCCTGGCCGTCACCCCGGCCCTCGCCCAACGGGACGACCAGGGCCTGCAGATGAACTGCGCCGGGGACTACTTCAAACTCTGCGCCGGCGCCGACCCGGACAGCCCCGAGGTCGAGCGCTGCTTTGCCCGCAACCGCGCCAAGCTCTCGGCCCAGTGCCGCGCCGCGATCACCGCCTACGACCGCAAGACCGGCGGCAAGGGGGACGAGCAATAAGAGCAACGGGGCTTACGGGGGACCGCACGGTCCCCCGGGTCCCGTCGGGAAAATGACCGTCCGCTACAGTGGCCGGTCGAGCCGCAGGATGCGGCAGGGCTCGCCCGCCCGGGCGGCCGGCGCGTGGGGCGCGCGGATCAGCAGCGCCTCGGAGCGCGCCAGCACCGAGAGCATCGAGGAATCCTGGCGCTCGGCCGGGTGGACCACCGGCAGCCGGTCCGGCGCGGTGTCGAGCGCCGCGCGCATGTAGTCCTGGCGGCCGTCATTGGCCGGCAGGTCGCGCCCGAGGAGGGCCGGCTCGCTGCGGTCGGTCCCCGCCTCGGGGTCGCCGAGGAGCGCCCGGATCAGCGGGTGGACGAAGAGCAGCCCGCACACCACCGACGAGACCGGGTTGCCGGGAAGTCCCAGCACCGCCATCCCGCCGAGGCGCCCGTGCATCAGCGGCTTGCCGGGCCGCAGCGCGATGCGCCAGAAGCCGAGATCGAGCCCCTGGCGGGTGAGCGCCGACTGGACGAGGTCGTGGTCGCCGACCGAGGCGCCGCCGAGCGTGACCAGCAGGTCGGCCTTCTCGTCGCGGGCACGGCCGATCGCGGCCTCGAGGGCGGCGAAGCTGTCGCCGGCGATGCCGAGATCGATCGCCTCGGCGCCTGCGGATTCGGCCATCGCGGCGAGCGCCAGCCCGTTCGAGGCGACGATCTGGTCCCATTCCGCCGGTTCGCCCGGCCGCACCAGCTCGTCGCCGGTGGCGAGCACCGCGACCCGGGGACGGCGACGCACGCGCAGGCTCGGATGGCCGCCGGCGGCGGCGAGCGCGACGCGCCAGCCGTCGAGGCGCTCGCCGGCGGCCAGCAGCCGGTCGCCCTCGCGAAAGTCGAGCCCGCTGCCGCGGATGTGGCGCCCCGGCGGGTTGCCGGCCCGGGCCAGCACGGTATCGCCGTCGGCTTGCGTGTCCTCCTGGATCACCACCGTGTCGGCGCCGGCCGGCAGCGGCGCGCCGGTGAAGATGCGGATCGCCTCACCCTGCCCCACCGGGCCGCGGGCGCCGTGGCCGGCGGCGCTGGTGGCGGTCACCCGCAGGCGCACCGGCGCCTCGGGCGAGGCGCCCGCCACGTCGGCGGCGCGCACGGCGTAGCCGTCCATGGCGGAGGTCGAGAAGGGCGGCTGGGTGCGCAGCGCCCGGACGTCCTCGGCGAGGGTGCGGCCGGCGGCCTGGGTGATCGGGATCGTCTCGGCCTCGACTGGACGGGCGCCGGCGAGGATGCGCGCCAGGGCTTCGGCGACGGGCAGGAGGGCGCTCATTCGCCGGCCTCACGGCCGGCGGAGGCCTCCCAGACGCCCGAGCGGCCGCCGCTCTTGTGCAGGAGGCGCACGCCCTCGACCCGCATGCCCCGGTCGGCGGCCTTCACCATGTCGTAGACCGTGAGGCAGGCGACCGACACGGCGGTCAGCGCCTCCATCTCGACCCCGGTCGGGCCCTGCACCCGCACCTCCGCGGTGATGCGGATGCCCGGCAGGCTCTCGTCGGGCTCGCACTCGACCCGGACCTTGGTCAGCAGCAGCGGGTGGCAGAGCGGGATCAGCTCGTGGGTGCGCTTGGCCGCCATGATACCGGCGAGTCGCGCGGTGCCGAGCACGTCGCCCTTCTTGGCATCGCCCTCGCGGATCAGCCGCAGGGTCTCGGGGTTCATCACCACCAGGCCCTCGGCACGGGCGGCGCGGTCGGTCGCCGGCTTGTCGGTGACGTCGACCATGTTGGCGGCGCCGGCGGCGTCGAGATGCGTCAGGGTCGGCATGGCCTGGCTCCGCGAGAACGTGTCCGCGCTTAGCACGGCCGCAGCCGGCCCCGCCACTTGCGCGGCGGCCGGCCCTCAGCCGTTCAGGGCCGCGCTCTCGGCATCGTCGAACAGGCGCGAGCGCAGGAGGAAGCGCCGGCCGGTGCCGTTCTCGAGCGAGAACATGCCGCCGCGGCCCGGCACCACGTCGATGATGAGCTGGGTGTGCTTCCAGTAGGCGAACTGGGGGGCGCTGATGAAGAACTCGGCGCCGCCGATCTCGCCGAGATGCACGTCGCTGTCGCCGGTGAGGAAATCGCCGACGGCGTAGCACATCGGCGCCGAGCCGTCGCAGCAGCCGCCGGACTGGTGAAACAGGATCGGCCCGTGATCCCGGCGCAGGGTCTCGATCAGGTCGAGGGCCTCCGGGGTGGCGACGACGCGGAGCGGCAGGTCGGTCACGGGGTCGGTCATGGAACGCATCCTCCTCAAGCGGGGCCGGCACGACCCCGTCCCGCCTTCGTCCCGGGCGGATTCGTGGAACGGGGGCGGCGCCCGGCCGGGTGCCGCCCCCGCTCTATGGCCGATGAGGGCCGCTCAGAAGAACCCGAGCTTCTTCGGCGAGTAGCTGACCAGCAGGTTCTTGGTCTGCTGGTAGTGGTCGAGCATCATCTTGTGGGTCTCGCGGCCGATGCCGGACTGCTTGTAGCCGCCGAAGGCCGCGTGGGCCGGGTAGGCGTGGTAGCAGTTGGTCCAGACGCGGCCGGCCTGGATCGCGCGGCCGAAGCGGTAGGCGCGGGTGCCGTCGCGGGTCCAGACGCCGGCGCCGAGGCCGTAGAGGGTGTCGTTGGCGATGGCGAGCGCCTCCTCGTCGTCCTTGAAGGTCGTGACCGACAGGACGGGCCCAAAAATCTCCTCCTGGAAGATCCGCATCTTGTTGTGGCCGCGCAGGACCGTGGGCTCGACGTAGAAGCCGCCGGACATCTCGCCGTCGCGCATCGAGCGGCCGCCGCCGGTGAGCACCTCGGCGCCCTCCTGGCGGCCGATATCGATGTAGGACAGGATCTTTTCCAGCTGCTCGCTCGAGGCCTGGGCGCCGATCATCGTCGAGGGATCGAGGGGCGAGCCCTGCTTGATCGCCTTCACCCGGGCGACCGCCTTCTCGATGAATCGGTCGTAGATCGACTCGTGCACCAGCGCCCGGCTCGGGCAGGTGCAGACCTCGCCCTGGTTGAGGGCGAACATCGCGAAGCCCTCGAGCGCCTTGTCGAGGAAGTCGTCGTCCTGCGCCATCACGTCGGCAAAGAAGATGTTGGGCGACTTGCCGCCCAGCTCCAGGGTCACCGGGATCAGGTTCTGCGAGGCGTACTGCATGATCAGCCGCCCGGTCGTGGTCTCGCCGGTGAAGGCGATCTTGGCGATGCGGGGCGAGGAGGCGAGCGGCTTGCCGGCCTCGAGCCCGAAGCCGTTGACGATGTTGAGCACGCCCGGGGGCAGGAGGTCGCCGATCAGCTCGGCGAGCAGCAGCACCGAGGCCGGGGTCTGCTCGGCGGGCTTGAGCACCACGCAGTTGCCGGCGGCGAGCGCGGGGGCGAGCTTCCAGACCGCCATCAGGATCGGAAAGTTCCACGGGATGATCTGGCCGACGACGCCGAGCGGCTCGTGGAAGTGGTAGGCGACGGTGTCGTGGTCGATCTCGGAGAGCGAGCCCTCCTGCGCCCGGACGCAGCCGGCGAAGTAGCGGAAGTGGTCGATGGCGAGCGGGATGTCGGCGTGGGTGGTCTCGCGGATCGGCTTGCCGTTGTCCCAGGTCTCGGCGAGCGCGATGAGGTCGAGGTTCTCCTGCATCCGGTCGGCGATCCGGGTGAGGATCAGGGCACGCTCGGCGGGCGCGGCGCGGCCCCAGGCGTCCTTGGCGGCGTGGGCGGCGTCGAGGGCGCGCTCGATGTCCTGCGCGTCGGAGCGGGCGACCTCGCAGATCACGCCGCCGGTGATCGGCGAGGTGTTCTCGAAGTAGCGGCCCGCCACCGGGGCCACCCACTGGCCGCCGATGAAGTTGTCGTAGCGGGCCGAGAACGGGGACTTCGTCTTGGCGTCGGCGAAGAATTCCGGCTTGTTCATCTGTTCCTCCCAGTCACCCCGGCGACGAGGTGCGGCGGACACTCCCGGGCAGGCCGCGTGCCAGCCGGCGGCGGGCGGCTCGATCGGCACCATGGCGATCCGGCAAATCATTGAAAATACTGATTTTTCCCATCGCCTCCCGGCATAGCCTTCGACCAATATCCACCTCCGCCTCACCCCCGCCGACCTGGACCGGACACGCGACACCTGCAACACCTGTCGCAAACAGCGACACCCCGTTCAGGACGGGGGGAACCGGGAGGAGGCCGGGCATGCAGAGCCGCGTGAGCACCCCCCGCACCCTGCTGGCCGCCCGCCGCCAGGCCTTCGGGCCCGGGGTGGCGGAGCCGCCGCCGCCGATCCTGCGCTCCTGGGAGCGCTGCGCCGCCCTCGGCCTCGATTTCGGGACCCGGCCCCGGATCGAGCCCCTCAGCTCCGTCGAGATGCGCGCCGCCTTCGACCGCAACGAGGCCCTGCGCCGGCGCTGCCGGCCGGAGATCGAGGCCCTGCACGCGGATGCGCGGGCGACCGGCGGGCTGGTGATCCTGACCGATGCCGGGGGTCTCATCCTCGACACGCTCGGCAACGACAGCTTCGCCGGTCGCGCCGCCCAGGTGGCGCTCCGCCCCGGCGTGCCGTGGAGCGAGAGCCTGACCGGCACCAACGCCATCGGCACCGCGCTGGTCGAGCGCCGCGCCGTCGAGGTGCGGGGGGCCGAGCATTACTTCGAGCCGCACCGCATCCTGAGCTGTGCCGCGATGCCGATCCTCGGCCCGGACGGGGCGGTGCTCGGCATCCTCGACCTCACCGGCCCGGCGGGCATCCACCAGGGCCATGCGCTCGG
Organism: Methylobacterium sp. ap11; assembly: GCF_900110515.1. NCBI lineage: Bacteria > Pseudomonadati > Pseudomonadota > Alphaproteobacteria > Hyphomicrobiales > Methylobacteriaceae > Methylobacterium > Methylobacterium sp. ap11. The sequence continues at coordinate 46,062 of NZ_FOEB01000020.1, read as the reverse complement.
CCGCGTCGGCCTCGCGGTCGACGCGATCGAGCACCGCGTGCTCGACGCGGTGCCGGCGGGTTGCGAGGTGCTGCGCCTCCACCGCGACCCGGCGCTGCTCGGCACCCCGCGCGAGGGGGTGCTGGTCTTCGAGGGCCGCCGGATCGTCGGCGCCAACCGGCACGGGCTCGCGCTGCTCGGCCTCGGCTGGGATGCCATCGGCGCCGAGGCGGTCGGCCGCCACGGCGCCGACCTGGCGCCCGGCCCGCTGGCGCTGCGCGACGTGCAGGGCGCGCCGCTCTACGGCCGCCTCCAGGGCGCATCCGCCCCGCCCCGACGCCGGCCGGCGGCCGAGCCGGCGCCGGGCCTTCCGGCGACAGGCCTTCCCGCAGCCGGCCCCGAGGCGCCGATCCTCGACCCCGCCACGCAAAAGCTCCTCGCACGCGCCGTGCGGCTGATCGAGGCCGGCATCCCGGTGGTGGTCGAGGGCGAGACCGGGACCGGCAAGGAGGTGTTCGCCCGCGCCGCCCACGCGGCCTGCGCACGGGCGCAGAAGCCCTTCGTCGCGGTGAACTGCGCGGCCCTGCCCGAGACGCTGATCGAGGCCGAGCTGTTCGGCTACGAGCCCGGCGCCTTCACGGGCGCGGCGCGCCACGGCGCCAAGGGCCTGCTGCGCCAGGCCGAGGGCGGTCTGCTGTTCCTCGACGAGATCGGCGACATGCCGCTGGCGCTTCAATCGCGCCTGCTGCGGGCGCTGCAGGAGCGCGAGGTGCTTCCCGTCGGCGGCACCCGCCCGGTGCCGGTCGATTTCGCGCTGATCTGCGCCACCCACCGCGACCTGTTCCGGATGGTCGAGGGCGGCGCCTTCCGGGCGGACCTTTACTACCGCATCGCCTCCTACCGGGTGCGCCTGGCCCCCTTGCGCGACCGGCCCGACCGCCTCGCCCTGGTGCGCGGCCTCTGGGCCCGCACCGACGGCCCGGCCCGCGCCGTGAGCCTGTCGCCGTCCTGCGAGGCGGCTCTGGCCGAAGCCACCTGGCCCGGCAACCTGCGCCAGCTCGCGGCCTGCCTGAAGGCGCTGGCGGCGTTGGCCGAGCCGGGGGAGGTGCTGGACCTCGACGCCCTGCCCGAGGGGGTAACGGCGCTCCCCATGCGTGGGCCGGCGCCGCGGCCGGAGCCCGCGACCGGGCGGCTCGACATTCTGGCGAACGAGGCGATGCGGGCGGCGCTCGCCGCCCATGGCGGCAATGTCAGCCGGGCGGCGCGCAGCCTCGGGATCAGCCGCAGCACGCTATATCGGCGCTGCGTCACCGAACGACCGGTGGCGTGAGAACCTGTTTGACTCACGACGACACGATCGCGAGGAGAATTTCTATCCTACCCTCCACCTCATCCTGAGGTGCGAGGCGATCGAAGATCGCTGAGCCTCGAAGGAGGGATCCAGTGATCTCGGAGACTTCTGGAGCCCTCCTTCGAGGTTAGTCGATCTTTAATCGACTAACACCTTATGATGAGATTGCTTGTGGGATAGAGTATATCTATCAGTCAAACAGGCTATGGTGGTGTCAGATTAATTCTAAATAGATAGATACCTCAACATATTGATTTTACGGTCATTGTCGAGCGCGGGATCCCCTCTCCCGTGTGGGAGAGGGGTAGGGGTGAGGGTGCTACGGTTCTAAGTCTGGCACCAAACGTTGAGCTGCCAGCACGAAGTTCGAGCTTCACACTGAAGCGTGTCACCCTCACCCCTGTCCCCTCTCCCACACGGGAGAGGGGGACTCGCGCGAGACCGAAAACCGCCTCTGACGCTCGCAAAGGGGATGGACGATGACCGCCTCGTTTCATCCGCGAGGGACCGTGAAGCCGGTGTGCAACTCATACCGCAGCGCCTTCGAACGGGCGTCGGCGCCGAGGCGCGAGCCTATCAGAGATGCGGGTTCTCCGCCGCCTCCAGCCGCCCCGACGCGATGGCGTCGAGGAAGAGCCGGTGATCCTCGGCGTTCCGGTCGCCATAGGCCAGCGCCCAGTCGGCCAGGGCCTCGCGGAGGTCGTCGTGGCGGTCGCGGCCGCAATAGCCGGCGATGGCCGCCGCGTCGCCGGTGCGGGCATGCGCCCGGGCGAGCAGGGCGCCGTAGGCCCAGGAGAAGTAGACGAGCGGCTGCCCGCGCATGCAGCTGATCGGGATCTCGCCCTTCATGTTCTTCATCTGGCGGACGTAGAACGGGCGGTCGTCGATGGTGGTCCAGCCGAGGAGCGGGTCGCCGACCGCCTGGAGCAGGCGCTGGCCGTAGATCACCCGCTCGCCCTCGTGCGAGGCGTAGGGCTCGGGCATCCCGGCGACGTAGGGCGCGTGGGCGGGGCGCACCGCCTCCTTGACCTGGAGGAAGAGCACGTCCTGGTCCGAGTTGCCGCACAGCAGCGCGACGTAGGCCCGGGTGCCGACGCTGCCGACGCCGACCACCCGGTGGGCGACGTCGACGACGTGGTAGCGGTTCAGCATGAAGCGGCGCTCCGGCGGCAGCGTCTCGGCGTAGCGCTCGAGCCCGGCGGTCACCGCCTCGCGGGTGTCGTCGTCGACCCAGGTCAGGATCGGCGGTTCGTCGCGGAAGCGCCAGCCGCCGTCGACCCGGCGCTCGCCGAGCTGGCCGAGCAGGCTCTTGTTGTGGCGCTTGCGCGCCTTCTCGACCGCCCGGTGCACCACCTCGCGCGATTCCTGGTCGATCGCGATGCCGCTGAAATCGAGCTCCTCCGCCTTGGCGGCCCGGTGCCAGACGTCGAGGGAACCCTGCGGGGCGAGGTCGGTCATCGTGTGCTGGTAGCCGTAGGCCGCCGCGATCACCGCCTGGCGCCGCTCCTGCACTGGCACGTCGAGGTCGCGGGCGGCGACCTCTATGCTGGCGCAGAGCCGCTTCAGGTCCCATTCCCACGGACCGATCGTGACCTCGTCGAAATCGTTGAGGTCAAGCACGATGTCGCGCTGCGGCGTGCCGAACAGGCCGAAATTCGAGATGTGGGCGTCGCCATTCATCACCACGTCGATGCCGCTCGTCGGGGTCCGTGCGAGGTCCCAGGCCATCACGGTGGCGGCCCCGCGCAGGAACGCGAAGGGCGAGCTCGCCATCCGGGCGACCCGCAGGGGGATCAGGTGGGCCTGGCGGCCCTCTTGCGCCTCCTCGATCAGCCGCACCGGGTCGGGACGGTCCTCCGGCAGCGGGCCAGCGCCGTGGCTGTCGTGCGGGACCTTCGCGCGCAGGCACTTGCCGGCGGCGCGGCGGGTCTCCCACGGCTCGCCGGGGGTGCGCAGGTTGATATGCGGGAAATCGGCGAGCGGCGCGAGCACGATGTCCTCGGCCTGTCCCGGCACCCGCTCGCAGGTTTCCGCCACGCTCTCGTTCGCCAGGGCCTCCGGCAGCTCGGACGAAGGCAGGGGCGACGAGGAGATGTCGTGCTGTCTGTCCATCGGCGCGGCTCCTCAGTCCCGGGGTTCGGGGAGTCAACCTTGGCCGTTTGCGATCGTTCCGGCCCCGGGATGAAACCCCGAGGCCGAACGTATCATACGCTTTCCGATTGATCGCTTCGCGATGCGGAAAGCGGCTTCGCTCAGGCGCCGCGCTGGCTGGTGATACGAGATCCGGAAGTCATCTTCCGGATCTCGTATCATCCTCAGCCCTGGTGGTCGCGGGCCTCCTGGATCTGGTGCAGGAACTCCGCCGCCTGCTCGGCGCGCCGGTCGGGGTCGTCGCAGGGGCGGCGCAGGATCAGCCGGCCCTCGCGGGCGGTCATCGCCTCGGTAAGCGGCATCGCCGCCGGCGCGCAGCCGGGCCGGAAATCGACCGCCAGCCCCTGCGGCCCGCCGGTGAGCCGGGCGATGCCGAGCCGCAGGCAGGCGACGCGCAGATGCGCCAGGGCGAACAGCGCCCGCACGCCCGGGGGCGGCGGCCCGAACCGGTCCTCGACCTCGCCGCGCAGGGCCTCGACCTCCTCGGGCGCGCCGAGGCGCAGGAGCCGGGTGTAGAGGCCGAGGCGCACCTCCGGCTCGGGCACGTAATCCGCCGGCACGTCGCCCGAAAGGCCGAGATGGATCTCGGGCGCCCAGTCCTCCGCCGGCTCGCCCTTGGCGGCGCGCAACGCCAGGTGCAGCAGGTGCTGGTAGAGACCGAGCCCGATCAGCTTGACGTGGCCGGCCTGGTTCTCGCCGACGAGGTCGCCGGCGCCGCGCAGGTCGAGGTCGCGGGCGCTGATGGCGAAGCCCGCGCCGAGCCGGTCGAGGGCCTCGAGCGTCCGAAGGCGCTTCTCGGCGGCCGCGGGCAGCTCCCGGTCGGGCCGGGTCAGCAGGTAGGTGACGCCCCGGCGCTGGCCGCGCCCGACCCGGCCGCGCAGCTGGTGCAGCTGGGCGAGGCCGAAGCGCTCGGCGTCGTGGACCAGCATGGTGTTGGCCCGCGGCACGTCGAGGCCGCTCTCGATGATCGAGGTGGCGAGGAGAACGTCGCCCTCTCCGTCGGCGAAGCGGACCATGATCTCGTCGAGCTCGGCCGGCTTCATCTCGCCGTGGGCCACGACCGTGGCGAGTTCCGGCACCAGCGCCTTGAGCCGCTCGGCCATCGGGCCGATCTCCTCGATGCGCGGGCAGACGACGAAGCTCTGGCCGCCCCGCCCCTTCTCGCGCATCAGCGCCGCCCGGACGGTGTCGTCGTGGAGCGGGGTCAGGATCGTGCGGATCGGCTGGCGCACCGCCGGCGGCGTCGCGATCACGCTGAGCGACTTCAGGCCGACCAGCGCCGATTGCAGGGTGCGGGGGATCGGCGTCGCGGTCAGCGTCAGCACGTGGGCGTCGCCCGCCATGCCGCGCAGGCGCTCCTTGAGGGCGGCGCCGAAGCGCTGCTCCTCGTCGATCACCACGAGGCCGAGGTCGGCGAAGGACACGCCGCGCCCGGCGAGCGCCTGGGTGCCGATCACGAGGCGGATCGACCCGTCGGCGAGACCCTGGCGGACCTTCTTCGCCTCGGCCGGCGGAACGAGGCGCGAGAGCTGCGCCACCTCGATCCCGAACCGGGCGAAGCGCCGCGCGAAGGTGCGCAGGTGCTGGCGCACCAGCACGGTGGTGGGCGCGACCACCGCCACCTGCTTGCCGGCCAGCAGCGCCGCGGCGGCGGCGCGCAGCGCCACCTCGGTCTTGCCGAAGCCGACATCGCCGCAAACCAGCCGGTCCATCGGCCGCTCGGAGGCGAGGTCGGCGAGCGCCCCGTCGACGGCCTTCGCCTGGTCCGGGGTGAGCGGGAAGCCGAAGCCGGCGCCGAAGCGCTCCATCTCGCGCTCGGGCGGCGCCAGGGCCGGCGCCTTCGCCTTCGCGCGGATCCCGGCCGCTTCCAGCATGGCGCGGGCGGCCCGGGCGAGGCCCGCCTCCGTGGTCAGCCGGCGCCTCGGCCAGGTGCCGCCCTCGAGCGTATCGAGGGCGACCGCCTCCTCCTCCGAGCCGTAGCGCCAGATCCGGTCGGCCTGGGCCACCGGCACCATCAGGATCGCGTCGTGGGCGAAGCGCAGGCGCAGGGCCTCGGTGGCGCCGCCGTCGCCGGTGGCGATGCGCTCCAGCCCCTCGAACACGCACAGGCCGTGGTCGCGGTCGACCGCGACGTCGCCGATCCGTAGATCGACCTCGCCCATCGGCAGGATCACCGGCTGGCCGGCGAGCGGCTTGGCCGAGGACCCGCCATGGATGTCGGGGGCCGCGATCACCGTCGCGGCCATCTCCGGCACCCGGAACCCGGCATCGAGGGGGGCGGCGAGCGCCACGATCTCGCCGGGCTTGGCGGCCACCGCCTGCGACCAGTCGGAGACCGGGCGAACGCCGCGCTCCGCCGCCCGGGCCGCCTGGCGCGACAGCCGCTTGAGCGCCGCCGCGTCGCCGGCCAGCACCACCCGCTCGCCGGCCTTCAGGCGCTCGCGCAGATAGGCCGAGAAGGCCGAGCCCGGCCGGCGCTCGCGCAGGAAGACCGGCACCGCGACCGCGTCGGCCTCCTCCTTGGTCGCCACCGCGACCTCGCGGGCGGCCCGGGCCTCCTGCCACTCCGCGGGGTTCAGATAGAGCGGCGCCGCCTTGCCGCGGGCGCTCGTCGCGCCGCCCTGCCCCTCGGCGATCTGCTCGAAGAAGGCGTCGGCGCGCGCCTCCGCCCCGGCCTCGACCACGAGGCGGGCCTCGGGCACGTAGTCGAGCACGGTGGCGAGCCGGCCGTAGAGGGTCGGCAGCTGGTGTTCCTGGCCGCTGAAGGGTTTGAGGCGCACCGGCGCGTCGGGGGCCAGCACGATCTCCGTGGCGGGATCGACCACCAGGGTTCCGACCTCGTCGAGGGAGCGCTGCGACACCGGATCGTAGCTGCGGATCGCCGTCACCTTGCCGCCGGCATGCTCGATGCGGCAGGGCCGGGGGGCGGCGGCCGGGAACACGTCGACGGTGCGGCCCCGCACCGCGACCTCGCCGGGCTCGTCGACCCGGTCGTCGAGGATGTAGCCGAGGCGCTGCAGCTCTGCGGTGAGCCGCCCGGGATCGAGGGGATCGCCGGCCGTCAGCTCGACCCGGGCCCCGGCCCAGGTCGCGGGCGGCGGCACCCGCTGGATCAGCGCCGGGGCGGTGGTGAGCAGGATGTCGGGCAGGTTATCCGTGTCGGTGAGCCAGCGCAGCACCCCGGCCCGCGCCCCCATCGTGCCGCGCGACGGCGAGGCGCGGTCGAAGGGCAGGCAGTCCCATTCCGGATAGACCGCGACGCCGATCCCCGGCGCCAGCGCCCGCAGCAGGGCGGCGATCTCCTCCAGCCGCCTCGTGTCACGGGCGACGTGGACGAGCGGACGGCCCCGGTCGCGCAGGCCCAGCAGCGCCACCGCGAGGGCGCCGGGCGGCACCAGCGGCGCCACGCTCTCCTCGGTTCCCGCCTGTGCGCGCCGTCCCACCTTGCGCTTCGCCATCTGGCCCCGCTCCTCGTTCGCAGCGGGAAACGCCCGGAGGCTTGAGCGGGTCCGGTGCGGGCTGTCGCATGCACAGGAATACCGTGGGGGTGTTCATGGGGACACGGCCGGGACCCGGCCGTGTCGTCGTCCCGGAGCCTGCGTCGCGGTCCCGGGACGATGCGGGCGTCGGTCCGGTCCGCGGTCGCGGACCGTCGCTCACTTCGCCGGGTCGACCAGCGTCAGCTTGCCGGTGAACGGCTTGTCCTGCTTCGAGGTGGCGGTGCAGCCATAGGTGTACTCGCCGGCCGCGATGGTGCGCAGGCGGATCTCGCCCTTGCCGTTGGCCTTGACCAGGTAGGCGTCGTTGCTCGCGACGTGGACGACGTCGCCGTCGTGGTGCAGCACGTTCTTGTTCTGGAAGATCTGCGGCGCGGTGAGCGACACCTGAAGGTTCGACTGGTTGACCACGTGGAGGTCGACGTTGCTCTGGGCCGGCAGGCGCAGCTCCGCCGGCGCGCAGGACGGTGCGCCGTTCTCGGCGGTGATCGTCACCTCGACCGGGGGCATCGCGTCGGTCTTGGGCGGCGGCAGGTCGTTGGCGGCGAAGGCGCCGCCCGTCAGGAGGACGAGGGCGGCGGCAGCCAGGGGCGCGCGGGTCGAAAGCGGCATCGGGGGTTCCTCTCGGCGGGGTTGAACGGGGTCGAGCCCAGAACGCCAGGTCGTGCCCGATGTTTCACCCCGGTGCCCGCCTGCGACCCGATGCCGGCCCGGCGGCCGGCGCCGCATGCCCTCGCGGCGAGCCTCCCGCCGAAACCGACCTCTCGCCGGAACCGACCTCTCGCCGGAACCCTTGCCGAAACCCCGACCGCGGCCAAGTGACGACACGAATTCTCCGGATCGCGCCGCCGGAAGATGAATTCGCTCCGGATGCACCGGAAATTGCCACGCTTCGTCCATTGCGCCGACGCTGCGTTGCAGCAAGGATGGCGCCCGAACGACGACGAGGACCACGCATGATCATCGACCGCCGCGACGCCCTCAAGCGGGCCGGCCTCCTGGCGCTCGGCACCGCGGCCTGGAGCCCGGCGGCCCTGACGCGGGCACTGGCGCAAGGAGCGTCGCCCCAGGGGACCGCTCCCCGGCGCGGCGGCGTGCTGACGGTGCAGCTCAACGGCGAGCAGCGGGTGCTCAACCCGGCGATCCGCGCCTCGACCGGCGTCTACGTCATCACCTCGAAGATCGTCGAGCCGCTGGTCGATCTCGACCAGGACGGCAAGCCGGCCGGCGTGCTCGCCACCGCCTGGGAGGCTGCCCCCGACGGCAAGACCGTGACCTTCAGGTTGCGCCAGGGCGTGACCTGGCACGACGGCAAGCCCTTCACCTCCGCGGACGTCCAGTACACCGCGATGGAGATGTGGAAGAAGTACCTGAACTACGGCACCCAGCTTCAGCTCTACCTGGAGGCCGTCGACACGCCCGATCCGCACACGGCCGTCTTCCGCTATGCCCGGCCGATGCCGCTCGACCTCTTGCTGCGGGCGCTCTGCGACCTCGGCTACGTCGCGCCCCGGCACGTCTTCGAGGGCACCAACGTGCTCGAGAATCCGGCCAACACCGCGCCGATCGGCACCGGGCCGTTCAAGTTCGTCTCCTACGAGCGCGGCCAGCACGTCATCGCCGAGCGCAACCCGACCTACTGGCGCGAGGGCTTCCCCTACCTCGACCGGATCGTCTGGCGCTTCATCACCGACAAGGCGGCGGCCTCGGCCGCGCTCGAGACCGGTCAGGTCCAGCTCTCGACCTACAACGCGCTCGCGCTCGCCGACCTCGACCGGCTGAAGTCGGACAAGCGCTTCACCGTGTCGAGCAAGGGGCTGGAGGCCAACGCCTTCAACAACACCCTCGAGTTCAACACCCGCCGCAAGGAACTGGCGGATGTCAGGGTGCGCCGGGCGATCGCGCACGCGATCGACGTGCCGTTCTTCATCGAGAACTTCATCTACGGGCTCGGCAAGCCGGCGACCGGGCCGATCCCGTCCTCCTCGACGGCGTTCTATCCCGACACACCGGTCCCCTACCCGTTCGACCCTAAGAAGTCGGCGGCGCTCCTCGACGAGGCGGGCTTCAAGCGCGGGGCGGGCGGCACCCGCTTCTCGTTGAAGCTCGTGCCGATCATGAACGGCGAGGACGTGCCGCTTCTCGCCACCTTCATCCAGCAATCGCTCCAGGCGGTCGGGATCAAGGTCGAGATCGTCAACCTCGACACGGCGGGCGCCCTTTCCACCGTCTACCGCGACTGGAACTTCGACCTCGCCACCGGCTGGCACCAGTACCGGGGCGATCCGGCGGTCTCGACGACGGTGTGGTACCGCTCCGGCTCGCCGAAGGGCGCGCCCTGGACCAACCAGTACGGCTGGCAATCCGACCTCGTCGACCGCCTCACCGACGAGGCGGCGAGCGAGCTCGATCCGGGCAAGCGCAAGGCGCTCTACGCGCAGTGGGTGGGTGCGGTGAACGACGCGCTCCCGGTCTGGATGATGACCGAGCGCACCTTCCTGTCGGCGACGAGCAAGCGCGTACACGGCGACCACAACACCCCGCGCTGGGGCTCGGCGGACTGGCACGACGCGTGGATCGAGGCGTGACGACCCCGTTCGCGAGGCACGCCGCCCCGACCCCGGCCAGCCGATGACCATCCTCCTCCTGGCGCTGCGCCGCCTCGCCGCCAGCCTGCCGACACTCTTCGTCATCCTGGCGGGGCTCTTCCTGCTGCTCCAGCTCGCCCCCGGCGACACCGTCGATGCCCTGATGGCCCAGATGGGCGGTGGCGACCCGGCGACGGCGGACGAGCTGCGCCGCTATTACGGTCTCGATCTGCCGGCGGCCGCCCAGCTCGGCCGCTACCTGTGGCGGCTGGTGCAGCTCGACCTCGGCCAGTCGGCGATCTACGGCAAGCCGGTCGCCACCGTGATCGCCGAGCGGCTGCCGGTGACGCTGCTGCTGATGGGTGCCTCCCTGACCCTCGCGTTCCTCGGCGGGACGTTCCTCGGCGTGCTCGCGGCGCGGCGGATCGGCCAATGGCCCGACACCCTGATCTCGACGCTGGGGCTGATGTTCTACGCCACGCCCTCGTTCTGGTTCGGCCTGATGGGGATCGTGCTGTTCGCGATCAATCTCGGCTGGCTGCCGGCCGGCGGGTTCGAGGAGGTCGGCGCCGGCTATACCGGGCTTGCCCACGTCCTCGACGTCGCCCGCCACCTCGTGCTGCCGACCCTGACGCTCGCGCTCGTCTTCCTCGCCACCTACCTGCGGATCATGCGCGCCTCGATGCTGGAGGTGATGAGCCTCGACTACGTCCGCACCGCCCGCGCCAAGGGGCTGGGCGAGACCGGGGTCATCGTGCGCCACGCCCTGCGCAACGCGCTCCTGCCCATGGTGACCCTGGTGGGCCTCCAGGCCGGCACGATGCTGGGCGGCTCGGTGGTGGTCGAGAGCGTGTTCGCGCTCCCCGGCCTCGGGCGGCTCGCCTACGAATCGGTGGTGCAGCGCGACCTCAACACCCTGCTGGGCATCGTGTTCGTGTCGGCGCTCCTCGTCATCACGGTGAATTTCTTGGTCGATCTGATCTACGGCCGGCTCGATCCGCGCATCGCGGCGGGGCGCTGACGCGATGGCGGCTCTCCGGCGCTACGCGCGCAACCCGGCGGCCCTCCTGGGCGCGGCGCTCCTCCTTCTGGTGATCGCGGTGGCGTTGACCGCGCCCCTATTGTTTCCCAAGGACCCGTTGGGCCTGGCCGGCCGGCCGCTGCAATGGCCCTTCGCCAACCCGAAGGTCTGGCTCGGAACGGACGCGAGCGGGCGCGACATCGCCGCCCAGATCTTCCACGGCGCCCGGGTCTCGCTGCTGATCGGCCTCGTCGCGATGGTGATCGCCATCGCGATCGGCATCGCGGTCGGCGCGGTGGCGGGCTTCTACGGCGGGATCGTCGACGACGTCCTGATGCGGATCACGGAAGCGTTCCAGACCCTGCCGAACTTCCTCCTGCTCCTCGTTCTCGTCGCGGTGTTCGGCTCGGACATCACCACCGTCACGGTGGCGATCGGCCTCGTCTCCTGGCCGGCCCCGGCCCGGCTCACCCGGGCGGAGTTCCTGACCCTGCGCAACCGCGAATTCGTCCAGGCCTGCCGGGTGCTGGGCATGGGCGACGCCCGCATCATCGCCCGGGAGATCCTGCCCAACGCCCTGCCGCCGGTGATCGTCTATGCCAGCGTGGTGATGGCGGTGGCGATCCTGCTCGAGAGCGCGCTCGCCTTCCTCAACCTGTCGGACCCGAACGTCGCCTCCTGGGGCAACCTGATCGGCGCCGGGCGCGGCGTGCTGCGCACGCAATGGTACGTCTCGGCGATTCCAGGCGTCGCCATCCTGATGACGGTGCTCGCCGTCTCGCTGGTCGGCCAGGGCCTCAACGACGCCCTCAACCCGCGCCTGCGCGGCCCCGCGCCGGTGAAGGCTGCATCGGGGGCCGCGGCATGAGCGATCTCCTTGCGATCGAGCACCTCTCGGTCCGCCTGCCGCCGGGGGCCGACCGCAGCCACGCGCTCCGCGACGTCTCGCTGACCCTCGCCGCCAACGAGATCCTGTGCGTCGTCGGCGAATCGGGTTCGGGCAAGTCGGTGCTTGCCAACACGGTGATGCGCCTGCTGCCGCCCGGCGTGCGGCCTGACGGCGGCGCGGTACTGTTCCAGGGCCGCGACCTCGTCGGCGCGTCGGAGGCCGAGATGCGGCGCCTGCGGGGCGCGACGATCGGCATGATCTTCCAGGAGCCGATGACGGCCCTGAACCCGCTGCGCCGGGCCGGCGACCAGATCGCCGAGACCTTCCGCATCCACACCAAGCTCGGGGCCCGGGCGATCCGGGAGAAGACCCTGGCGCTCCTCGACGAGGTGCGGATGCCCGATCCCGCCGCGGCGCTCCGGGCCTACCCGCACGAGCTCTCGGGCGGCCAGCGCCAGCGGGTGATGATCGCCATGGCGCTGGCGCTCGAGCCGGCGCTGCTCATCGCCGACGAGCCGACCACGGCTCTCGACGTGACGACGCAGGGGCGCATCCTGGCGCTGGTCCGCGAGATCCAGGCCCGGCGCGGCATGGGCGTCCTGTTCATCACCCACGATTTCGGGGTGGTGGCGGAGATCGCCGACCGGGTCGCGGTGATGCAGGCCGGGCGCCTCGTCGAGGAGGGCCCGGCGCATGCCGTGCTCGACCGGCCGCGGGCGCCCTACACCCGGGCGCTGATCGGCGCGGTCCCGCCGCTCCTGCCCCGCGCCCCGCGCCCCGGCACCGAGGCAGCGCCGATCCTGACGGTCGCGGGCGTCTCGAAGACCTACCGCAAGGGCGGCGGCCTTCTCGCAGGTCTGTTGCCGGGCCGCGCCCGGGTCACCCACGCCGTGCGGGACGTGAGCCTGTCGCTGCCCCGGGGCACGACGCTCGGCATCGTCGGCGAATCGGGCTCCGGCAAGTCGACGCTCGCCCGCTGCATCGTGCGCCTGCTCGATCCCGAGACCGGCACGATCCGGCTCGGCGACACCGATCTCGCCTCCCTCTCGCGCCGGGCGATGCGGGCCGAGGCCCGACGGGTGCAGATGGTCTTCCAGGATCCCTTCGCCTCGCTCAACCCGCGCCGCCGGGCCGGCGAGCTGGTGGCGCAGGGGCCGATGCTGCACGGCGTCTCCCGCGCCGACGCCATGGCGAAGGCCCGCGAGCTGTTTCGCCTCGTCGGGCTCGATCCCGCGGCGATGGACCGCCTGCCGCACGAGTTCTCCGGCGGGCAGCGCCAGCGGATCGGGCTCGCCCGGGCGCTGGCGCTCGAACCCGAGCTCCTGGTCGCAGACGAGCCGGTCTCGGCCCTCGACGTGTCGGTCCAGGCCCAGGTGCTGGCGCTGCTCGACAGCCTGCGCGACCGCCTGGGTCTCTCGATGCTGTTCATCACCCACGATCTGCGGGTGGCCGGCCAGATCTGCGACCGGATCGCCGTGATGAAGGACGGGCAGGTCGTCGAGGCGGGCCCGACCGCGGAGGTCTTCTCCTCTCCGCAGGCCGCCTATACCCGCGCCCTCCTGGACGCGGTCCCCGGCCGCGCCTGGATCCCCGGCCGCGCCTCGATTCCCGCCGACTGAAGAGGAAACCCCATGTCCCTCACCCTCGACCACCTGGTGATCGCGGTCACCGACCTCGACGCGGCCTTCGCGGATTACTCCCGCCTCGGCTTCACGGTGATCCGCGGCGGCGAGCACCAGAACGGCGTTACCCACAACGTTCTGGTGGTGCTGGAGGACGGCGCCTACCTGGAGCTGATCGCCTTTAAGAAGCCCGAGCCGGGCAACCGCTGGTCCGATGTCTATCACCGCGCCGGCGAGGGCTTCCTCGACCACGCGCTCCTGCCCGGCGACATCGACGCCGATGTGAAGGCCGCGCAAGCCCGCGGGCTCGACATCGCCGACCCCGTGGCCGGCGGCCGCTTCCGGCCGGACGGCGCCCGCCTCGACTGGAAGACCGCCCGCGCCCCCGGCTCCGACGTGCCGTTCCTGTGCGGTGACGTCACGCCCCGGTCGTTGCGGGTGCAGGAGGGCGACGTGCGCCGGCACGACAACGGGATCACCGGAGTCGCGTCCGTCACCGTGGCGGTGCGCGACGTCGAGGCATCCCGTGCCCGCTACGCCGCGCTGCTCGGCACCGGCGCCGACGCGCCGGTGGTCGAGGCCGAGATCCTGGGAAGACCGGCCCGCGCCGCGACCCTGCCGCTCGGCCCGCGCACCACCGTGACCCTCGCGAGCCCGGCGGGGACGGACGGCACCCTGGCCGAGGCGCTGGCGCGCCGGGACGAGGGCCCGGTGGCCGCCGTGTTCCGGGGTCCGACGGCAGGCGACCTCGACCCGAGCCTCACCCACGGGGCGCATCTCTCCGTCACGGCGGGCTGAGGGCGCCCCGCGCCAGCCGGTCGCCGCTTCCGCGGCACCGGCACGGTTCGCCTGAGCGTGGGCGCGCGTCAGTTCGTCCAGCGGTTCTCCGGGGATTGCTCTGCGTCGCCCGCCGCGAGGTGGCGGCCGATCTCCATCAGCAGCATGTCGGCGAGGCGGCGCAGGAACGGATCGTGCCAGTCGTCGACCGCGCGGCGGACGGCGAGGCCGTGCTCGGCGGCGCGCTCCAGGGGATGCGTCTCGGCGCCGGTGAGGTCGATCACGACGCCCCGCCCCTCCGTCGGGCGGCCCGCGGCGTCGTGGGCGCAGCGGCCGCAGGACAGGACCCAGCGGATCTGCCCCCCGGGCGCAAGCAGGCGATAGGGCACGACGTAGGACCCACCCTCCTCCGCCGCCCGGCGGATGCGGGTCACCACCGTTGCGCGGTCGTCGGGATGGATGCGGTCGAGGAGGAGCGGGACCGGCGCGCCGCCGCGCAGGCTGGCGGGATCGACCCCGTAGAGGGCCGCCATGCGGTCGTCGCCGCACAGGATGTCGGCGCCGATGTCCCACTGCCAGGTCGCCACGGCGTCCGGCGCCGCGCAGGCCGCCGCCAGCGCTCCCGGCGGGGGCTCGTCCCGTCCCGTCCCTCGTTCCCGCACCCAGACCTCCGCCGCTGCCGAGTTTGTGGACTGTCGTTGTCCGCAACGAGTGATACAATCACTGCGGGTGGAACTATGGTTCTGCCAGTCTGGCGTCAAGGTATGGCCCTGGAGCAAATCAATATATCTCAAAAAATTGTAGTGTCCGGGGCAATTCGGTAAGACATCGGACAAATCCCGGCCGGCCGCGGGCCTTCCGGACTGGTCGTCGTGCCGCCGCGAGATGTCGGAGCCCGGCGCTCCCCGGTTGTTTTCCCCCAAAGCGCTTCACCCACCCCCCGCATCGTGCGATCCAGGCCGGCCGTAGCCCCTCCCCCGGACCTGCATGATTCCCTCCGCCGATCCGTCCCAGGTCGATTCGACCGCCCACATCATCCAGGTCGCCCTGACGCCGGTCTTCCTGCTGTCGGGCATCGCGACGCTGCTCAACGTCTTCTCGACCCGGCATGCCCGCATCGCCGACCAGGTCGAGAAGCTGTCCGACCGTGTCGCCGAGCGGCCCGGCGACCAGGCGCGCCTGCGCGACCTGCGCCGGCGTAGCCTCGCCCTCGACGTGGCGGTGGTGGTCGCGGCCCTCGGCGGGGTGGCGATCTGCGGCGCGGTGCTGACCCTGTTCCTCGGCACGTTGCGGGACGCCGCGGTGGCGAGCCTGCTGTTCAGCCTGTTCGGGGCCGCCATCGTCTGCACCCTGGCCTCGCTCACCGCCTTCGCGGTCGAGATGATGCTGGCGAGCCGCACGGTGCGGACCGAGGTGGCCGAGCGGCAGGAGGAGGACGGCGAGCGGTCCCGCTGAGCGCGGAACCCTCACCGGACCGGACGGTTCCCCAAGGGATAGTTCCCGCCTGCGTCACGGAGCCCGCCATGCCGACCGACCTTCCGAACGAGCGCGCCCTGCGCGAGCCCGGCACGATGGAACTCGACCCGTCCGGCGACGGCCTCGCCCTCGACGAGACCCGCCGGCTGATCGCCTCGAACAAGGTCGAGGGCACGGCGGTCTACGACCGCAAGGGCGAGCATCTCGGCAGCGTCTACAACTTCATGGTCGACAAGGTGACGGGCCAGGTCGCCTACGCGGTCCTGTCCTTCGGCGGCTTCCTGGGCTTCGGCGAGCACCACCACCCGGTGCCCTGGAAGGCCCTGAGCTACGACGTGCGCCTGGGCGGCTACGTCATCGACATCGACCCCGGCACCCTGGCCGAGGCGCCGCGCCACGGCCCGGACGAGGATCCGTTCGCCGACCCGTCCTATGGCGGGCGCCTCGACGATTACTACGGCGGCCGCGCGCCGACGATCTGAGGTCGCACATGTCCGAGGACGGGCGGGACGAGGAGGGCGGCCCCGAGGGCGAGGTCGCCCGCGGAGCGGGCTTCGCGGTGGCGCCGGGCACGGTCAAGCGTCCCGGCGTACTGGTGGCGATGCCGTTCGACCGCGCGCTCCTCGCCCGCTTCAAGGAGAGCTTCCCGACCGCCCGCTGGCGGCGCAAGCTGCGGCGCTGGTTCGTGCCCGGCACCACCGCCGAGCAGCGGGCCGATGCCTGGATCGCCCGGGAGATCTCGGCCCTCGATGCCTACGGCGACGACAAGGGCCGGGACGCCTACGCGTTCGAGCCGCTGGAGAGCCGCTACCTCGAGGCCGCCCCCGAGACGCTGGTGGTCCGCACGCCCTATTCCCGCGCGGTGGTGGACACCCTGCGCACCATCCCGTTCGCCGCCTGGGCGCCGGAGATCCGGGCCTGGCGGGTGCCCTGGCGTTCCTACGAGGCGCTGAAGGAGGTCTGGGGCGTGATCGAGGCGGCGGCGGCCGAGAGCGAGCCCGAGGCGCGCCGCGCCCGGCGCGAGGCCGCCCGCGACCCCGCCGCCGAGGCGGAGCGCCGGCGCCGGCGCCACCCGGTACCACGCGCCGATCCCCCTCCCCTCGGCGCAGCCGTGGAGACCGCGGGCGCCGGCGTGGTGGTGTTCGAGGCGCTGGACGACGCTGTCGTCGAGGAAACCGCGGCGCTCGCCCATTATCCCGCCATCTCCGCGCCGGGGCCGCTGGTCTGGGCCTGGTGGCGGATGCCGACCTTCGCCGAACTCGCCGAGACGGTGCCGGCGGCCGCGGCCGACGCGCCCGGCCGCGGCTGGTGGCCCGCGACGCGCGCCGGCCTCGAGGAACGCCGGCGCCGCCTGCGCGAGACCGCCCGCGCGCAGGAAACCCGGGCGCGGAAGGAAACCCGGGGGAAGTCGAGCGCATCCGTGCAGGAGGGGGCGGATCGCCGAGACCCATGACACCGCCAGCCTCTGGCCGGTGAGCCCGTGGCCGCGCCCATCAACCGAGGCTGGTCTAGCACCCGCTCGACTTGATTTCAAGATTTTCTGATGATCGCCCTCATCCTGAGAGCATACTTGATTTAGAATTGCTATCCCGCACCCGACCTCGATCTGAGGTAATAGAGAGCTTCACGATCGCGTTGCAATCACGAAGCTCTCTAGGTTTTTGATTTTGCCGCATTTTCTTCGACGAACCGGCATCCACTTCGTCGGAAAATGCTCTATTCGATTGAAAATCGGCTGAAACTTGACGCTCGACTTTGGTCCCTCGGGCAGCGTGGCAGAGGACGTAGGCCCAGGGAGGGGCAGAGCGCGGCTGGGTTTCGTTCGACGTCGCTGGCGCCGGGATGTTGCCCAAACCCGCTCCCCTCAGAGCGCCCGGCGCACGCCGGCCAGCACGTCCGAGAAGGTGGGTCGAGCCTTCGGGTACCGGGCGGCCTGCGCCGCCTTGTGCTCGTGGGCGGGCAGGCCGGACATGGCGGTGTCTCGTGGTCGAAACAGCGCCCGCCTACCCGTCACGCCCACTTCGTGACGCCGCTCCACCAAAGCCGCAGATCCGCCAAAGTTGGCCAAAGTCCAGCGGAGGCCTCCCGGCCGGCAGGGCTCGCTGTTTCATGTACTCCGCAAAAACCCGAGCTGTCGTCGTCTGCAATCGGTGGTCGGATACCGCCTGAGAGGCACGTGGCGACAGATGCCGGCGATCCCGACAAGCTCGGTTCGGACCGTCCATCGTGCCTGTATGCCGGCAGCTTGAAGGGCCGCCGGCACGATCGCTCGGCTAATCGGCCTTCAGGTTCTCTGCGGAAGCCTTGCCGCGCCGCTGGTCGACCACCACCTCGTAGGAGATTTTCTGCCCGTCCGCGAGGTCGCGAAGGCCCGCTTTCTCGACTGCGGAGATATGGACGAACACGTCCTGCCCGCCGTCGTCGGGCTGGATGAAGCCGAAGCCCTTGGTTCCGTTGAACCACTTCACCGTACCGGTTGCCATGAACGTATCTCCCATGATCGACCCATGCCTTAGCCGATCCGGTGGCTCGCTGTCTCCCTCGCAATTCATCCGGTCAAGCTCGGGGCAGCGGCTTCGCCTCTGCGCTGCAGCCTCTTACCCCCGGAGTTGGCCCGGGAGCGCTTCCATCCCGGTATGGTCGTTCGCAGACGGTCCGCACGCGCCGCCTACGTAGATCAGGGAGGCCGTTTGTCCGATGGCGGTCCACACCGGCAGCGAGCCTTCGCGCACGAACATCGCCACGGCTTCGACAGCCTCCCACCGATCGAGAGCATCCGTATTGTCTACCGCACGGCAGACGATTCGGGCGCCAAGACGCGGGTCGTCGGCATCCGGATCTATTTCGAGACACAGTATGACGCCCGATCGATCAGGCCTCAACTCGTCCGGAAGGGCTCCAATCTTGCGCCAGAGGCAGTGCCACGTGGCGCATGCCCGGGGGCGATCGCTGTAGATGCGACAAGACGCGCCCGTGCTGTGCTCGCACCGGACCCCGGCCGGCTTGTCGAGAGCTTTCACCTCGAGCACCTGGCAGCAGGCGGTACAGGGGCCGCAACGACGACCCGGGACAAGCGTCTGTGACATCCGCGAAGTTTAGACCGCAAATGGTACGCCTGTCATGTTCAGGTGACCGGATCGGGCCGCGATGGCCGTCCTGTGCCGACCAGTCGTGAGTTCGGCGGGGCGCACGACCCTCATTGCCGGGAGATGCGCAAACGGACGTTCTGCCGGGGGCCTCGTCACACACTCACCGATCGCCGTCGGGGTCGACGGCAAGCGCGGCGAAGCGCGTCACGAGGCCGGGAGGTGCAGCGGTTCTCCAGGCTGCCAGGAGAGCGCCCCGCAGCACCTCCTCCTCCACTGCGAAAAGATAGACGCTCGTCCAACCACGGGAACCCCAGGCACCAGGTACCGGCGCGAACCCGTCGGGCCAAGTCTCGACCATCTCCGCCTGCAATTCGGGCGTGAGCTTCACGACGACGCGATCTTCCTCCGTCCACAGGGTCGCGAAGATCCGCCCGCCGACCCGGAAGTCCGGATGGCCCTGGTGCGCTCCCTCGATCGCCTCCGGCAACAGGAGCGCCAGCGCGCGAACGTCGTCCGGCAGGCAGGACGCCACCTCTACGCGCCTGCCGTCGGTGCCTGCCACGCGGCGTCGGGGTGCTCGCGCACGTCGCCGGCCTTCGCGCCGGTGTCGGATGTGCTGACCCAATCGCCCGCCTGGGCGACCTCGACGACCTCATCATCCGGGTAGGCCGCCTCGAGGAACAATCTCGCTTCGCCCTCGGCCGCAGCGCGCACGGTCACGAGTGGACGTTCTCCGAGCGGTCCGCGCACTCGTGCGATGAAGAGCTTGGACATTCTCGTCTCTCTGTCGGCCATCGGGGCAGGGACAACGTCGCTCTAGAGCATTTTCCGACGAAGTGGATGCCGGTTCGTCGACGAAAATGCGGCAAAAAAACTAGAGAGCTTCGCGATTGCAACGCGATCGTTAAGCGCTCTAGCGGTCTGAGGCCACCTCTCACGTCGAGGGCACAGGATCGTCCTGCTCCACCTCCAGGTCTTCACCCCGGCTTGCATGCTGGTAGATGGGTGGAAACAGCGCCTCGAGGCCGCGCGTGACCCCATCGAGTACCGGGTCGTGATCGCTGCCGAAGCTCCGGGTCGGAGTGTTGGCGTCGGTGAAGCTTGCGTTGGTGCTCGTCATCGTATCCGACCCAGAGTTGACGGAGGTCAACATCAGAGAGCGCGAACGGTTTCACGAGGCCGTGGCGAACCTTCACCCGCCACGCATATTCCCGAATCGCGGCGGTCCTCCCGCCCCAAAGCTTGTCAAAACAGCAGATCTTTCGATCCAGACCTCAGGAGGAATTTCAGGACTTTTGGCATCTCCTCGAGCTGCCGCGGTCGAGGAATCCAATTGCGCGACACACCCGGCATGACGATACGCAGATCAGGATCGGCGGTCCCGGACGGTCCGTCCTCCGCAACCCGGCGTCCAGTCGCGACACGCCTCTGGAGATCCGGATGGCCGGGGCATCGGACGACATCGGCCTCGAGAACCCGCCGTCGCCGATCATCAAACGCCGCATCAGGTGGCGCCGAGCTGGCGATCCGATTTTTCGGACGCCACAGGTGGCTCGACGGGCTGGCCTGTCGCTCGAAATCCCCGCGCGGAACCGCGAAGAACCGGAGCGACAGCATACGGCCACCCGCCTGGAAGTCTTCCGACGGCGAATGATCGGCCGGGGGTCAGATGGTGATCCGGCCGGTCAGCAGGAGCACGACCAGGATGATGAGCAGGATCCCGCCGATGCCGAGGCCGCCCGTGCGATAGCGTCCACCACCCAAGAAGCTGCCGCCGCCACATTCAAATCGGTTTCGCCGCCTCCCCGATTGCTCCGCGTGCTTGCGAAAGACAATCGGCAATAGGACGCGTGCGGAGCGCCCCGCGACAGGTTGCATACCGGGATTGATCGTAACGTCTCGTAACACCGGCATCGGATGCTGCAAGACGAAGCCGCTCCCATACAATTCTAATACGAGGTGCGATAAAAACCGGATTTTAACAGTTTTCCAGGATGGTCGAAGGAGAGTGCGTTGCGGGTCTCCGATTTTCGCGTGAGCCGGACGGGGATGGGGCTTCCACGTGTTTGCACGAGCATCGACCATAAGCCGGCGCGCGGTCCTGGGGCTTGGGATCGGCTCGGCCTTCGCCAGTATCGGTGCGAGCTCTTCCCTGTCCGGCTCGACGGTTGCCGCCTCGACGTCCCAGGGCGCTGGCGGAGCCGTCCGCCGCCTCGCTTCGCTCGCGACTCCATCGGCGGAGGACCGGCGGGACTATGCGACCTTCGTCAGGCGCTTCGTCGCTCCGGACGGCCGGGTCGTCGATACCTATAACGGCGGGGTCTCGCACAGCGAGGGTCAGGGCTGGGGCCTGCTGATGGCCGCGTCCTTCAACGATCCCGCCACCTTCGACCGCATCCACGGCTGGACGCGCCGCCATCTCCGGCGCCCGACGGATTCCCTGCACGCCTGGCGCTTCCAGCCTCAGGCGAAGATCCCGGTCGACGATCTCAACAATGCGACCGACGGCGACCTCTACATCGCCGGTGCGCTGGCGAGAGCGGGTCGGGTATGGCGGCGCCCCGACCTCACGGCCGAAGCAGGCCAGATCGGGCAGGACATCCTCCGCCTGCTGGTCCGGCGGGTCGGTCAGCGCATCGTCCTGCTTCCGGGAGCATACGGATTCGACCGCGACGGCGGCATCATCGTCAATCCATCCTACTACGCGTTTCCCATGATGCACGAGGTGGCCCAGGTCGCGCCGTCGGGGGTCTGGTCGGCGCTCGAAGTCGACGGACTGCGCCTGATCGAGGACGGGCGGTTCGGCAAATGGGATCTCCCGCCCGACTGGCTGCGTGTGGACCAGCGGACGGGGGCGTTGAGCCCGGCGCCCTACTGGCCGGCACGTTTCAGCTACGACGCCATCCGCATCCCGCTTCATCTCGCCTGGTGCCGGTCCGGGTCGCCGGGGGCGCTCGCGGCGTTCTGGCGATATTGGGAGGGGCAGCATCCCTACCCGCCGTCCTGGGTGGATCTGCAGAGCGGGACGATCGCACCCTACCCCGCCGATCCCGGGACCCGCTCCATCGCCGCGCTGGCGCTGCGCACGCGCGCGGGGAGCGAGGCGGCCGCCGAAGGCACGACGCTTCCGTCCATCGGCGAGACGGATCATTACTACCCCTCCGCGTTGATCGTGTTGTCACGCATCGCCATGCAGGAATTCAGCACGATCACCTGAAGGCTTCGGCACGACCGCTCGATCCGCCATCGGAAGTTTCACGTCCGCAGCGTCGCCTGTGACGCGACCGCGGAGCCTGGATTGTCGCGCAGGTCCGGACCCGCCGGGAGTCGACAGCCGACCTGGTCGATGATCGTCGTTCTTCGATTGCTTGATAGTTAGGCCTGGCCCTTAAGCATTCGGATCGATCTGCAGATTACTCTCACTGTCGGGTGGATCGAATCGGCTCGACGGCGAGGCACGCGGCTTTTCGCGGGGCGTGATCGACCGAGATCGTTTTTGCTTCGCCGCAGCGGGCGTCAGCCTGCGACACGCGCAGCCGGACAAGCGGATAGACGCGATGACCATGTACAACGATATCGATTCCGCTCTCAAATCTTTCGAGATGGTCGGATTTTCCTATCATAATTTCAACAATCGAGCGGGACATCTCAAGCGGATCGGCGATCGCGCGTCGGACACGCTGCCGCCAAGGGTCGAGGCGGTACCGGCCGGGTCCTTCCCCGAGACGGCAACGATCTCTGTGCCCCCTGCCAGCGCGGTCGATATCGCGCGCCCGATGCCGATCGAGGTTGCGACGCGCGACGAGATCCCGATGCCCGTTCGGTCGTACCCGGCAGCCGTACCTCTCCCGGAGGCCGATCGTCGGCCGCTCACGCTCGAACACGTCTTTCGGCTCCTATCCTCACCGGAGCCCCATTGATCGGATCCACGTACGACGGTCGATCGGTACGCGGAACCGCCCGGAAGGGCGGGGAGGACCATGCAGCGCCTCGAGAGGACGTTGCGCCATCGCCCGTCGCATTGCCGCGCGAGAGCCGGCGTCGGGGCGCATCAGCGTCGCTCCGAGGCGCCGAGTAGCGCCGGCAAGTCGCCGAAGCGAAGAAGAACCCGGAGACGGGGTAGAGCCGGATCATCGGCCGGGCAATCGCATGCCAGACGACGAGTTCGCCCGCTGGGTGCGGGCGGCCTCCCCGATCTCGCGATCGACCGACGAGAAGCCAGAACGTCAGGATCACGCGCGGCAGGCTGCCGAAGGAGACGGCCTGGCCGATGACGGTGATGGGCGAGCTGAAGAAGCCGACCGTCGACCGGAATGGGCATCGTGGCCGCTCGGATGCTTCAGGTTTGCCCGCACGACATCGAATATCTTGGCGGGCTCGAACTCTGCACGCCACGCGCGTGAGGAAGCTGCGATGTGCCGTCCGCTTTCTTGCGCAGCAAGGACGCCACCTGGCCGCGGCCGGGCGAATTTTCGATCGTCACACTCCGAACGTACCGAACCGTGACCGTCGCCGCACGGTTGCCGCGAACGATGACGCTCGACCTGGAGTAGAGTATAAAGCTTGTATCGCCTCGGGGTCTCGAACGATAACCCTATGGCATTAAGCGTTATAAAGCGCCGCATTGATCCCATAATTTTGGATTAATTCTACGTTTTTCTGCTGAATACTTGCAAGTCAGCGATACTTACCCCGAGCTTTTCAACGTCTCGATCTTCGTTTGAAGCCGTATTTTATTTGATTAATATTGCATTCCGACAGGCGATTGCGCGTTCTTGGCAGTATTTTTAGTTTTTGTTCATGTTTTTCAGGCCATACTCTATCATCCGGGACTTGCTCACATGCCGCCGTCTCGGTCTATGATCATTTCCGTCGAGGCGTGACATGGGTTCGCACCAATATTCCGGATCTATCGACCGGCGTTCATTTTGCGTGATGGGCGGCTCCGCCCTCCTGGGCCTCACCCCCTCGGCACCGTTGCCCGCATCGGCTGCGGCATCCGAGGTCGTCGTCGGCAAGGACGGGTGGCTGTTTCCTGCCTTCGATCAGGTCTCGCGGGTCGACTATACGCGCGTGCAGCAGGGCGCGTCCTTCATCAACGACGTCGTCGGCGTCCTCAAGCAGGCGAAGATCCAGACCGTGATCTGCCTGACCCCGGCGAAGTCGCGGATCCTGTCCGAGCATCTGCCGGACGGCGTGAAGTTCACGCCCGACACCCAGCGCCGCTACGGGGTCGAACTGGAGGCGTTGCGCCGCAACGGGACGCCGGTCCCGGATCTCCTCGCGGCGATGAGCGCGCTCCGGAAGGCCGAGCCGGCTACCCCGCTCTTCTTCAAGGCGGACACGCACTGGACGCCGCAGGGCGCGGCCTGCGCGGCGAACGCGGTAGCGGACGCCATCAAGGCGGGCTCGCTCCTTCCACCGAGCAGCAAGCCCGGCCCGCGCCTCGGCCCGCCGCGGGACATGGTGCAGAGCAAGAACGACCTCGCCCTCCTGCTGGCGTCGGAGGAACGTGCGAAGTATCCGTTGCAATCCTACAAGCTGCCGCAGGCGGTGGAGACCGGCGCCGGAGATCTTTTGGCGGAAGAAGGCGCCGATACGGTGCTGGTGGGCAACAGCTACCTGCACCCGTCCTTCGGCTTCTCGACCGCCCTCGCGAACCGCCTGAACCGGCCGGTCTGGCTCGTCTGGAAGATCCATTCCTTCAGCCCGTACTGGAACCTCCTCGACTATCTCGGGAGCAGCGCCTTCGCTGCGCAACGCCCGAAGGTCGTGGTCTGGGTCTTCCACGAGACGGACCTCACGATCCCGCCGAACAACTCGGCGATCTGGGGCCAGACCGCCATGAAGCCCGACGCGATCCTCACGGATCTGCGCAAGCGCGTCGGAGCCTGACATGGCGGCCCGCCTCCTCGCCCGGGCCTGCCTCGCGGCGGCCTGCCTGCTCTCCTCCTCGGCGGCACGCGCCGAGCGGTCGCTCTACGGGCAGCAGCCCAAGCGCGACGCCATCTTCGTGCGGGTGGTGAACGCGCTCGACACCGAGGTCTCGGTCACCTCGGACCTCCTGCCCCCCCAGACGATCGGCATCCGCGACGAGACCCGTGTCGGGAGCTACCTGAACCTCGACCGGACGGATACTCCCTCCCTTCCCCTGGTCGTGCGGGCCGGAGGCCAGGAGGTGCGCAGCACCGTCGGCCTCAGCCCCGCCACGAAGGTCAGCCTGGTCGTGCGCCGCGAAGGCGAGGCGATCCGGGTGGTGGCGATGGCGTCCCGCTACGAGATGAACCAGACGCGGACTTCGCTGTCGTTCGTCAACGCCGCGCCGGAATGCGGCCCCGCCTCGCTGAGGCTGGAGCCGGCCAGCACCGTGGTCTTTCCCGATGTCGCCGTCGATACGGAGCGGTCGCGCGGCGTGAATCCGGTGAGCGTGCAGCTCAGCTCGGGCTGCCGCGAAGGGCGCTCGACGGCGGCCAAGCCGGTTCAATTCGAGGCCGGCAACGCGTACAGCGTCTGGCTTGTCACCCTCCGGAGCGAGCCGACGCTGATCGTCGGCAGCGATGCGCTGCCGGCCTGGAAGCCGTAAACGCGACGATCGGCGGCCAGGGACGGCGTCCCTGCCGCTTCGTCGCCTCCCGCCGAACCCGGACCGGGTCGGCGCCGGTCGATCCATCGCCCCTGGATACGGCGCATGTCGGCGCCGTGCCTCCGGCCGCACCCGCAGGTGGTTTCGTGCCGCCCTGATCTATGCGAAGCCGGCCGTCCCGGCGGATCGAGGGGCGGCATGCGGACGGACCTGAGGAGCCACGCGCGACGACGCTCGCGCCGGCACTGTCGTGCGGCCGCCCTGGTCCTGGCCCTCGCGGGAGCGCCCGGGCTCGGCATCGCCGGGGATGCAGGAGTGCTGCCCGCACCGTCTGCCGCGCGGGGGTTGGCGATCGACCCTGCCGCCTGGGCGAGCTTCAAGGACCGCTTCGTCACCCGCGAGGGGCGCGTCGTCGACACGGCGAATGGCAGGATCAGCCACAGCGAAGGGCAGGGTTACGGCCTGCTGTTCGCCGCGGCGTCCGGGGATCGCCAGACCTTCGAGCGCATCTGGGACTGGACGCGCCTCGCGCTCATGGTGCGCAAGGATGCGCTGTTCGCCTGGCGCTGGGAGCCCGACGTTCCGGTCCCCGTCGCGGATCCGAACAACGCGACGGATGGCGACATCCTGATCGCCTGGGCGCTGGTGGAGGCGGCGGAGCGCTGGCCGGACGGGCCCTTCCGCAACGCGGCCCGTCGCATCGCCGAGGAGATCGGCGGGCGCCTCGTGCTTTGGGATGGGGCCGGCGGCCCGCTGATCCTGCCCGGCCTCGCCGGGTTCGGTGCCGGCGAGCGGAGCGACGGCCCGGTGGTGAACCTGTCCTACTGGGTCTTCCCGGCCTTCGCCCGCCTCGCGACGGTGGCGCCGGCCTTCCCGTGGCAGCGCCTCGAGGCTTCAGGCGTCGACCTCGTGCGGCGTGCCCGCTTCGGGGCGAGCCGGGTGCCGACCGACTGGATCGCCATGGCGGGCAACCGCCCGCGTCCCGCCGACGGCTTTCCCGCGATCCTGTCGTACAATGCCGTGCGGGTCCCGCTCTACCTCGCCATGGCGGCGCAGGGCGAGCGCGCCCTCTACGAGCCCTTCGCGGCGGCCTGGACCGATGGGGGTGCCGCCGGCCTGCCCATCGTCGATCCTCTCGCCGGACGGGCGAGCGGGCGCATGGGAGAACCCGGCTACGCCGCGGTCGGTGCGCTCACGTCCTGTATCGCGTCCGGCGCGCGGGTGCCGACATCCTTCTCGACCCCCTCGCCGTCCGAGAACTATTATCCCGCCGTGCTCCACATTCTCGCCTTGTCGGCGGCACGGCTGACCTGGCCGGCCTGCCTCGGGCGCTGAACCGGGCCCCTCCCCGCGTCTGGCCGCCGCCGGCAGAGGGGCGCCCGGGTCACGGGTCCCACCCTACCGCCCGGCCAGGCGGCGAACCTCCTCGGCGATCGCGCCGCCGAGGATCGCGTAGCCGACCATCGTCGGGTGCAGGTAGTCGAACATCACGTTGGTCGATATCCGGCCGGCACCGTCGACCATCGTCCGTCCCGGATTGGCGAAGAACACGGTCTTTCCATCGGCGCATTGCCGGATCAGGGCGGTCACCTGCGCGTTCGTGGGACGCTCGGGCGCCGACGCGTCGGCCCCCCGGGGCAGGATCCCGAGGAGCAGCACCTTCGTCGCCGGGGATCGCGCCTCGATGAAGCGGACGATCTCGGCCACGCCGAGCGCGGTGTCCTCGGGCTTGCTGCGCCAGCCCGCATTGTTCGTGCCGATCAGGACGACCGCCACGTCCGGCTTGAGGGAGCTCGGCCATTGCCCGTTATGCAGCCGCCAGAGCACGCCCTGGGTGAGGTCGCCCCACAGGCCCAGGTTCAGCGGGGCGTAGGAGCCCCAGAACAGCTCCCACATCGTCGGCTCCCATCCCTGCGTGATGGAATCGCCGATGAGGACGACGCGGGTGGCGGACAGGTCGCGCGCCGTGGCCTGCCGGGTCAGCTGGTCGGCACGCTGTCGCCAATCCGGGATCGGGACGGCCGTGGGCGTGGCCTCCACCGGCATGGGCGCGCGCGGCGGGATGGCGGGACACCGGGAGGCCGCGAGAGCCCCCCCGCCCGGGGTGAGGGCGAGTGCGAGGGCGAGAACGGTAAGGAGCCGGGGTCCGGGACGGAAGCGAGCCATGGCTGTCACGTCCCGGTCAGCGCAGGTAGGGCGCGATTCTGTTCTTCGACAGGAAGGCGTTCGGCGTGCCGCCGGGCGCGATCAGCCACACGCTGTATTGCCCGCCTGCATCGAGCGGCCCGAGATCGAGCTCGGCCACCCGCGTCGTGCCGCACGCCGCCCGCATCCGCGGGTTCGGCGCCGGATTGACCGAGCGTCCCCGCATGATGTTCGGACCGACATCGACCAGCACGGGCTGGCCCTTCGGCTCCAGGTACAAGCCCGCCGCAGGACAGGACGCCATGGCGTTGTAGAACGCGAGCCTCGCCTTGGTCTGGCTGAGTTCGGACTGGTCCAGGACGACCTTGGTCCCCAGGCGGCCATCGGCCTTGTCGATGAGCACGGTGTGGATTCCGGCCGGCTTCAGCTCGATCTCGAGCGGCTTGGCGCCCTCGACCTTGACCTCGACCTTGCGCCCGGCGACGCCCTCGACGACGTAATAGGGCGACACCCGCTCCTGCCCCGTCGTGCCGAGGGACATCGGATCGGCGAAGCCGACGGGCTTGAGGTCGAGGCGGTCCGGCGAGGCGTTGGCGAAGCGGACATAGGCGTAGCCGTCCGGCAGCCGGTCCTCGTAGAGCATCATCTGGGCTCCGGCACGCGGCGTGCCGGCGACCAGGACCGGCAGGCCGAGGAGGGCCGCCAGGAGAGCGCCGCGAAGTCGAGGCAGGTTCCCCCGCGGCGGGGCGGACCTATGAAGTTGAAGCGGATGGGTCATGGCTGTGCTGCTGCTTTCTCGATGACGACCGGCGGCGACGCCCCCCCCCGAGGACGAGGTCGCCGGCCCGGGCCCGGGTGCCGGACGCGTTTTCCCAGTCGAGGTGTCGATTTCGCTTGTGCGGCAGGGACCACTTGCGCGGCAGGGACTACTTGCGTGTCTAGGATTACTTGCGCGGCAGGGACTTGACCGTCTGGTTCGCCACCAGGGCGTCGGTCAGAGCGGCGCCCCACTTCTGGTAGCCGACGACCGTGTAGTGCTGGCCGTCGAAGGTCGGCCATTCTCCCGGCTTCGCGAGGGCGAGGGAGTCGACATACGTGCAGGGCGCGACCGAGGTCGCCATGAAGTCCGAGAACTCCTTCACCCGCGCGAAGGTCTTCGAATAGGGACCGCCCTCGGTTCCCCAGCCCGGCCCGATCCAGACGCAGGGAAGGTTGCGAGCCTTGATGCGTCCGATCAATTCGTCGACATTCTCGCGGATCCATCCCTTCTGCATCTCGCGCTGATTGTAGCCGGCCATCGGATCGCCGATCCCGACGACCACGACGCTCGGCTTGGTCTGGTCGATCAGCGCATCGATGCTCCAGGATTTCACTTTGGGCGTGCGATTCTCGACGACGGCTCCCTTGCCGCTGCGGTTCGCGATGCCGCAGGCGACGGGGCGCGGTGCCACCCAGGCGCCGGCAGGCACGCCGCAGGCGCCGAAGGTCTCGACCTGGGCTCCCTTGGACAGGAGACCATCCTGCAAGGTCGATATCAGGTAGTTCTTGGTGACGAAGTGGCTATCGCCCACGATGAGGAACGTCAGTCCCGCGAGAACGCTTTGCATGTCGGATTCCGATCAGGATGCTGCAGTCGGCGGCAAGTCCGGATTTCCCGCTTCGGAAATCGACGACGCCGCTCGACGGAGACGATGCTGCAACCAGAAGGTGCCGTGCGCGGACCTTGAAATCAACGATTTACGGGGCGGTCCGCGCGAAACACCGGATCATGGTTATGATTTGGCGTTACTTCACCTCGGCCAGGCTGCGTTCCTGGGCCAGGCTGCGATCCTGCGCCTGCAGGGGCTTGGACAGTGCGCGCTCGGGGATCTCCCAGACGATCAGGCGCGGAGGCGTCTCGGTGAAGGCGCTTCCCCCGAAATAGGTGCTCGCCGCCCCCGCAAAGCCCCCGCCGGCCTCCGCGACGTTGGTGACGGGTGCGCGCAAGGCTTCCTGCAGGCTCCCCTGGAAGTTGGCGTTCGTCGAGTACGAGCTGCCGATGAGCACGACCTGATCGCCGGGCCCGGTCGCCAGGAGGTCGTCGGCCTCGGCCGGCTTCTCCGTCTGGACGGTGCGGGCGACGAACTGCCGGTCCGAGGACGGGCGGAGCTTGATCCCGAGCGGCGACAGGGTTTCGGGAACCAGATCGAGGCTCATCAGCCGAAGGAGGTCGCCCGGCCCCTCGGTCTCGACCGGCGCCGATTCCGTCCTGTAGGCGAACCCGGCATCGAGCGGCGTCCGCACCGCCCCGGCGACGGCCTTGGCGGCGACCGCGGCGCCGCGCTGGTTCCAGTGCGTGTCGGTCCGGTAGTAGACCGGCCCGTCCTGCCGCGCATGGTCCAGCGGCTTGACGAGATCGAGGCTCGCGACGCGTCGCTCCCGCAGCATCGCCTGGAACGCGTCGTAGCGCGCCGTCGACTGGGCGGTGCGCGGTGCATTGCAGAGCGTCGCTCGCTCGATCCGGGCCTTGTCGGGGACGACCGCGACCACGAGCTCGATCCCGCGCCCGGCCAAAGCCGCGGCGACCTGCGCGACGATGTCGGCCCGGGCCGCGAGGTTCTCCTCTGCGCCCCGGACGGTCTGGGCCTCCTCGGTCAGGTAGAGCCAGTCGTCGCAGCCGACCGCGACCTGGGGACCGCCGGAGCCGAAGAGGCGCCACCGGAACACCCCGCCGGCGGCCCGCAGGATCGGGTCGGCCGGCAGGTAATGCGCCTCGACGAAATTGACCGCCGCGGCGGCCCGGCCGTCGAGCAGCGCGTCCAGGCTGCGCACCTGCGCCAGCCGGCGCTGCGCGGCGGGGGTGGCCAAGGCACTGAAGCCCTGCCAGGCGCCGAGGGCCAGGAGCCCGACGACGAGGGCGCCCTGAAACCTCTCCGAGATCTCGCGGGAGCTGCGGCGCGGTTGCGTGTTGGCCACGATGGGCCGATCGAGAGGGGCGTCCATGTTCAGAACTGGAAGTAGAGGAACGGGACGGCATCGCGGCTGTAAAGCATGACGATGGCCAGGGTGAAGGCGGCGAAGGGAGAGACGGTCCAGGCGGCGAGACGCAGGCCGCTCATCGCCGGGACGGCCGGGGTACCCGGATGCCGATGGGAGAGGCGCGGGCGGGACAGCCGGTCGCGAACCAGCGGGACGTAGACGATCGCGAGCGCCACGGGGATGAACCAGAGGCGGTCCGGCGTGATCTGCCAGAGGAAGTCGTCGGACAGACCGATGCCGTTGAGCCCCAGCATGCCGGCATAGACCCGCCCGGCGCTCTCGAGATCCTTGGCGCGGAAGATCACCCAGCCGATCATCACCGCCAGCATCGTCAGGGCGTTGGCGAGCGGGTAGGCGAGCGTCGGGGCCCCCGGCGGACGGCGGCGGCTCCACCAGCGATGCGTGCCGAGCAGCGCGCCCTGCCACACGCCCCACAGGATGAAGTTCCAGCTCGACCCGTGCCACAGGCCGCCGATCGCCATGACCAGCATCAGGTTGACGTAGGTCCGCACCGGCCCGGAGCGGTTCCCGCCGAGGGGAATGTACAGGTAGTCGCGCAGGAACCGCGACAGCGTCATGTGCCAGCGCTGCCAGAACTCCTGGATCGAGCCGGACAGGTAGGGGTTGTCGAAGTTCTGCGGGAAGTAGAAGCCGATCATGCGCGCCAGGCCGATCGCCATCAGCGAGTAGCCCGCGAAGTCGAAGTAGAGCTGCAGCGTGTAGCTGAGAGCGGCGATCCAGCTGTCGGCCAGGGTCGGCTGGGTCAGCGAGAAGGCGGCATCGACCAGGGGGCTCAGCGTGTCGGCGATGGCCACCTTCATGGCGAACCCGATCGCGAAGGTGCGACCGCCGATCCCGAATTGCCGCAGCGAGTGTTCGCGCACCTTCAGCTCGTTGGCGATCTCCGCGTAGCGCACGATCGGGCCGGCGATGAGCTGGCTGAAGATCGCCTTGTAGGCCGCATAATCGAGGAGCGAGCGGCTGACCGGCACCGTCCCCCGGCGGATGTCGACGAGGTAGGAGACCGATTGCAGCACGTAGAAGGACAGGCCGATCGGCAGCAGGACCTCGGTCCAGCTCATCATGCTGAGGCCCATCGCGCCCCGGAGCTGGTTGACCGTCGCCACCCCGAAATTGGCGTACTTGAAGTAGGCCAGCACCCCGAGATTGCCGGAAAGGCCGAGGATCATCAGGAGCTTGGCGCGGTCGCTCTTCGGCCCCGCCCGGTCCATCAGGCGCGCGACGGTATAGGTGAACCCCGTCACGGCGATCAGCAGGGCCAGGAAGTCGACCCGCCACCAGGCGTAGAAGCCCCACGAGAACAGCAGGATGATCCAGTTCCTGTGCCGAAACGGCATCAGGAAGTAGCAGGCGAAGAACAGGGGCAGGAAGAGAGCGAGAAACTCGAACGACGCGAAAATCATGGCGGGTGCGCCCATGCCAGTTCGTGGTTGCGTGCGACGGCATCGCGCTCGCGGCGCCGCCTGTCTCATGTTCCGAGGGCCGTCCGATTGGATCGCGGGCAGCAACACCCGGCCGTGAGCTAGACGAGAACCCGTGCCGAAGCCTTTCTTCCGGTCTTGTTTTATCGTTAAGAGGCGCTTCGCTCAGCGACGAAGTGCTTACACGGATGATCAGGCAGAATCATTACTGATCTGTCAAATCAAGGCGGTACGTACGAAGTCGTGAACCGGCACGAGATCGCGATCCGACCGATCCCTGCTCTAGAGCGCTTCACGATGGCGAAGCTCTCCAGGTTTTTTGATGTTGTCGCATTTTCTTCGACGAACCGGCATCCACTTCGTCGGAAAATGCTCTAGGCCCGATTGGCGGCCATCGCCGAGGCCCTGCCGTAGGCGAGAACGAGGACGTCCTTGGTGCCCCGTCCCGTGCGGCGAGCCACGAGGCCGGGGGCGGCGTGGGGCTGCTGGCCCAGCCACGTCGTGTAGAGGCCCTCGAGCACCGCCGAGAGCCAGGGACCGCGGCGGCCCTCGATCGACCCGATCGTCGGGAGATGCGTGTGGACGATGCTGAGGATGCGGCCGGCCTCGTCCATCGCGAGGCTGGCCCGGCCCCAGCCGAGATCGGCCAGCACCTCGTTGATCTCGTCCTCCAGGGCATCGAGGGTCGAGACGGGCGGCAGCGCCGCGCCGCGCGCCATGTCGGCCCCGACGTCGCGCAGCAGGGCGTCCCGCTGTTCCGCGTCGAGCACGACGTCGAGCCGGGCCGCGAGGACCCGCAGAAAAAGGCGCCAGCGCGGCCGTTCCGCCATCCGGTACAAGTCGGGCGTGTTCGTCATTGGATGGTCTCGAACAAGTAGCGGCCGAAGACGACCGCGCTCCCCTCGGAATAGTCGCCCGCATGCTGGAACGCGGCACGGCCGCCGAGCCTGAACGCCTGGGACAACCGGTACTCGAACTCGGCCGAGGCCGCGTAGGAGAGGCCGGTCCCGCGCCTGCCGGGAACGATGCCGGCGATCCCGCTATCGGAGACGCTCAAGAGGGCCTGCAAGCCGCGATCGTTCGGAAACACCGCGGCGGAGCGCTGTCCGAAGGACTGGTAGCCGATCGATCCCGACAGGGTGTAGCTCAGGTCGGGAAGCGGCTGGTCGCGCCAGGACACCGGCAGCTGGAGGGCGACGTAGTTCTGCGGGCTGAAGTAGCCGCCGCTCCCGAACGTGAAGGCGTTCTGGTTCTGCGCGTAGTCGAAGTACGGCACGCTCAGACCGACCCGCAATTCCCGCGGACCGTCGATGTAGAGGCCGTAGGACGCGCCGATCGCGGCCTCGATGAAGGGGTTGTCGCGCACGCGCTCGCCGGTGACGACGCCGCCTCCGGCGCCCGCATAGATGAACCAGCGCCCCGGTGCCCATTCCATCTGGGCATAGCCGCGGTTGCGCACCACGCCGCCCCAGGTCACCCCCGTGACGGGATCGCGGGCGCCGCCGTAGGAGAGCGCGCTGTTGAGGATCGCCCGGCGCTCCGCGATCATCCGCAGGCGCAGCTCCGGGGTGAGGAGCGGCGCCGCCTCGATGCCGCCGACGACGTTGGTCTTGATGAACCCGATCGGCGTCGTCCCGATGTCGACCGTGAAGGAGCGGTAGCTGTAGGCGAGGTTCAGGCCCACGCCTTCCTGGGCCTGGGCGGCGGCGATGCCGTTCGGCAGGCCGAGGGCGGCCTGGGCCGGGTTCGTGCCGAAGCGCTGCAGCCGGTCGCCGCGCGGCGTGTTGCCGTCGATCGCCGTCGGCGTGACCTGCACCCGCAGGCGGCCGACGCCGCCGGGGGAGAAGCTCGCGTCGATCGGCGCGGTGATCGCGCTCAGGCGGCTCAGGCCGCCCTCGCCGGATCGCCCGAGGAAGCCGAGACCGGCACGGACCTGGGGCGCCACCTCGTCCTGGAGGTCGGCGATGTCGCGGTCGAGGCGGCGCGCCAGGCTGTCGCGCTGCGCGTAGCCGATCTCGCCCAGGACGTCGGGCACGCGGCCGGACGCGCCCTCCGACAGGGGCCCGGGGCGAAACGCATCCCGGCCGCTGGTCCAACGGGCCCCCTGGGGCACCACCGGTGCGACGGCGCCCGACGGCGCATCTTCGAGGCCGGCGACGGCCCGCACGTCGCCCTCCGCGCGGCTGAGCTCGCGGGCCGTGCGCAGGTCCTGCATCACCCGCGCCCGGTCGTCCAGCGCCTGCGCGACCAGGGCGGAGATCATGTGGGCGCGCGCATCGCCCGGCGCGCCCTGGACTCCCTCCCTGGCGACCGCGTCGGCCCGCGGCAGATCCCCGATCGCGATCAGGGCGGAGACCGCGGCGCGACGGACATCCATGTCCGCGGGATCGCGCGCGAGGAGCTCCTGGGTGATCGCCACCGCCCGGCCGAGATCCATGCGCGAGATGTAGAAGCGCGCGAGCGCCATGTTCAGGGCCGGACTGTCGGGATCGGCCTCCAGGCGACGGGAGAGCTGCGCCAGCGCCTCGGCGTAGCGCCCGTCGAGCCGCAGCCGGTCCGCGGCGGCGGCCGTGACCCCGTTCACCGTCGCGCTGACCGCCTTGCGCTCGTCCCGGGGCAGATCGGCGGCCCGGATTCCCTCGACCAGCCTCACGGCATCGTCCTGGCGGTCCGCTGCGGCCAGCGCATTGGCATAGGCGAGGCGCTGCTGCAGGGACGGCGCCGGCACCGTCGCGAGCGCTGTCGCCACGGCGTCGGCGGCAGCGGAGCGGTCGTCGAGCCCGACCAGCGTCTGGGCGATTTCCAGGACGCGGGCACCCGTCGGGTCCGGCGCGGCGGCAAGGCCCAGCATGCGGGTCTTGAAGGCCTGGCGGTTCATCTCCCGGGCCGCCTGCGCCACCTCGGCCCGCACCGCGACCCGCTGCTGCAGCGCGAGCATCTGCGGCGTGCGCTTGCCGGCGGGGACGCGCGCGGCGAAGGACGCCGCCTGGTCGAGGTCCTTGACCTCGACCGCGAAGTAGAACGCGGCTTCGGGCCCTTGGGGGTCCTGCCCGTCGGTGCCGACGGAGGCCATCACCATCCGGGCATCGTGGCCGCGGCCCTGGCGCAGCAGCGCGCGGGCGAGTTCGAGCCGCAGCCACGGGTTGGTCGGATCGGCCTGGACCGCCGCCCGGTACAGCCCGGCCTGCGCGACCGGATCGGCGACGCCGCGGGCCTGGCTGCGCAGGCGCTCGGCCCGCATCCGGCCGAGCGCCCGGGTGTCGCCGACCTTGACGTAGAGCGCCTCGGCCTCGCGCTCGCGGCCCTGGCGCAGGAGGACGCCGGCCAGACCGATGGTCGCCGCCGCGTTGCCGGGCTTCCTCGCCAGCGCCTGGCGGTAGGTCGCCTCGGCCTCCCGCACCTTGCCGGACAGGGCCTGGATGGCGCCCATCTGGAGGTAGTAGCCCCAGTCCGGATCGCTGCCGCCGAGCCGGCGCAGCAGGGCCTCGGCCTCCCCGTAGCGGCCGCGCCGGGTGAGGCGGGACACCTCGGCGTACTGCGCGCGGATCTCGCGCAACTGGGCCTCGTCCACGCCCTTGCCGCCGGAGACGGGCTCGGTGCTCTTCAAGGCGGACTGGATTCCCTCGGCGTCGGTCGGGCCGAGTTCGAGGGCGTGCTTGAGGAGGCGGCGGCCCTCCTCGAACCGGCCCTGCTTGAGGCGCAGGAAGCCCATTCCGGCCGTGGCGTCCGCATCCTCGGCATTGACCGAGAGCGCCTTGGCGAAGTCCTGCTCGGCCTCGGTGTAGAGCTTCTTCTCCAGCTTCTCGAAGCCGGTGGTGCGGGCCTGGCCGCCGACCTCCACGGGGGATTGCGGCGGATTGCGGATCAGCCCCAGCTTCTCGGCGATCTGGGCATCGTTCGGGTGGCGCGCGGCGTAGGATTCGACGACCTTCTGGCTGTCGGCCGTGTCCGGCAGCCACAGCAGGGCCTGCTTCAGGGCGCGGTCCGCCTCCTCGCCGATGGAAGGATTGCCGGCCAGCCGCGCGAGCCGCTCGATCGCCTCGTCGCGGGTCGCCTCCTGGTAGGAGAGGAGACGGGCATAGGCGAGCTGGGCCCGCGGATCGCGCGGATTGACGGCGACGATCTGGCCGAGGCCCTCGCGGGCCGGCTCGAAGCCCGCGGAGGTGCCCCCCAGGGTCTGGTAGTATTCCGAGGCGTAGCGGGTCGGCGGCGTCGCGCCGTTGAACGCCTGCTGATAGGCCTGGACGGCCAGGGTCGAGCGGCCCTGCTGGGCGAGGCCGCGGGCCTCCTCGAGCTTGGCGGGATCGGGCTGGCCCACCTTGAGGTCGTATTCGATCTCGGCGACGCGGGGGTCCTGCGGATACGCCGTGCGCAGGCGGTCCAGGGTCTGCCGGGCCTCCGCGGTCTGACCGGCGTCGATCTGCGCCTTCGCGAGGAGCGACAACGCGCCGGCGCTGGGGTTGAGCGCCAGGATGCGGTTGAGGCTCTGGATCGCCCGGGCCGGTTGCGACTGGTTGCGCCAGTAGGTGGCCTGCTCGAGGAGGGCCTTCTCGGGAACGGACGGCTCCGGATCCGCCGGTGCCGCCACGGCCTTCGACACCTCGGAGGCCGGCGCCCCGGCCGGGGCGGTCTCGGCCGCCGCGGGCGGGCCGCCGGCCGGAGGGGGAACCGGCGCGCCCGGCGCGGCCGCACTTCCGCTCAGGATCGCGGCCGGCAGCGCCTGGGCGCGCGCGCCGTCCGAGGGAACGAGCATGGCCGAGAGGGCGACCGACGCGGCCAGCACGGCCCGGAGGCCGGCTTGGCCGACCGAGCGCGTGCAGGAGCTCCGGTGCGGCTTGGTCGAGGGTGGAACAGCGGGCTGCACGGCGGGAGGGTCCCTCTCGTCGACATCGGCGAACGCCGCGGCCTGAGCCGGGGACGCCGTTCGGTGCTGGGTGGGGCGGACGGGGTCGGTGATGGCGGCGCGCGGCGTCACGACTCGATCTCCCGCATCCGGGCGCGGGCGCGCCGCCGCAGGGCGCGGTAGAGGACGAGGCCGAGCATGGCCGAGCCGATCAGCAGCACGGCGACGAGGCCGAGCGGCGAATCCTGGAAGTACCAGGAGGGGTAGAGCCAGTACGGCAGCTGCCCGACCGTGTAGGTGTCGCCGACGCGGTAGCTGGCCGGCCGGCCGTCGGTCAGGATGGCGAGGTCGCCCTGGACCTTGGGCGCCTGCTCGGCGTCGTTGAGGGTCGGAACGACGCCCTGCAGGGCCTCGGTCCCGCCGGCGACGATCGCGACGAGGCTGCGGCCGCGCGCCAGCGGGCTCTCGGCGCCGATGAGCGCGGCGAAGCTGCTGGCGGGCGCGCCCTGCAGGATCGACTGGGCCGCCTCCCGCCGGTCCTCGCGCCCGAAATCGAGGGCACGCCGCATGTTCTCGATCGGCGAGCTGAGGGCGATGCGGATGCGGTCGCCCTCGAGGCGGACCGGGCTCGTGCGCAGCAGATCCGCGCCGGATTGCAGCCGCTCGAGGGTGCCGACCATGAGGAGGTCGCGGTCGGAGACGCCGGCGACTTGGTCGGGCCGCACGACGGCGACGCCGGTGGCGGGATGGCCGGTCTGCGAGCCGAGCCGGCCCATCAGGTCGAGGAACGCCTGGACCTCGCGCAGGTCCGCCCTGGGCGGCACCACGATTGCGGTCTCGCTCAGATCGGCCATGCGGCTGAAGGGGAAGCCGCTGTTCACGAAGAAGGCGAGGTTCGGCAGGCTGGTGATGCGGTTCGCGCGGCTGAAGTCGATCGTGCTGTCGGGATCGACGGCCATCCGCAGGTCGCCCGGAATGCCCGCGCAGGCGCCGCGGCCGAGGGGCCGCGTGTCGAAGGTGAATTGCAGCGCGTTCTGCCCGAACACGTCGTAGGCGGGCACGTCGATCCGGCGCGCGGTGCTCGCGTCGCCGCTGTTGAGCACCTGGCGCACGTCCTCGCGCTGGAAGACGGAGGGCAACCATGCATTCCGGCGGGTCGCGTCCTCGGCGAGCGGCATGCTGGCCAGGTAGATGTTGTTGATCCCCACATCGAGCCGGGACACGGCGAGGTCGACGATGGGGCCGGGGGGGGCGCGGTAGCGGATCTCGGCGGGGAAGCCCTGGCGGCGCCAGGTATAGAGGTCGGGGGCCGTGCGGAACGGCACGCGCAGGGCGCCGGGGGCGTAGCCCGTGGCCTGCAGCTCGCTCGGATCGACGAGCTCGCCGAAGCGCACCGGGCGATCGGTCGGGATCCAGGCCGGCGCGTCGTACGGTTTGCGCTTGGCCAGGACCGGGGCCCCGACCACGGCCTGCTGACCGCCGAGCGTCCGGCCGCTCACGACGAGGGCCCGCGCCGCGCTCACGAGCTCCTGCCCGTTGCGGCCCGCGACGAGGAGGAGCGAGCCGGAGGCGTCGTTGGGATTGGGCACGATCGCGATCGTCGGCCCCTCGATGCGGCCGACGCCGAGCCCCGGGGGCAGCGTGTCGGCGGTCGCGACGACGATCCCGTTGCGGCTCGCCGGCAGCGATGCCGAGACGGGGAAGCTCGCGCCCCGGAACCCGGCCATCTGGCCGAACCAGGACGAGACGATGCCGGAACTCTCCAGGACTTCGTTGGCGGGATTCGTCTGGATGACGAAGGGCAGCACGACCTGCTGCCGGTCGCGGGCCTCGAAGAACGGCAGCGGCAGGCGGCTGAGATCGCGCTGCGGCGGCAGGCGCACGAGCGTGAGCGTGAGCGTGCTCGTGTCCGACACGGTCGACCACAGCAACCCGCTCAGCGGATCGTTGCAGGTCTCGGCGTAGCGGCCGACGAACCGGAAGTTCAGGCGGTTGTCCTCGGCGAAGAACACCGGGTCGACCGGCATCTCGATGCCCTCGAAGCGCGTCTGCCCCTCGGTGGCCGGGATCGTGCCGACATACTGCTCGTTGAGCGTGACGGTGACGTTGCTGAACTGGGCCATCAGCGACGGGGACATCGCGCCGCGCAGCTTCAGGGTCGCCCCGGTGACGACCTCGTCGCTGCGGATGCCGAACTGCACGCCCTGCAGCTCGCTCACCCCGCGCAGGGCCAACGGCCCCTGGGCCCCGAGCTGGCGCAGGCTGAGCACGACCTGCCGGGTCTCGGCCGCCCGGGGGGCCGAGGCCGGCGCCGTCCCCTCGGCCGGCGGGACGGCCGAGGGAAGATCGAGGGTCGAGGCGCGGGGCGTCCCCGCGTCGGCGGACGGCATCGGGACGGACAAGGCGGGGGCGGACGATCCGGCTTGCGCCTGCCGCCCGGCATCGGGGGTGCGCTCCCGGCCCGCGCCCGGCATCGTCTCGGGTGACGACGGGGTCGCTCCGAGGGCGTGCGCGGTCAAGCCCGAGGTCAGGGCGAGACCCAGAAGGACTCCACGGAACATCACGACTTCATCTCCATCTCGCCGGCCGACGCCTCGGAGGCGACGAACGTCTGCACGGTGGCGCCAGCGCCGGATTTCACCGCCCGGCCCCGGCCGGTCGTCGATTTCGCGCCTTCAAGCAGGCGAAACAGGCCGCGGATGCTGACCAGGACGCGCCAGAGGCTGACCATCGGACGGTCGGTCTTGAAGTTCGACCAGTTGGCCCACGCATCCGCCCGGCCGAAGACGACCTGAACGATGCGCATCTCGTCTTCGATGCTTCGGGGCGCCCACATGATCTTGATGACATCCTGGTAGGCCCGGAGCACCTGGGCGGGTACGACGAGTTCCTCGCCGCCGACATGGAACCGGACCTCGATCGGGCAGCCGTTCGGCACGGTCCTGGGCAGGGCGCATTGCAGATCGGCGCCGGTCTCGCTGAGGTCGCGGGTCGTGCCCGACAGGACCTCGCCGTCCGGGAGCCGCAGCTCGGCGTGGATGCTCGCCCGCACGCGCGCCAGGGCCCGGGTCTGCCGGCGCTCCCGTCCCACCGCCAGGGCCGCCATCACGATGAGCAGCGAGAAGGTCGCCCAGATGCTGTTGAGCAGGAGGGCCTGGAACGTGACGAGGTCGTTGTCGACGACGATGAGAGAGACGACCCCGCGCGCGATGCCGGCGATGAGCAGCGCCGCCAGGACGAGATTCGGATACACGGCCCCCAGATCGAAGTAGCCCTTCTCGAGCAGACCGCCCTTCGCCGTCACGTTGAACTTGCCGCGGCGCGGATTGACGAGCGTCACCAGCGTCGTGCGCACGAGGAACATGGCGAGGACGGTTTCGTAGATCTCGCTCCAGAACGAGTGCCGCCAGTTCCTCTGCATCCGCGAGTTGACCGCGACGGAGAGCGCGATGTGGGGCAGCGCGTAGGCGGTGATCGCCAGCGGGGATGCGGAGACGATGTTCTGCCCGAGCAGAAGGAAGGCCAGGGGCGACAGCAGGAAGATGATGCGCGGGATCGCGAACAGGAAGTGGCCGCCGGCCTGGAGGTAGCAGATCCGCTGGGCCCAGGTGAGGCCGCGGCCGAGCACCGGGTTGTCGACCCGCAGGATCTGGATCATGCCGCGCGCCCAGCGGGCGCGCTGGCCGATATGCAGGGCGAGGCGCTCCGTCGCGAGGCCGGCCGCGAGCGGCAGCTTGAGGTAGGCGCTCTCCCAGCCCTTGCGATGCAGCTTGAGCATCGTATGGGCGTCCTCGGTGACCGTCTCGACGGCGAAGCCGCCGATCTCGTCGAGGGCCGAGCGGCGCAGGACGGCGCAGGAGCCGCAGAAGAACGACGCGTTCCAGAAGTCGTTGCCGTCCTGCACGAGGCCATAGAACATGTTGCCTTCCGGCGGGACGCGTGTGCCGGCGGTCAGGTTTCTCTGGAATGGATCGGGCGAGTAGAAGTGGTGCGGGGTCTGGAGCAGGGCGAGGCGCTTGTCCCGTACCATCCAGCCCATCGTGACCTGCAGGAAAGCGCGGGTCGGGATGTGATCGCAATCGAACACCGCGATGTATTCGGCCTCGGTGTGCTTCATCGCGTTGTTGAGATTACCCGCCTTGGCGTGCTTGTTGTCGGTTCTGGTGATGTAGCCGACGCCGACTTGCTCGGCGAACCTGCGGAACTCCTCCCGGTTGCCGTCATCGAGGAGGTGGACCCGGATCCGGGACGGCGGCCAGTCCATCATCATGCAGGCCAGCACCGTCGTCCGGACGATCGACAACGACTCGTTGTAGGTCGGAACGAAGACGTCCACCGCCGGCCACTCGTCGACGTTGGCCGGCAGCGGGACCGGCTTGCGGTTGAGTGGCCAGATGTTCTGGATGTATCCCAGCACCAGGATCGTGACGGCGTACAACTCGGCGACGATCAGC
Organism: Methylobacterium sp. ap11; assembly: GCF_900110515.1. Lineage (NCBI taxonomy): Bacteria > Pseudomonadati > Pseudomonadota > Alphaproteobacteria > Hyphomicrobiales > Methylobacteriaceae > Methylobacterium > Methylobacterium sp. ap11. Next base: position 5,137 of record NZ_FOEB01000020.1, on the reverse strand, counting down.
AGGAGACCGAGGACGCTCTCGACCGACATCTCGATGGTGAGCGTGTCGGTGATCCGCCAGAACATGTAGCGGAAGGAGGTCAGGACGGAGAGCACGGCCAGGAACACGGTCGTGCCGCGGCCGCGCCGGCGATTGGCCAGCAGGAACAACCCGAAGCACACGACCGCGAGGATCGCCTGTCCTTTCGGTTCCAGCACCACGGTTACGAAGATCAGCGTGAGCAACACCCCGAATCCGGCGAGCAGCCATTCCGTCACCCGCTGGGTCCGGTCCGGATGCAACTCGCTCGGTATGCTATCGGCTGGAGGAAAACCCAGACTCTTCGAAGGTTCGGTCACGCCTCTTCCCCCACTCTGGACCCCGCACGTCGTCGGGGCCCGGATTGCGCGATGTCCGTGCAGGCATTCGATGTTGCTACCCAGTGTTGTGTCGACATGGTTAACAGATGGTTAAACCTCTCGGGCGTGACTGGCTCTCGACTGTCGCATGCCGGCCCATCTGTTCGACAAGCAAAAATCAGGAAATATACGACACAACTTCAAACAATCGATCCCGCTCATGCGACACATGAGAGTAAATCGAAACGCACAATCAAGAAATAACAGCAATTTTGGCAAGCCGTTTGCCCAGCAAGACGATGCCGGCGACTGCCTTGCCGTCGGTCGTCGTCTGGGGAACGACGGCGGTCCCATGATGAAGGGACGGATGCCAGAGTGAAGCCGAGCCGCGACCGCTCCGACCGAGCGGCTGCGGGGCGACCCGCCGGCGTCTCCGTTCGCGCGGCGGACCGTAGGACGGCCCAGGACGACAAAAAATCTATAACGGCAAAGTTGGCTTAGATAGAAAGAAGGTCATATCCATAAAACAAACGTTTCCTGAATTCACACTTCAAATTTATTCGATCGTATATCGAATAAAATTTCATAGTAAGGCCAAAAAAATAAAAAATAAATATTTATGTAGTTATATTATAAAAATTACCCAAGTATTTTCGTTCGCTTGGGGATTAGCGAATTCATACGTATATTAAGTATCGCTAGATATGAAACAGCATGTTCGAACGGGGTCGAGACCGGGGGCGACCATTCGACATGAGCGCTCTTGTTTTAAATAGGGAGCTACCAATCGCCCTTGACCCCGTCGCAGCTGGTTTCCGGGGCGGCGCAGATGCCGCGTACCCACATCCGCTTTTCCTCCTGCGGCGTGCCGTAGGCGATCTCGGCCCATTCGCCGCGGCAGTCGGCGACGGCCAGCCAGTCCCTCGGATGGGTGAGTTCGCCGAATCGGTAGACGACCTCGGAGGCGGGATCGGACCGCGAGAAGCCCTTGGCGGTCTGGAGCTGGAAATAGATGGCCCGGCCCGGAATCCAGCCCGTCACCGCCAGGGGCACGTCCTCGACGTCGTCGTCCTTGACGGTCGGGACGTAGACGTTGTCGATCCGGAACCAGCCGCCCGCGGCCTCGACGATGGCGAATTCCGGCCCGCGTCCGGAGTAGAGGCCGCCCTCGTACACTACCGCGGGCGGCAACCGGCCGACGCCCGGGGCCTCGGGCGACGGGCCGGGCCGCACCGGCACCCCGCCCGCCTCCGTGACGATCGACCAGCCGCCGATCGTGCATGCGTTGGAACCCGCCTGCGCGGAATCGGGCATCGTTCCGATTGCCAGGAGCAGGATCGCAGCCAGAGATCGCGTCATCGCGTGCCGTCCGAGGACTATCGCGGCCACCGGACCGGAAGGCTACGGGACGCCCCCCCGGATGACGCAAGGTTGCGGCCCGACGGAGGTCGTCGTCCCTCGTGCGGACGGCTGTTGCCTCGGCGCCGGGCGTCGACGCCGCCCGGCGAAGGTCCTGAACAGATTTCGCAGAAGTGGTCACCGGTTTCGTAAAAAAATCCGCGACACGACAATGACTTAAGCGGATGAAGCGTTGGCCTGCCCGCGGTACACGACAGGGGCGTGAAGCCTCTCTGCGTCAAGGCTTTCCCATGCACCACCTCATCCTGAGGTGCGGGCGATCGAAGATCGCTGAGCCTCGAAGGAGGATTCCAGAAATCGCAGCGACATCTGGAGCCCTCCTTCGAGGTCAGTCAATCGAAGATCGACTAACGCCTCAGGATGAGGTCGCGGTTGGGAGAGATAATCATCGCGGGTTCACGTCGCTGTCGTGTACCGCGTGGCCTGCCAACGCAAGTCTGCTTGGGATTTTCCCCGAAACCAGACCTCTTGGAAGCAGGCTTCCTCAGAACTTGCCGCCGAGGCCGACAGAGCCGCCCGAGCCGATCGTCGGCGAGAATCCGCCGCTGCTGCCGGCCGGGCCGCCCTCGCCCTCGATCTCGTCGCGGCGGATGCGCCGGGGCGGGGCGCTCAGGGTGTCGCCGGAGGCGCGGGTGCTCGTCGGTACGTTGAGGCGGCGGGTCGGCTCGGTCGCGGCCTGGGCGAGGTCGCCGCTGCTGCGGGCCGGCAGCTTCACGTCGCCGCGCAGGGACGGCGGCGGGCCGACGTCGCCCGCCGGCAGCACGCCGCCGACCTGGCCGAGGGGATTGTTGATGCAGCCGCCCGCGAGCGCGGCCACGGCCGCGACGAGGCAGGCTCTGGACAGGACGGACATCGGCACTTCTCACATCTGACGTCTGAGGCGCTCCCGCTGCGGACGGGGAGCGATGGTGCATGAAGCTCTAATGGCCGGGGCGCCCGAAGGCCAGCCGCCCCGCTTGCCCGCAGGGGAACCCCGGCGCTTTGCCGGGCTTTCGTGCTCGGCTGCAACAGAGGGCGCCCGCCATGATCCGGAACCTGATCTTCGACATCGACGGCACCCTGCTCGACAGCGTCGACCTCCACGCCGCCGCCTGGGCGGAGGCGTTTCGCGAATTCGGGATCGAGGCCGACGAGGCCCACATCCGCGGCCAGATCGGCAAGGGCGGCGACCAGCTGATGCCGGTCTTCGTGCCCAAGGACCGCCTGGCGCACGACGGCGAGGCGATCGAGACATTCCGCTCCACATTGTTCAAGGAAAAATATCTGCAGAGGGTCCGGCCGTTTCCCGGCGTGCGAGCCCTGTTCGAGCGCCTGAAGGCGGAGGGCCATGTCCTGGCGCTCGCCTCCTCCGGCAAGGCCGAGGAGGTGGAGCGCTACCAGGAGATCGCCGGCATCCGCGACCTCGTCAACGTGGCGACCAATTCCGACGAGGCCGACCGCTCGAAGCCGCATCCGGACATCTTCGAGGCAGCCCTCGACAAGCTCGGCCGTCCAGCCCGCGGGCAGGCGGTCGTGATCGGCGATTCGCCCTACGATGCGGAGGCCGCCGTGAAGGCCGGGCTGCCGGTGATCGGCGTCCTGTGCGGCGGCTTCCCGGAAGCCCTGCTCGGCGAGGCCGGCTGCACGGCGATCTATCGCGACCCGCAGGACCTGCTCGACGGCTACGACAGCTCCATCCTGCGCCGCGGCGTGCCGTAGGCAGGCCGGGGCGGGAGGCCTCGGCGGGAAGCCTTGCGGGATGGGGAAGGCCGTGCGAATCGTGCGGACCCCATGCCGACAGGATATGGTCCATTGCCCGGCTCGCGCCGCCTCGCCGCCCTGCCCCTGGCCGTCGCGCTGCCGACGGCGGTCCTCGCCCAGCAGCCGGCGCCCCCGAGCGCCGACGCCTCGGACTTCGCCCGGATGGAGGCGGCCCAGAACGCCGCCAACGCCGTCCCGGGCCCGCGGGCGGTGCCGGGACGGCGCATCCCGGTCCCCGGCACGGTGAGCCCCGAATTCCAGGCGGCGATCGCCGCGCCCTACCGGGTGCCGGCCTGGAATGCCGACCCGGGCAGCGCCGCGGAGTGGAAGGCGCTGGTGGCCAAGCTCGCGGCCCAGACCGCCGCGCCGCTCCCGGCCTTGCGCGAACGCCTCGGCGTCGTCTCGACCCCGGAGGTGATCGGCGGCGTCAAGGCCTGGATCATCGCCCCCAGGGAGGTCCCGGAGCGCAACCGGCACCGGCTGCTCGTCCACATCCACGGCGGCGGCTACGTCTACAACCCGGGCGAGGCCGGCACCCTCGAGGCGGCGCTGATGGCGGCCTTCGGCGGCTTCACGGTGATCTCGTTCGATTACCGCATGCCGCCGGACGCCCCCTACCCGGCGGCGATGGACGACGCCATGGCGGTGTGGAAGGCCGCGCTTGCCCTCCAGCCCGCCGCCAACATGGCGGTGTTCGGCACCTCGACCGGCGGCGGCATGGCGCTGGCCCTGATGCTGCGGGCCAAGCGCGAGGGCGTGCCGCTGCCTGCCGCCCTCGCGCCCGGCACGCCGTGGTCCGACCTGACCGAGACCGGCGACAGCTACAAGGCCAACGAGTGGCTGGACAACGTGCTGGTCTCCTACGACGGATACCTGACCCGGGCGGCGAAGCTCTATGCCGCCGGCCGCGACCTGCGCGACCCGCAGCTCTCGCCAATCTACGGCGACCTGCGCGGCCTGCCGCCGACCATCCTGACCACCGGCACCCGCGACCTGTTCCTGTCGAACACCGTGCGCACCCACCGCAAGCTGCGCCAGGCCGGGGTCGAGGCCTCGCTCCAGGTGTTCGAGGGCATGAGCCACGCCCAGTACCTGTTCGACCCGGATGCGCCCGAGACCCGCGAGGTCTTCGGCGAGATCGCGGCGTTCCTCGACAAGCATCTCGGGACCGAGCCCAAGACGCCCTGACCGCGTCGCGTCGATCGAGACACGCGACGAAGCCGGACCGGGGGGGCCCTGCCCCTGCCCTGCCCTTGCACCGCCCGGCTCAGGCCGCCCGCACGGTGTCGAGGAAGCGGTGCACCTCGCTCGACAGGTGCTCGGACTGGCGCGACAGCTCGGAGGCCGAGGCGAGCACCTGGGAGGCGGCCGCACCGGTATCCTCGGAAGCGCGGGCGACGCCCGCGATGTTCGCGGTCACCTCGCTCGTGCCGCTCGCGGCCTGCGAGACGTTGCGGACGATCTCCTGCGTCGCCGCGCCCTGCTGCTCCACCGCCGAGGCGATCGAGACCGCCACCGTGCTGATCTCGCGGATCCGACCGGTGATCGCCCCGATCGCCGCCACCGCCTGATCCGTCACGCCCTGGATCTCGCCGATCTGCCCGGCGATCTCCTCCGTCGCCTTGGCGGTCTGGGTGGCG
>NZ_FOEB01000054.1:0-1961 GCF_900110515.1 Methylobacterium sp. ap11 | reverse complement strand
ATGTAGGTCGAGCCGACGGCGAACGACGCGCAGACGGTCGCCAGGATCATCGCAGTAGCGCGGCCGGAGACGCCGATTTGGCTGCGGGCCGTGCCGGTCTCCGGACGATGCTTGCCGATTACGTTGATGTTCATATCGCCCACCCTTATAAATTGTATTATTACAGAGCTATATGACCTGGCGATCGGTTAAATAAATCTTGATACAAGATATCATATAAGGTCGAACGCAGGCTTATTTTTTCGAGATACTAGTGCGGCGCAACCCTCATCGGCCATGCACAATTTATACGCTAGCTGCACGCTAACGTGCCTCATGATGAAGCTTGCAAGAGGGTCCTCGACCAGAAGGGGCCACCTTCGGCGGCTTCGACGTTCTTGGCGGCCTCGACGTTCTTGGGGGCCGCGCGATGCGGTCGTCACCCGCGGGGTCGAAACCCGGAACGGGGTTCGGGGAGCGAAGCGAGTAGGGCGTGGCCCCGGAGGAACGCACGTACAACATATTTCTATGCATACGTAAAATCATAACCCGATTCGTAAAAATAATATTATAGAATAGTACAAAAAATACGATAAATATTTACTTTTAGGAATAACTAGAATGTTGGCACTCTATTCATTTTTTGGGAAATACTTTAGATAATGGAGCAGAATGTTATTACTTAAGCCAAATATGATAGATCGGCGGCAGACATGATATGAATTGGCTAAAAATATTGCGAACCACCTGTTAACGCTTTGTGTTTTTATGATTTTATTATTTTTTTGAATAAGTTCATGGTCTTGTATTTAATTTTCCAGCATTGGCACAAATAGATCAAACCAAGGACATCACGGATCAAATTGCACATACATTAGAAGCTAAAATTTGTGCAAGTTATACATCTTCCGGTTGATTAGTTCAGCTTAGGCGTTGGCTTGGCGGTTTTGGGGAGCCATTGGAAGTTTGTGCGCGACCGGATGACGTTGGGATCGTCGCCCAAGGTCGTGCACCGCTACTCGACCACGCGTTCCAGTTCGTCCAGATTGGCGCTGTACCGGTTGACAACGGGCTCATCGACCAGCGGCCACAGCGTCTCGGCCGGCTGAAGCTCGGGCGTGTAGGGTGGCAGGTAGACCAGCCGCACGCCCTCGGGCACCGTCAGGTTGGGTTGGGTGTGCCAGCCGGCATTGTCGAGCATCACCACCGCCCGACAGCGCGTGCCCGCCCCGACCTCGCGGGCGAAGTCGGCCAGCAAGCGCTCGAGGAACGGCTTGGACAGGCCGTAGGAGAGATACCACACCGTCTCGCCGGTGGCCGGCGCCACAAAGGCGGTCACGTGCAGCCTTTTGAAGCGGTGATGACCCGGCGCCACCGTCCGCTCTCCCGCCGGCGCCCAGACCCGCCGCGTGACCGGCTTCAGGCCGAGGCGGTGCTCGTCGCTGGCATGGACGACGACCGGAAGACGCGGCTCGCGGGCTTCCTCCTCGTCGACGGCCTGCGCCAACTTTTTTTAAAAGCCTGCGCGGCCTCGGGCGTCGCCGCCCGCGGGTTGCGCGGGCGCGGCCGTTGCAGCGACCAGCCCAATGCCTTCAGGGCTTCCCAGCCACGCTGCATCGCCACCTGCTCGCGCCCCAGTTCGTGGGCCAGGACGTCCGCCACTTTGCGGCTCGTCCACACGCCCCCCCGTCCGTCGGGGGCTCGGCCAGGCGCTGGCGCAGCCGGTCGAGGGCTTCTGGCGTCAGGATGCTGGGGGCGGCCCCGTTGTGGCACCGCCGGTCGCCCAGGGCATCGGGGCCCTCGGCATTGTCGCGGTCGAACAACCGACGCACCAAGCGTTCGCCGAATGCCGTGGCCGCGGCAGCCTCGGCAAAGCTGTGGCCCTTCGCTAGTGTCCTGCGTCTGAAGTTTGTGGCAAAGTGTGGGTTTGTTGGGAGGCGCCGATGGCCTACCGTGTACCCACATCTCTTGACCTGAGCGCC
>NZ_FOEB01000050.1:0-7678 GCF_900110515.1 Methylobacterium sp. ap11 | reverse complement strand
GAGCACGCGGCACATGAGACGCACCGGCCAGGTGGTCGCATGCTGCTCGATGAAGGCGAACGTCATTTGGGCATCTCCGCGAAGATGCCGATCGCTTTTTTTAGGACGTCGCGCTCCATGCGCGTCCGGTCGAGCTCACGGCGCAGGCGGGCGATCTCGGCCGCCTGGTCGGACGGCGAGGCGACCGGGCTTATCGGAGCAGAACCTGGCGCGCCTGCAGGTCGTTTTGGCGGCAAGCCCTCCATCAGCACGGATCGCCACTGGCGCAGCATGGAGGGCTGGATCCCGAGTTCCGCGGCGACCTGCATCTGCGACCGGCCGCTGCTCTCGAGCAGAGCGACCGCCTCGCGTTTGAACTCGGGGGCGAACTCGCGTCGTGTCTTGGCCATCAAACACCTTCCCCGCCCGTAACGAGCGTATCAGAGGTGTCCGCGAAACCGAGGGAGGATCAGTGTAGGTCGTTCCGGCGGGCGTCAGGGGGAGAGCGGACGCTGCGACGGTCCCGAGTACGGTCGCCGAGCGGAGGGGCATGGGTATGGCGGAGATCATCGATCCCTGGCTCCTCGGCCTCGAAGTGGTGTCAACGTAGCGTCGAACCGCGCTCGTGTGGAATGAATGTCCCGGGCCGGGGCGCGGCGATCGACACGCCATCTTTGGCTATGTGTGCTTTAGAGGATGAGCCAGGGGAATCGCCTCCGGGCATGTCGTTGCCAGCTGCCCAGCGTATCGACAGGGGGCTGTGCAGGATGAGCTCAGCGAATTGACAGCCCATGCCAGGGCGAATAGCCAAGCCGTGACGGTTCCCCTCGGGGATCAAATGGGAACGCGGTGAGAACGGGGCTTTCACCCCACCGATGCCGCGGCTGTCCCCGCAACTGTGAGCGGCGAGCCTTCTTGTCACCATGTCACTGGGCCGCCTCGCCCGGGAAGACGACGAGAAGGCGGTGACCCGCGAGCCAGGAGACCTGCCGTCAGCCGTGGTCACACGCGAAACACGCTGGGCGGGGTGTCCCGGCGGGTGTCGAGGCACTGCCCTGTGAGGTGGCTGCCGAGGCTTCGTTCGCGGTGACGTGCCATTGCCGTCGCCCGAGGTCAGCCTCTTCGTGTCCCGTCCCAACCCGCCGTTTCGGCTTTCCCTGTCCGTTGCCTCTCTCACGCTCGCCATCGCGGGCGGAACCCCGACCTGGGCCCAGGACGCACGCGGGGGATTGGCCGAAACCACCGTGGCGCTCGACCCCATCTCCGTCGAGGGCAGCTTCACCTCCACGCCGGCCTATCGGGTCGAGGAACTCTACAGCGGCACCAAGACGATGGCGCCACGGCGCGACGTGCCGCAGCAGGTCGACGTCGTTCCCCGGGCGGTGCTGACCGATACGGCGGCGACCCGCGTCGAGCGCGCCCTCGATTACATACCCGCCGTCGGCAAGCAGAACGATTTCGGCGCCCAGAACCTCGCCCTCTACTCCGTGCGCGGCTTGGCTACCCAGGACATCTTCTTCAACGGCTTCAACATCGCCCGCGGCTACAACGGCGCGCCCGACACGCAGAACGTTCAATCCATCGAGGTTCTTAAAGGGCCGAGCGGAGCGCTCTACGGCCGCAGCGACCCGGGCGGCACCGTCAACATCCTCACCAAGCAACCCGTGGCGTTGCCCTTCGTCGAGATGGGCACCCTGTTCGGCAGCTTCGGCACGGCGCGCACGACCGTCGATGCTGGAGGTCCCCTGAATGAGGACGGCACTGTCCTCTACCGCTTCAACGGCGCCCTCGCCCGCCAGGACAGCTTTCGCGATTACGTCGATGGCGACCGTGTCCTGGCTGCCCCCGTCGTGAGCTGGCAGATCAGCCCCGACACCAAGCTGACCGTCGAGACGCAGTACCTGCGCAACCGCCAGACCTTCGACCGTGGGACGGTCGCGGTGAACAACCGCCTCGGCCTCGTCCCGCGCTCGCGGTTCTTCGGCGAGCCGGGCGACGACTCGGTGTCGGAGAGCGGGATCGTGCAGGTGCGGCTGGAGCACGCCTTCAGCCCCGACTGGCAACTCCGGGTCGCCGGCCACTTCAACACCGGCAGCCTGACCGGCCTGCAAACGGGCGCCACCGGCCTGCTCGACGACGGGCGAACCCTGCTCCGTGAGTTCCGCCGCCACGATTTCACCTGGGGCGTGGCCATCGGCCAGGCCGAGCTCGTCGGGCGCTTCGACACCGGCCCGCTCGCCCATACCGTGCTCCTCGGTCTGGAGCACGAGCGCTATAACAGCACCGAGAACCTGCTGCGGTCGACCCCGCGGCTGGACCCGTTCGCGCTCGACCTGTTCAACCCGGTCTATGGCCAGCCCAAGCCGCCCTTCACGCGCCGCTACAGCGCCAGCGAGAACGTCGGCAACACCGCCGTCTACGTGCAGGATCAGATTGCCCTGAGCCCGGAGTGGAAGCTCCTGCTCGGCAACCGCACCGACTTCTACAACCAGACCTTCCGCGACAAGGTCGGCGGCGAGCGCACGGAGCAGGACCGCACTGGCTTCTCGCCCCGCGCCGGGCTCGTCTACCAGCCGCTGTCCTTCCTCTCGCTCTACGGCAACGTGGCGGCCTCCTTCCGTCCGAACACCGGCTTCGACAGCGCGACGAGGCCCTTCGCCCCTGAAACGGGCTTCGGCTACGAGGTCGGGGCCAAGCTCGACCTCTTCACGGGCCTGAGCGTGACGGCCGCGGCCTTCCACATCGAGAAGGAGAACGTCCTCACCACAGATCCCAAGGACTTCTTCTTCCAGATCGCCGCAGGGGCCGTGCGCAGCCAGGGCTTCGAACTGAGCTTCGTCGGGCAGGTTACACCCGAGTTCCGGGTCATCGGCGGTTACGCCTTCATCGACGCCCAGGTGACGCGCGACGAGGTCCTGCGGGTCGGCTCGCCGCTCCTCAACATCCCGCGCCATTCGGGCAGTCTGCTCGGCGTGTACGAGGTCCAGGGTGGCGACTGGAAGGGCTTCGGGATCGGCGGCGGCGTCCGGGCCGTGGGCTCGCGCCTCGGCGACAGCGGCAACGAGCGGTTCCGGCTGCCGGGCTACGTGCTCGCCGACGCCCTGGTCTACTACCGCTACGAGAACTTGCGTTTCGGGCTGAACGTCGACAACATCTTCGACGCGACCTACTACGAGCGCTCGTACAATTCGTTCTGGGTCGGTGTCGGCGAGCCCAGGCGGGTGACCGTCAGCATGACGGCCCGCTTCTGATGGGCGTGGATCCGAGGATGCTCGAGGCGTCGGCAGAGGCGCCGGCCAAGGTTGGGCGCATCGGCTCCATTGATGCGCTCCGCGGGCTGGTGATGGTGCTGATGCTCCTCGACCACCTGCGTGAAACCTGGTTCCTCCACGTGCCGGTCGCCGATCCGGTTGACGCCAGGACCGCCTTGCCGGCCCTGTATCTGGCTCGCCTCGCGGTCAGCCTGTGCGCGCCGATCTTCGTCGCGCTGACGGGCGTGGCCGCGTACCTCTTCAGCACCCGGCATACGCTGGCGGAGACGCGCGTCTATCTGGTGAAGCGCGGTCACGTGCTGATGGCCCTGGAGGTCTTCTACCTCTCTGAACTTTACTGGGGCGTGGCCAGTCCGACGCTCTGGCTTCAGGTGATCTGGTGCATCGGCGTGTGCATGATTGTCGTGGCGGCGCTGATCGGCCTGCCGCGTCCGGTTCTGGTCGCGGTCGGCCTGCTGATCGTGTGCGGTCACAACCTCCTCGACCCGATCCAGCTCCAACTCGATTAGCCCTTGTTTCCCCTCTGGGCCATGCTGCACCAGCGCGACGCCATCGAGCTCCCCTTCGGACTGGTCGCGAAGACGACCTATCCGGTGCTTCCATGGATCGGTGTCATCGTGCTCGGCTACGCGGCCGGCTCATGGTTCCTGCCCGGCGTCGCCACACACACGCGAGAGCGCCGTTTCGCGGCCATCGGCTGCGCGATGCTGGTCGCCTTCGCGCTGCTGCGCCTGGGGAACGGCTACGGCGATAAGCCCTGATTCGTCGTCGACGGCAGCGCCTTGCGGACGGGGATGAGCTTCTTCGCACTGACGAAATATCCGCCCTCGCTGCTGTTCCTGTTGCTGACGCTCGGGATCGGGGCGCTGCTGCTCGCCGCGTTGGAGCGGAAGCGCGCCGTGCCGGTTGTCGCGGCCCTGGCGGTGTTCGGCGGTGCGCCGCTGTTCTTCTACCTGCTTCACCTGACGGTGCTGCGGCTGCTGTACCATGGCGCGTTCGCGATCTGGGGCGCGACGCAGGGCGCCACGTTCGGCGTCGCGAATTACGGTTGGGTGCTGGTGTGGTACGCCGGGCTGATCGCCCCCCTCTATCTCCCGACGGCGTGGTTCGCGCGCTTCAAGGCGTCGCGACGCGACATCGCCTGGCTCAAGTATCTCTGAACCGGGTGCAAATCGGCCCACCCGGAGCCCCGGGCGTGGCCCCGGGTGATCTGGGGGCACGTCGCTCCTGCCGTACCACCCGGTCAAGTGACCGGGTATGGCCCGAGAAACAGGTCACCCATCGCCCGCCGCCGCAGGTAGGTCAGACGCCGGCGCCGCAGGTTCTCGGGCCGGTCGTGGATGAGGTGGCAGCGCTGACACCAGGCCGCGAGATCCCGGTCGCCGTTGAGGCTGGTATCGTGCTCCCGATGGCAGGTCGCCAGGACCGGCACCGTCAGCCGGGCGCGGGACAAGGCTTCGAGCCCGGGCTCGCGGCGCAGGCGCCGCCCCCGTCCGGAGCGCCAGTGCCCAGCCTCGGCGTCGAACCAGATGCCCTCGTCGAGGCAGACGATCACTTGGCCGTGCGGACGCCCGCAAGCCTCGCAGCGCCCGCCGGCGCGGCCGAAGCGAATCACCGCGGAGAGCTGCGGCCAGTCGATCGGGTAGAAGTGGCGGTGTTCGGGGCGGATCGGCACGATACGGCGACGCTAGCACGGCACGGTTAAGGACGAATCCCCCTCGAGCCGCTTCCCGCGGCGAATGGGCCGGCCAATGTTCGAGAGCTATAGAAGGCCGATGCTGCGCGACGGGGTCGACGATCGGAGAGAGGGTCCGGCCCCCGTCGCGAAACCACGGCCATGGCCCGCCTCCTCGTCCTCGCCTGCTCGGCGACCAAGCGCCCCGATCCCGACTGCATCCCGGCGATCGCGCGCTACGACGGCCCTCTCTGGCGCACCCTGCGCGCCACCGATCCCGAAGGCCGGGCGGCAAAGGTCGCCTTCCTCTCCGCCCGCTACGGCTTTCGCGACGCGGCGACCCGGATCGTCGACTACGACGCGCGCCTGACCCAGGACCTCGCGGACTGGATGATCGCCGGCGGCGTGACCACGCGCTGCGGGAATCTTGCGGCGCGCCACCCCCGCCGATGCCGAAGAGCGGCGGCTTCGTCACGATCTGGCAAGGTGGCCGCATCGTCCGGGAGGCAACGAGGCAGCGATCCCCGTCCGTTTCCTCCAGGGGGACCTCGACCTATAATCAACCCGGCCAATCGTCATCCGTAAAATCCATGATATATGGATTTCATGGATCAGGAGGCCCTCATGCGCTCGTTCACAACGGCCGACCTCAACAAGCAGGTCGGCGAGGTCACCGACGCCGCCCAGCGTGCGCCCGTCGTCATCACCCGGCGCAGCAAGCCCCGGTTCGTCCTGATGAGCCTGGAGCACTACGAAGCCCTGCGCGGCCCGAACGATCCGCGCCGGGCCTTCACGCTCGACACCATGCCCGACGATCTGCGCGACGGCCTGTTGCAGGCGGCCAAAGCCTACGAGCAGGAGCACGGCGGTGGCGATTGAGCCTCCGGAGACGGGTCTCGTCGTCCGCTACAGCTTCCTCTGGCCCCGCGAGCATGACCGCGGCGAGCGTGAGGGCCGCAAGGACCGCCCGGTCTGCCTCGTCGTGCCGGTCAACGTCGGCTCGGGTGCCGTGGTAGTGTTCCCGATCACTACGCAGGAGCCCTTGTCCGGTCGGATCGCGGTCGCCATCCCGGAGACCGAGCGGCGGCGTCTCAAGCTTCCGGGCGACCGGCCCTGCTGGATCATGCTCGACGAAGCCAACAGTGACGTCATGCCGGGCTCGTTCCATCTCGTGCCGCTGGAGACACATCCCCTGCGCTACGCCTACGGCCGGTTCAGCCCGGCCTTCATGCGCGTCGTGCTGCGGACGATGGCGGAGGCGATTCGTGCACGGCAATTCCGCATGGTTCAGCGCGAGCGTTGATCCTCCCGGCCGCTCGGGTGCAAGCTCAGGCCCCTGTTCCCTTGGCGTCCGCCTGCGCCCCGCCTATGCGAGGATCCATGACGCTCTCGGACCGGCTCGACCATCTGCCCGAACGCAAGCGCCGCGAACTCCAGTACGCGGCCCGTATCCTGTTCGAGGAATTCGAGGCCGCCCAGAAAGGCAAGCTCTCCGAAAAATACAAGGGCGGGCGCATCCTCAAGCTGATCCTGTTCGGTTCGCATGCCCGCGGCGACTGGGTCGACGACCACACGACCGGCTACCACTCCGACTACGACCTGCTCGTCGTCGTCGAAACCGAGCGGTTCACCGACCCGCATGATTTCTGGGAGCGGGCCGAAGAGCGGTTGCTGCGCGAGTTGACCGTGACGCGCCGCCTTAGGACGCAGGTGAGCTTCATCGTCCACTCGATCCACGACCTGAACGACCAACTCGCCTATGGTCGTCCCTTCTTCGTGGACATCGCCCGGGACGGGATCGTGCTCTACGAGGTCGAGGGCTTCGCGCTCGCCTCGCCGAAATTGCTGTCCGAGCAAGAACGGCGCGCCGAGGCCGCCCGGCACTTCGAGCAATGGTTTCCCTTGGCCCATCACGCTCTCAAGCTCGCGTGCGACAGCATCACCGACCAAGTACCACGTGACGCCGCATTCCTGATGCATCAAGCGACGGAACGGCTCTACCATTGCGTCCTGCTCGTGGTGACCCTCTACAGCCCGAAGCTGCATCGCCTGAATCGCCTGCGGCCGCTGGCCGAGGGCGTGGACGCCCGGCTGATCGCGGCGTGGCCGCGCGACACGCGGTTCGCCCGGCGCTGCTTTGCCCGGCTCGACCGGGCCTATGTCGATGCCCGCTACTCCCCGCACTACGAGATCACCGGCGAGGAATTGGCTTGGCTCGTCGAGCGTATCGGTGCCCTCCGCGAGATCGTCGCTGCGATCTGTGAGGAGAGGCTCGGCATCCCGCCATCCCGCGCGTCGGACGCGTGAGCGCTAGAGGCAGGATCGCCACGGCACGAGCGGGCGAACCGGGGCGATCGGAGCACTGGCAGCAGATCGTCCTGACATCGATATCATGCCGATGTCGCGCCCGGCCGGCGGTGGACGACCCCGCTCTCTCGCAGCAACCCCGATAGGCCGTTGCGGCCTTCCGCGATCAACCCTCAAGGGGTCCGCTCCGCAAGCGGGCGGCCGCTCCCGGCTTCGCCTCCCGCGGTGATCGCGGCCGCTCCCGGCCTTCTGGGGCGCTGTCGAGCGGGGATCGCCCCCGCTCCGTCAGGAGCAAGACTGTGATTAGGCGTGGAATAAGGGCTCTGACGCACTCTCGGTGCATGTGGGTTGATGGATCTTGTAGCCGCCGATGTGAAACTGACCCAGTCGCCGACTGAAACCTGACCCAGGCCGTAGGCTGGGCTCCTTCTGCGGGAGGAGGCCC
>NZ_FOEB01000051.1:0-5832 GCF_900110515.1 Methylobacterium sp. ap11 | reverse complement strand
GACGGCAAGCCCTACCGCTCGCTCAAGCGCCACCTCACCTCGCAGGGCATGACCCCCGCCGAGTACCGCCAGAAGTTCGGCCTGCCGCACGACTACCCGATGGTCGCCGCGACCTACGCCGCCGCACGTTCTGAGATGGCTAAGAGTCTAGGCCTCGGGCAGCGGCGGCGCGACGCCGCGGCGGCTCGTAGGGCAGTGGCGCAAACTGAACCTGCGGCAGCGCCGGCCCGCCGCGGGCGGCCGAAGAAGGCTGAAGCCGCTGCACCGTGACATTAGCCCGTGTGCGACAGGGTAGAGCCAACACCCTGTCGCCCTGGCCTCCCCCAGGCTCAAAAACCAATCAGCTTGAGCGTGCGAGGGTCCGCACCGGGTGGCTTGCAGCCATTGCCGGTCGGTCAGCGCTGCGTCTGCTTCTTGGGTGAGAGCCGAAATTCCGCGACCCGGCGTGGTAGCTCGCGCAGCAGTGCGGTGCGCCGGTAGGGCGAGAGCTTCCGCCACGCCTTGATCCCCGGGACGGTACGCCCGCAGCCCACGCACCAACCCGTGCGCCCGTCCCACCGGCACACCCCGATGCAGGGGTCATCCTTCTTCATGGTACGAGGCCTCTCCGCCTCTGCGGCAATGTCCGCACTCGATAGTATATAGGGTACCCCCCTATATGACCCAACAGGAAAGACCTTCGATGTCCCACACCGTCAAGGACAAGACCAAGCTGCTGGCGCGGGTGCGCCGGATCAAAGGGCAGGCCGAAGCCGTCGAGCGGGCCTTGGAGGCCGAACTCGGCTGCACAGACGTCCTGATGCTGGTCGCCTCAATGCGCGGGGCTATCAACGGTCTGACCGCCGAGTTGATGGAAGATCACATCCGCCACCACGTCGTGAACCCAGACGCCGAGCCGGACCCCGACCGCGCCAAGGGCGCGGCCGAGCTGATCGAGGTGGTGCGGACCTACCTCAAGTGACGAGACCTCATGACCTCATTGACTGACCTGCTCGCGCAGGGGACCGCGCACGCTTGGCTCTTCGTGCCGACCGCCATCCTGCTCGGCGCCCTGCACGGGCTTGAGCCCGGCCACTCCAAGACGATGATGGCGGCGTTCATCATCGCCGTGCGCGGGACGGTCACGCAGGCGGTGTTGCTCGGGCTGGCGGCGACCCTCTCGCACACGGCGGTCGTATGGCTGATCGCGCTCGGCGGGCAGTACTTCGGGCGCGAGTATGCGGGCGAGGCCTCCGAGCCGTACTTCCAGCTCGCCTCCGCGGTTCTCATCGTCGGCATTGCCGTCTGGATGCTCTGGCGCACGTGGCGCGAGCAGCACGAGGACCACCATCACCACCACGACGAGGCGCAGCGCGTCACCACGCGGGATGGCGTGTTCGGGCTCCAGGTGTTCGAGGACGGCGTGCCCCCGCGCTGGCGGCTCACCCGCGAGAAGGGCGTGCTGCCGCCGCCGCAGCGGGTGATGCTCGAAACGGTGCGCCCGGACGGTTCGCGCCAGACCTTCGGCTTCGTACGCCAGGGCGACGTTTTGGAGAGCCAGGAGACGATCCCGGAGCCGCACACCTTCACCGCACACCTGCGGCTCGACGGTGCGCAGGGCTCGGAGACCCACGCCATCGCGTTCGAGGAGCACGACCATGGGCATGACCACGACCACATGAACCTCGGCGACGAGGACGATGCGCATGCCCGCGCGCACGCGGCCGACATCCGTAAGCGCTTCGAGGGGCGCACCGTCACCACGGGCCAGATCGTCATGTTCGGCCTGACTGGCGGGTTAATCCCGTGCCCGGCCGCGATCACGGTGCTGCTCCTGTGCATCCAGCTCAAGCAGCTCTCGCTCGGCTTCGTGCTGGTGGTCTGCTTCTCGATCGGGCTGGCGCTGACGATGGTCTCGGCGGGCGTCCTGGCCGCGCTGAGCGTGCGCCACGTCCAGAAGCGCTGGTCCGGGTTCAGCGACTTCGCTCGACGCGCGCCGTACATCTCGGGCGTGCTGATAGTGCTCGTCGGCCTCTACACTGGGTGGCTCGGCTACCAGGGCATCCAGCGCGGCTCGGTCGAACACGCGGCCGAAGCGGTTGTCCAGTAAAGCTCCTGACCTTGCTACGTGGCGGCGCGTCCGCTTCGCGGCAGGAGCAGCCATCAGATCGCAGCACCACGAAGGACCGCTGAGGGTCGAAAGCGGTCCCTCGCATGGTCAAGCTGACGAGGATTTGACCCTAGATCTGCACGGGGTTCACAGGAGGCTTTAGAACCTCCCGTTGACCCTCGTCCTCGGCATCAGAGGGCTTTGTTCAATCGTCCAGCTGCGAATATTGGCTGAACTTCCTCTGTTTGGCAAATCGATCGTGGTCGAGATAATTGCCAGCTAGGCATGTATCATTGATATGGGCTCGTTGATAATTTTTTGAAACTACTCGCACATATGGAAGTTGATGCCCGTCAATCCTGGGCGGGATCCAATGCCGATCGCCAACTCAAGCTTCACCGAAGCCAACGTCCCTACTCGCAACTTCGGTAGTGAACACGATCCCGTTCTTGATGGCGTCACTCGTAGCCTTAAAGCGCTGTTTCCGCTTATCCACCAGCTTGCGAGCCGGGGCGAGGATCCATAGGTGGTGCAGGACGATCGCGAAGCGTAGCGGTCCATAAGACAGCGGACATGTACGATTTTTAACTATTCAATTGCGCGCAATCATCATAAGGGTGCGGTGTCTCACTGTTCTCCCCCGTTCGGTGAGGCCGGCGGGTTGAGCCTCACCCCGGTAGGGGTTCAGCCCGCCACTCTCGATCGCCCGCGATTGAGGGGCGCCCTGGCGCAGGTCTTCGCAATCGAAGCCCTCATGTGAGGGCGTGGCCGGGCTGCATGAGCCTCAGGGATCGAGGCGTAGCCCGCTGACCGACAGGGTGGCGGTGTAGACCGGCTTTCGCGCCTCGTCGCGGACCACGGCCAGAGAGACGTGATCGCCATCACGGGGCATCCGATTGAGAGCTATAGCCGGCAGGGTCCACTCGGCCTGTGCGATCGCCTCATTGAGGGAAGCCAGTTCGATACCCAAATCGTCCCGGTCGCAATGCCCATCCTGAACGTCAAGGAAATAGCGAGGCATGCCTACCCTGGCTGTGCAGCCGCCGCTCTGACGGTTGTCCGGCGACGATCCTTGGCGTGTTAGAGCATCGTTGCACTTAAAATGATGTTTTCTTAACGTTAATGAGGCCTATCATCTCCGTGTGGTGAAAACCGAAGCCAGGACGGGCGACGTTGAGCGCGATGGGTGAAACACAGCGATGGCTCCACCCTCCCACGGATCGCGATCGGATCGACGTCGTCGCTCACGATCTCTACGAGCGCAATCGTCGGCAGATCCCGAGCTTCCCCGCCTGGGACGATCTCGACATGACCGACCCTGGGCACGCCAATCTGATCCGGCTCGGCTACGACTGGGCCCGAGACTTCCTGGTGACAAGCAGTACGGAAGAGGGGTGAGGCGCGGCCACAATCCCCGCCGAGCCTACAGCACCGCCGACGCCCTCGGCACCTCGCTCAACCCAGTCTTGAACCACGTTCAGTGGTGATGTCTTGCGGCCGACCCGAACCACGGGAGACACAAGTGAGGCGCGCCCTCGATGAAAAGTTCTTGCCGAGAGTGTCTCTAGGTGATTCCTGCCAACCAAGCGCCTTACTGTTGCAGCGTCCTGCAGGGCATGTAAGAGATGGCTTTCAACTTTGATTGGTTTTGAACCCCAGAACCTGATTTAAATTCGCGAGTGAGGCAAGTCTATCATAATGGTAACGCGATCGGACACGTCCGTCGTCGGCGAGGCGCCAGAGGAAGAGATCACGTTTATGCCGAGTTGATAAAAGGCAATCGCTTAGAGCAGCTCGATGACATACACACGACTTTCAAGGCGGCACTGATGCAGCTCGTAAAATGCAGAACTATTCAATGACCTATTTTTCCACTGATCACCGCTATCTGGACACCATCGCCCGGGAGCTCCACGAACTGATGCGGCGGCTTGCTCCGGGTCGCCCAGCCTGGGAGGATCTGAACGCAGCCAACGCCTCCGACGCAGAGATGATCTGTATGGCACGCGAGATGGCCCGGGATTTCATTCCCGCCTCGCGTGCCTACGCCACAGCACCACTGGAACGGTCAGCGCTCCACTGATCCGTCGCCGCAATCCGTGCGCTCCTGTGATGAGGGCGGCCGCAGGATCGCACTGCCATCGGCGCACTATGCTCCGGCGCAAGGCAATAGGCGATCTGTTTCAGGGGCCGGATCCGGTAGCGCGACCTGATCACGATCCCGTTGATGCTGCGCGATTTTCCAGCACTCTACAAATTCCTAATGGAACCCTATCGCTCGGTCCGTATTGATCGGTATCAGCATGTCATCTCTACCGAGATGCAGATAGAGTTTCTATTTCTCCACAGGTACTCTACTGTCTTTACCGATGAAATAATTTTTATTGTAATGATATAAAAAATACGTCATCTGGCAATACATAACAACCCTAGGAAGGCTGTCTTCTTAGGCTTTTGCTAGCCTAAGATGGAGAGTTCCATGTTTTTTGTTATGACGTCAGCGATCGCAGCAGGCTTGGTGACTGTTGCATGGCTTGCCGATGTGGGTTGGCTGCAATCGCTTCCTTTTGCCATACTTGCGAGCGCGGTGGGAGGTGCTTGCGGCTACGGTCTGAGAAAGCTCATTCGTTGGTAGCATTACTAACCTACTGGTTTTTTCCACTTTGCCCCATATGCTGTAGCTGGCGTGTCGCATTGAGTATCGCCCCCGCGACCTCTCGCGATAGGCAGGCCAGGCCGGCGCAGTCTGAACAGCTTCCCGTTCGTCCCGGCCTACCAGCTGCTGGGTCGAGCTTGCCCCCAGGAACTGCTAAGTCCGTTCGACAGCAAGCCCGCCGAACCGGGGAGCAGGGATGCCGATCCGGCCGGAGCACCGCTTCTTCTACCCCATCGACTGG
The DNA here is from genome assembly GCF_900110515.1 of Methylobacterium sp. ap11. Taxonomy (NCBI): domain Bacteria; kingdom Pseudomonadati; phylum Pseudomonadota; class Alphaproteobacteria; order Hyphomicrobiales; family Methylobacteriaceae; genus Methylobacterium; species Methylobacterium sp. ap11. Next base: position 846 of record NZ_FOEB01000051.1, on the reverse strand, counting down.
CCCCAGCTCTCCGACGCGATCCGCTTCCGCCGGGCGCGGGGCCGGTGCGAGGAATGCGCCCGTCCGCACCTGCAGCGGGTCTTCCACCTGGGCGACGGCCGGTGGTGGGATGCCGAGATCTCAGGCTGGCGCGACGGCCGGGGACGCAGACTCCGGCAGCGGCTGCGCAACGAGGACCTGCTTGCCCGGATCCGCATCACGAAGGTGGTGCTGGCGGCAGCTCACCGCGACCACGACACGGCCAACAACGAGGACACTAACTTGGCAGCGTTCTGCCAGCGCTGCCACATGCTGCACGATCGCGACGTGGGATTGCCCCGTTTCTGTGGTTCTTGCTCGTTTTGCGTGGATGGCGGTGGATTGACTCGGGCCGCTGAAGGGTGAGCCTGCCCTCCCCATCGTGGATGGGCATGGATATCTCCCTCGCCATCCCCGAGTGTCGTGTCGCGCGGTTCGTAGAGCAGCACGAGGATCACCTCATCATCCCTGTGCGACTGGACGCAGCCAGCGGCCGATGTCCCGATTGCGGGCAGGCGAGCCGGTCCGTCCATAGCCGCTATCACCGCCAGCCCGCCGACCTGCCAGTGTCGGCATCGCAGACCAGGCTCCGCATCGAGGTGCGGCGGTTCTACTGCCTCAACCCGGCCTGCCGACGCCGGACCTTCGCCGAGACGCCCATGACCCTCCTCGCACCGCGCGCCCGGCGCACGCGGCGGCTTGGCGAGGCGCAGGCCAGGGTCGGCCTCGCCTGCGGCGGTGCAGGTGGCGCGCGTCTCCTCACGCACCTCCACATGCCGGCAAGCCGCGCGACCGTGCTGCGGCTCGTCACCCGCATGCCGATGCCCG
>NZ_FOEB01000052.1:0-5454 GCF_900110515.1 Methylobacterium sp. ap11 | reverse complement strand
GGCGCGAGATCCGGGACAGGGGCTACCCGGGGACGAGCCGGCAGGTGCACCGCTTCGTCGCCGAGCGCCGGACGAGGCCGGTCCGATCAGGCCGCAAGCCCCTCCGTGCGAGGGCCAGTGCATCGCAGCGGCCTGGCACGGAAGCTCCATTGCCGCCCGCACGGCAGCTGGCGTGGTTGCTCGTCCAGCCACCCTCGGGGCTGGATGCGGGCGACGCAGCTGTGGTGAGACGCGTCGAGCAGGATGACACCGCACGGACGATCACGGGTCTGGCTGGCCGCTTCACGGCCCTGGTGCGCGCCGCCGGGAAGGGCAAGACCGCCACCAATGATCAGGATGCGGACGCCGCAGCGGACATCGCCGCCTGGATCACGCAGGCACGGAGTTGCGACGCTCCTGCCATCGCGACGTTCGCCTCGGGATTGGAGGTGGACATCGCTGCCGTCCGGGCTGCTCTCAGGGAGCCATGGAGTAGCGGCCAGGCGGAAGGCCAGGTCAACCGGCTCAAGCTCATCAAGCGCCAGTGCTACGGACGGGCAGGCCTCGATCTCCTGAAGCGCCGCATGGTTCTGGCCGCCTGATCCACGCAAGGTGAGCAAGAACCACAGAAACGGGGCAATCCCATGCAGGGGCCTGACTCAGGTTACAGTCCCGTGCGCCCCCGGACCACTGGGCCGACACAGCAGCGAAGCCTCGAAAATCTCCGCTGCTTGTATCGTCGATTAGCGTAGCAGCTGAAGGATGGCCTGGCTCGCCACGGACAGGGATAGTCTTCCAGGAATTCCAAAAACTTCATGGCCGTTGAGCGACCAGCAAACGTCAAGGCAACGAATTTTTCCGTTAAATGGAAGCGCCACAGATTTTTATTGGGGACGACTCTCCGGCCTTCCGTGTCGGCTATGCGTCAGCAATGCGCCATAAGCGGCCCTTCGACCAGAGCCGCTGGAATGGCCGCTTAGCCTCCGAAAGCTGCCATTGGCAGGTCCCAGCGGCCACAACTTCCTGACCTGTTTGATCCGGCTTGCAGTACCATTGCATCGATCCACGACTGATGCATGAGCCAGAGCAGTGCTTATGGGGTATCCTGACGGGTTCGACAAAAGTAGCAGGAGAGTCGTTCCTAAATTGAGGCGGCTTGGCCACAGCTGTCGATGCCAGCCCAGCGGTGGCAAAAGATAAAAAAATGTATCTGCCCGTGATATTATCCGTTATGCTGCCGGATATTGAATATTACTAATATTAAATCGGATCAACCTATACTTTGATTCATTCTATAACGACTTGCTCGAAATCATCGGCGGATATGGCCCTCGACGTTCAGACGCCACTTTATGACCACCGTCGCCAGGGGGCGTTGAATCTCCGCCCCGGTCCCGGTGGCGAGTGCCATCGGAACGAAACCGAGGGATGCGACAAGTGCGGTCATCGCGACAGGCCGCAGGCGGGTGAGCGCCCCCTCGACGATGGCCTCGTGCACCGGACGGCCCTCGGCGACGATCTGCTTGATATAGGTCAGCATCACGAGGCCGTTGAGCACGGCGACGCCCGAGAGCGCGATAAACCCGACCGCGGCGGGAACCGAAAACGGCAGATCGCGCAGCCAAAGCGCGGCGATGCCCCCGGTCAGCGCCAACGGCACCGCGCTGAACACGAGAACGGCATCACGCGCACTGCCCAGAGCGGAGGCGAGCAACAGGAAGATGAGGAAAAAACAGACCGGCAGCACGACAGCCAATCTGTCTTTGGCGGAAGCGAGATTCTCGAACTGGCCTCCCCAGGTGATGGAGTATCCGGTCGGCAGGACCAATCTGGCCGCGACCTTCGCCTGAGCGTCGAACACGAGAGATCCGACGTCGCGACTGCGGACGTTCGCCGTGACGACGATCCTACGCCTTCCGTTCTCACGGCTGATCTGGTTGGCGCCTTCCGCCACGGAGAAGCTCGACACCTGTTTGAGGAGGATGGAACCCGCGCGCCCGTTCTGGCCAATCGGGAGTGGGACCGGGATGTTTTCGAGCGCCTCGCGATCCTCTCGCACCCGGTCGGTCAGTCGCACGACGATGGAAAAGCGCCTGTCGCCCTCGAAGACGAAGCCCGCGTCCTTCCCGCCTATCGCCGCCCCGATGACCTCCTGGATCGCGGTATTGCTCAGGCCAAGACGAGCGGCCTCGCCCTTGTTGATCGCGATTTCCAGGAACGGCAGGCCGGCGACCTGCTCGACCTTCACGTCCGTGGCGCCGTCGGTGGCACGCAGGGCAGAGGCGACCTGGTTCGCGGCGAGCAACATGGCGTCGAAGTCGTCGCCGAACACCTTCACCGCGAGGTCGCCACGCGTTCCAGCCAGCAGTTCGTTGAAGCGTAACTGGATGGGTTGCGAGAACTCGTAGACGTTGCCTGAGAGTTCGGAGATCGCCTTCTCGATGCGGTCCTGCAGCGCCGCCTTCGATAGCGAGGGCTGGGGCCATTCCTCCTGGGGCTTCAGCATCACGAAGGTGTCGGAGGTGTTGGGCTGCATCGGATCGGATGCGACCTCGGCGGTGCCCGTCTTCGAGAAGACGTAGGCAACCTCGGGAAAGCCGGAGATGACCTCCTCGACCTTGACCTGCATGGACTGGGACTGCGTCAGGGACGTCGAAGGTATCCGCTGTGCGTTCAACGCGATGTTCTTCTCGTCGAGCGTCGGCATGAACTCGGCGCCCAACCGGGTGAAGAGCAGGCCGGTCCCGAGCAGGAGCACGAGGGCGCCGCCGACGAAGGCGAACGGGAGCCGTACGGCAGCGCCGAGCGCGGGCCTGTAAGCGGCCTTAAGCCCTCGAATGAGGACGTTGTCCTTCTCCGTGACGCGTCCGGTGATGCAGATTGCGATCATCGCCGGAACGAACGTCAGCGAAAGGACGAAGGCCGAGACCAGGGCGAGGATGACGGTGAGCGCCATCGGCTCGAACATCTTGCCCTCGACGCCCGTGAACGTCAGGACAGGCACGTAGACCAGGATGATGATCGCCTGCCCGTAGAGTGACGGCTTGATCATCTCCTCGGCGGATGCCCGAACGGTCTGCAGCCGTTCTCCGAGGTCGAGCTGCCTTCCCGCTTGTATCTGTCGCTCGGCGAGGTGCCGCAGGGCGTTCTCCGTGATGATAACCGCCCCGTCGACGATGAGGCCGAAGTCGAGTGCGCCGAGGCTCATCAGGTTCGCGGAGATTTTCGCCTGGACCATGCCCGTCATTGTCATCAGCATGGCGACCGGGATGACCAAGGCCGTCACGATGGCGGCCCGGATGTTCCCCAGGAGCAGGAACAGAATGACGATGACGAGGGCAGCGCCTTCGAGGAGGTTCTTGGCGACCGTCCGGATGGTCGCCTCGACCAGGAGCCTCCGGTCGAGGACGGTGTGGATCTCGACCCCCGGGGGCAGCGAGTGCCTGACCCGGTCCATCCGCGCGTCGACCGCGGCGGCGACCGTCCGGCTGTTCTCGCCGATCAGCATCAGGGCGGTGCCGATCACGACCTCCTGGCCGTCCTCGCTGCCGGAGCCGGTGCGGAGGTCGCGACCGATGCGAACCTCCGCGATCTCCTTGATGCGCACCGGGACACCGCCGCGCGTGGCGACGACGACGTCTCCGATCTGGGACATGCTCTCCAGGCGGCCGGCCGCGCGCACGACGTACCCTTCGCCGTTGTCCTCCAGGTAGCGGGCTCCCTGGTTGGCGTTGTTGGCCTCCAGCGCCCTGGCGACATCGTTGAACGAAAGGTCGAGGGCCGTCAGCTTCGTCGGGTCAGGCTGGACATGGTACTGCTTCTCGAAGCCGCCGATGCCGTCGACGCCGGCCACGCCCGGCACCGTCTGGATCTGAGGGCGGACGACCCAGTCCTGGATCTGCGCAGATAAGCGGAGCGTTCGAGCTCCGAACCGAGGTGCTGCTTCTCCGGTGTCAGGTAGGTGCCGTCCGGTTGCCATCCGGGTTTGCCTGGGTGCGAGACGATCCGGGCATCCGGCTTCGGGTACCGCACGGACCACATGTAGATCTCGCCGAGCCCGGTCGAGATCGGCCCCATCCGGGGCTCGATGCCCGGCGGGAGCGTGGCACGGGCCTGGGACAGCCGTTCGGCGACCTGCTGGCGGGCGAAGTAGATGTCCAGCTTGTCGGCGAAGACGGCGGTGACCTGCGAGAAGCCGTTGCGCGAGAGCGAGCGGGTGTATTCGAGCCCCTTGATGCCGGCGAGAGCGGTCTCGACCGGGTAGGTGACCTGCTTCTCGATATCGACCGGCGACAGCGATGGCGCGAGGGTGTTGATCTGGACTTGGTTGTTGGTGATGTCCGGAACGGCGTCGATGGGGAGCCTGGTCAGCGAGTAGCCCCCGAACGCCGCGGCGAGCAGGGTGAGCAGGAGGACGAGCCAGCGTTGCCGGACCGAGAAGTCGAGGATGCGGCTAATCATCGGTCGTCGCGCCTCACCGATCCGTCTCTGACTTGCCGAGTTCGGCCTTCAGCAGGAAGGTGTTGCCGACCGCCACGCCATCCCCGGGCGAGATACCGGATACGACCTCGATGAAGTCGTCGTCCGAACGTCCGATCTTGACGGCACGCGCCACGAACCCGGTCGGGGTCCGTACGAAGGCGGCGCGCTTGCCGCCGAGCGTCTGGAAGGCCGCCTTCGGAAGCCGGACCGCCACCGGCTCCTTTGCGATCTCGATCTCCGCGGTGACGAACGTGCCGGGACGCCATGTCAGGTCTGGATTGGGAAGGGTGACGACGATCCGCGCCGAGCGGGTTTCCAGGTTGAGCAGGGGGCTGATGAACATCACGCGCCCTTCCGCACGGCGGCCATCCCCGTCCGAACTCGGGGTGATGACGACGGTTGCGCCTTCGCGGATACTCGGAAGTTCGACCGTGGCGACGGCGAGTTCGACCCAGACGTTCGTGAGGTCGGTCAATTTATAGAGATCCGAGGGGTCGCCGACGCCACCGACCGTCGTGCAGATGTCGACCTTGCGCTCAACGACACGCCCTTTGAGGGGAGACCGAAGCTCGTACCGCCGAAGGCTCGACGTATTCGGCGTCACCTCTTCGCGCTTCTGTGCGGCGGCGACATCCATCGCGTTCAGGCCGAGTGCGGACAGCTTTTGCCGCGCGAGGTCGAACGCCAATGCCGCTTCGGCATAGATCGACTTCGCCTGCAGGAATGATTGCTCGGACGAGATGCGCTTGTCCCAAAGCGATTGCTGGCGGTCGAAGTTCGTCCTTTCGAGATCGGCCTTGACCGATGAGGTCAGGAACTCGCTTTTCGCATCCGCGACCTCCCGGATGTCGAGGACCGCGACGACCTCGTCCCTCTCGACGCGGTCGCCCAACTTCCTTTTTACCCACATCCTGGCGATGCCTGAGTGAGGGCGGCTCCGAGCGCTATGTCGGCGAGCCGTGCAAAGCCACGCCATATGACGAGGTTGCCGGG
>NZ_FOEB01000053.1:0-2486 GCF_900110515.1 Methylobacterium sp. ap11 | reverse complement strand
GCGCAGCATGGAGGGCTGGATCCCGAGTTCCGCGGCGACCTGCATCTGCGACCGGCCGCTGCTCTCGAGCAGAGCGACCGCCTCGCGTTTGAACTTGGGGGTGAACTCGCGTCGTGTCTTGGCCATCAAACACCTTCCCCGCCCGAAACGACCGTATCAGAGGTGTCCGCGAAACCGAGGGAGGATCACAATCATCAGTGATGACGCCGCGGCTTCTCGTAAGCCCCTCCTCGACGGCTTCCGTTCCAAGCAGCCACCAGCTTCGGGGGTTTGGAGCCTGTAAGCGGACCTTTCCAAGGGCCGCAAAGGGTCGCCAGCAGACCCATGAAGCGCTCGTCAGCGTCAGGCGTCAGCCAACATGCCCGAATGACCATCTTGGATGTCGGAAAACACCTGTTTTCCGTACGGTCGAGCCCGATATGCGGAACGACTGCATGGGGTTTAAGTGCTCGGCCCCAATGGCAACTCGCGCCAACCGGGCGACGAGGGCGAGACCGAGTGTCCCGGCCGGCGGCGCCCTCAGCGACGGCCGCCATCGGCTCCCGGCTTCATGGCCCGCTCGACAGCCTCCATGGCGCTCTCGAAGGCTTTGGCCTCGCTACGGTGGGGCCGGTCGGACCGTTCAATCAGCTTACCGCTCCGGCGGATCGCCCACTGGAAGTTTCCCTCCGGCTTAGGCAGTGGTGAAACCTCGATGGAGTAGGGATGCGGGACTTCGTCGGCCATGGGCGCGCTATGCCAGGCTCCACGCGGTCGCACCATAGCCAAAACGATGTGGGCCCGTTTTTGTGGATCGGTCATCAGCTTGGAGGCAATGAGTCTGCCAGCATTTCGGCCTTTGCTCGCGGCGATCCTTGGGCCGATCTCCCGCCCTCAGGCGTCCTGATGACTTTCGTGGGCGAGCCCTTCAGGGTGGCAAGACGCTCACGTGGGGACAAGCGGGGAGCATCGAAGGAGCTACAGGGACACTGGCATGATAGCGCTGCAATGCTACAATGCTGTAGCTCTGCGGTGCTTCAGTGCTGGCGAAGAGGTTGAGCGTCATAGATGCGTGGCGAGGCCGATCACTTGGCTGCCGGCCTTAGTGAAGGGAGAGGGAGCGCTGCGAGTCTGATCTGCAACGAGCGGGTCGAGCTATCCACGGTACATCATAAGCCATTGACTTATGTAGTCCATTGGCTTACGCACTCTCATATCCAAGCCGCTTCACACCGTCGTCGAGACCCCCGACTACCTCGCCGACGCGAAGCGGGCGGGCATGACCGAGGCGGAGCGCCAACGCTCGATCAACACCTACGCCAAGACGCCGGACTACGGCGACGAAATCCAGGGCTCCGGCGGCTTTCGCAAGGGTCGGGTCGCCGGCCGCGGCAAGGGCAAGTCGGGCGGTTACCGGGTGGTCTCGATCTACCTCGACGAGACGATCCCCGTGTTCCTCGTTGCCGTCCTCAGCAAGGGGGATCGCGAAAACTTCACTGATGCGGAGGTTGCCGAGTTCACGAAGGTGGCCACCGCAATCAAATCGGCTCACCGGCGCAGCAAGAAGCGCTGACGAACCGGCAACCCTCCACATGGTGTCTCCGATGACCGACAGTTTCACCCGCATCCTGAGCGGTGCCAAGAGTGCCTTGGCCTACATGGAGGGCAATCCTCCCGAGGGGACCGTTGTCCACGTCCCGGAGGATCTGGACGTGGCCGAGATCCGGACCAGGACCGGACTCGCTCAGCCGGCCTTTGCTGCAACCATCGGCGTTTCGTTGCACACCCTCCGGAACTGGGAGCAGAAGCGCCGCCGCCCGGAGGGTCCTGCCCGCGTGCTCTTGGCAATGGTCGAGAAGCGGCCGCAGGTGGTGCGGGAGATCCTTGGCGAGGTGGCCTGATCGCCAGCCTCCGACTGCTATCGCCGGACGAGGCTGGCGTCACCGGAGCGGAAGATCTGATGACGAAGTTCGACGAAGGCGAAGTGGATCGATGATCGAGCTGCGGCCGCGCGGAAGGAGTGCCATCAGCTCGGCAGCCGGTAGCGCGAGAGGCAGCTTCATGCTCGCTCCAGAACGTATCTGTATGGGGCACCGTGCTGTGATGCGGTAGCATTGTAGCGCTACAATGCTACCGCATCACAGCGCGATGACACCATGCGTTTATAGTACTTTCATACTGTGGCGCTTATCTGCTATGGTGCGACAGCATCGCAGGTGAGACATGCGGACCTTGACTGTGATTAGGCGTGGAATAAGGGCTCTGACGCACTCTCGGTGCAGATGAGTTCACGCAGCGCCAACCAGCCGAGCTTCGAGCAGGGCAAGATTGGCACGGCCGAACATCTGCCGCTTCACCAGCTTCAAGCGGGTGATCTGGCCTTCGGTCTGTCCGTTCGACCACGGCTCCGTCTGGGATTGCCCCGTTTCTGTGGTTCTTGCTCACCTTGCGTGGATCAGGCGGCCAGAACCATGCGGCGCTTCAGTTGATCGAGGCCTGCCCGTCCG
>NZ_FOEB01000055.1:0-1202 GCF_900110515.1 Methylobacterium sp. ap11 | reverse complement strand
GCTACGAACACCGCGCCGACATCTACGAGGCCTTCACGTTCCTGCAGGACAGCCTCATCACCCTCCGCCAGGTCCAGCGGTTCTGTTAGGCGCTCTAAGCTGTCCCTCGCGGCGCGCAAGGCGAAAGCTCGGTTCCAAGCGTTTTCCAGACATTCGATTGCTTGACAGGGTTTTTGGACATCGGCTGTTGAGGGCTGAAGCGCCGATCCGGGTTGGTATCGGCCTACGGTCCCTTGACCGAACATGTTTGAGAAGGAACAAACGCTGAACTTCGAGGCAGGTGGCACCGCGCGCGTGTCGCCAACAGGGGATGCGGTTTCAGCTCCACGCCCATGCGTAAGATCATCCACATCGACATGGACGCGTTCTATGCCTCCGTCGAGCAGCGCGACGACCCAAGCTTGCGGGATCGGCCGCTGGCGGTGGGCGGCTCGCGCGAGCGCGGCGTCGTGATGGCGGCGAGTTACGAGGCACGGCGCTTCGGTGTCCGCTCGGCCATGCCGTCGGCCACCGCGCGCCGGCTCTGCCCCAACCTCGTGTTCGTGCGGCCCCGCTTCGATGCCTATAAGGCCGTTTCGTCCGAGATCCGTGCCGTGTTCGAGGAGCACACGCCCGTTATCGAGCCGGTGGCGCTCGACGAGGCGTACCTCGACGTCACTGAGAACCTGAAGGGCCTGCCGACCGCGACTGAGGTCGCGAGGGACATCCGCGCCACGATCCTCGCTCGAACTGGGCTCGTCGCTTCGGCGGGCGTGTCCTACAACAAGTTTTTGGCCAAGGTTGCTTCTGACCATAGGAAGCCCGACGCGCTGTTCGTCATCACACCGGCGATGGGGCCGAGCTTCGTCGAGGCTCTACCCATCGGCCAGTTTCGCGGCGTCGGACCGGCGACCGAAGCGAAGATGCGGCGCCTGGGTATTCAGACCGGCGCCGATCTCAAAGCACGCTCACTCGACGAGTTGCGGGCGGCCTTCGGCAGCGCGGGCGACTACTATTACCAAGTGGCGCGTGGCATCGACGAGCGGCCGGTGCGGGCGCACCGCGAGCGCAAATCGATCGGCGCAGAAACGACGTTCTCGCAGGATACGAGCGAGTACGCGGTGCTCGCCGACTTCCTTTTACCCACATCCATGGTCAAGCTTGGAGCGTTGCGGGATCGGCCTTACCGGTGATTGGTTGAGAAGCACCTGAACCCTTGGAAG
>NZ_FOEB01000056.1:0-1102 GCF_900110515.1 Methylobacterium sp. ap11 | reverse complement strand
AAACTGAGCCAACCTCGCCCCACATCGGCACAGCGCCTTCAGCAGCACACCATCTTGAGCATGATGGAGAGATGGCTCCGTGAGATCGAGGGGGTCATGCACCTCGAAGCTTGTCGCCGAGGTGCATGACGACCTCGGGCTCAATGACGTAATCAAGAGCGTCAATGGCTGTCCTAAGCTGCGAGGGGACAAGCCCTGAAGAGTACACCGCGAGTGCGAGCGTCGCCTTTGAATGGCCCATAAGCTCGGCGATGACGCTGGAGTTCACGGCTGGAGTGTGGGTGGACGCACGCTCAAGATAGGTGGCGAAGCATCGCCTAAAGCTGTGGAAATCGACTTCTTTACTAGAACCGAGCATCTTCTGTCGGAACGTGGCGAACCGCTTCACCACGATCCAGCTTCGCTTTCCGTCTGGTCCTGCTGGTGTCAGGCCCGAGAAAATCCAGCCGTCAGATGATGTTGCCAATCGGTGCTGAACGATCGGCCAGCCAAGCCGATGCACGGGCACGATACGGCGAGCATTTTCGGTTTTGCCTTCCGGAATGCGGAACGCCTGCTGCTCTGCAATCACGTCCTCGTTTCGAAGTTGGCAAAGCTCGCCGATTCGGCAGCCAGTCAGGAGTGCAAGGCGCATGAGGTCGAAAAGCACCTCACCGTAGCGCTGACCCATGACTGTTCGAGGATCGGTGCTGAGCAGCGTGACAAGTTCTCGGGCAGAGTATGACCGCTTGCCGCTGTCGAGCCTTGCCACACTGCCGAAATTACCTTGCCCCGCCCATGGGTTGTCGCTCGCGAAGCCGCGTTTCTGAAGCCATCGCCACATGGCTGAAAGAGAACTGAGCTTTCGGTTTATGGTCTTCTGCGCGGCTCCAGATTTCAGAAGCACGTCACTGACGAACTCTCCAGCCTTGCGGCGATCAACCTTCATCACAGTACAACTTGATGGTTGCGACTTAGCGAACTCCCTGACGGCTACAGCGTGCTGCATCAGGGATTGCTTTGTTTGTACCCCCTCGATCTCACGGAGCCATCTCTCCATCATGCTCAAGATGGTGTGCTGCTGAAGGCGCTGTGCCGATGTGGGGCGAGGTTGGCTCAGTTT